>JAISSN010000092.1 GCA_031273105.1 Holophagales bacterium | reverse complement strand
GTGATGGCGGAATAAACGGCGTCTTTTAAACCGCTCCACTCAGCGCCTTCGTTGTGAAGTTTTATAGCCGACTTGGCCAATATGTCGGGAATAAAACCATCCATGACTTTGTTCAGGCTGGGGGGGATATCCGGCAAGGTAGGGCGACCGGTGACGACGGATAGCTGCTCGGCCGGGGACAGGTTTTCCAGGGCAAGCTGCACCGCCTCCCAATGTATTGCCGGAGGCGAATCTGTTTCCCACCTCAGCTCAATCGCAAGGCGACCCGTAGCCTTTAGGTTGGCCGGAGGTAACTCACCTTTGAACAGCGGCCTCCAGACAGTTCCTTCCGCTTCTTTAGCGGCGGCTTCAACGCATTCCTTAAACCTGGTGAGCCAAATATTGAATAATTTCAGACGCTCGCCTTCTTCATCGGTTATTTCTTCCGGCGGGGCGGCGCCTGCCGCCATTATTTCTTCGTCCTCGCCCAGCTCTAAAAATTTTGTCTGCGTCAGGCGCACGCGCTTCATGTTTTTTGCCGCAATCACAGCTTCTGCGCCGCCCATCTCGTCTATTCGCTGGGGCTTAAGCAACAGCACTTCGAGGATACTGATCAATTCATCCAGGTCTATGCCCTTTTCAAACTGTATGCCCGATATTGAACGATCCGAGAGAGCCTTGCACAGATTAGCGGTGTGCATGTTGCGGGCGTCGCCGGGCTGACCGTCCATGAACAGGCGGCCTCCGCTTGCGGCTATTTTTATTGTTGGCGTTTGCTCAAAGTGTTCAATCAGCTTATTAAGCAGTAATTGCGTAGCCTGGCGAGTCCTCGGGTGATTGGCCGTGTACATTTGAAGAGACCTTAGCGTGGTCTGAATCAGTTGGGCGAAATCCAATAACAATATGCTCATTGTCCTGACTCCCAGCTATTAACCGTTTCGGTTTCTCTCTAATTCTGATAGACCGATTTGTTTTGTGCAACTGAAACTGATGAACAGTGAAGAGGGAGGAGCGAAAAACGCCGCGATCGCAGGTCGCAAACCAGTAAAACAAAACCTGTAACTGCATTAACTCCATTCATATTTCAGCCGTTTGTAGTAATGTCGCAAAAATTCAAATCTCCCCATGGCTTCAAGTTTGGCGGGGGCTGTGTTCATGCCGATGGCGATGCCGTGGGCCAGTTCAAGCCATTCTTCGCCCTTTTTCAGCGTTTCCGAGGTGGTAGCGGGTTGAAAGGCCGGGTTTATGCCCATGAAGTGAACCAGACTTGCCGCTCCCAGCTTGCTGAGTTTGTCTATATCCCAAAGACACGCGGTTTCAAGGGGTTCCAGCGGCTCGGGAAGACTGAGACCAACGTGGTGAAGAATAGCGTGGCGCACGGTTTCAATCTTGTGGGGAGGAAAATCTGTTCCATCCAGTATTTCATCCAGCGCCCCTGCCGCTTCAGAGGCATGGTTGTCCTTTCCCTTTTGTCCAAGCCTCTTTCTGCAATCGTGCAGCCATGCGGCGCATGTCAGAATGTCCGCGTCGGCGCTAACCAGCGGCGCCAGCCAGCGGCTCAGCTTCACCACGGCCAGCGTGTGCTCAAAGCGATAGTCAAAGGCAGGTATTTGCGCTCCGTCAACGTCGTGTCCCCAGCCCCAGAAACGCAATGCGTCACGGCGCGTAAAATCGCCCAGCGCCTTTTCACAGGCGGTTTGCCAGGGAAGCGGTTTAAAAGCCATGATTTATTTTATTCCCGCCAGCTTGTGTGTTTGCAGCGACAGCCTCCATCTGGCGTGTGACAGACAGTATTCAACGGCCTCCATGACGGCGTTTGGGCATTTGGAACTTGCAACTGGCTGCAGGAAAAAATGCTCAAAGGCAAGGCCCTCGTATTGGGACGAATCTAACCCCGTCTGCGGGTACACCAGCTTTAGCTCATTTCCGAATGTCTGGCGCAGCGCGGCTCTGGCTTTCGGGCTTACCGTGATCCAGTCAATACCGGGGATGACGGGTATCGTCCCATTGGTTTCAATAGCTACCACGCAGCCTTTAGGGCGCAGGACGGTTATTAGCTGGCTATCCACCTGCAGCATGGGTTCGCCGCCCGTGAATACGACAAAAGGCGTCTCATTACCAGGCCATAGAGACAGTACTGTTTCAGCGAGGCGTTCCGCGCTGTATGTTCCCCCCAAACTGCCATCCTCGCCCATAAAGTTTGTATCACAAAAATCGCACGGCGCCGATTGGCGGTCGCTTTCAATACCCGACCACAGATTACAGCCGGAGAAACGAATAAAAATGGCGGCGCGACCCGTGTGGAAGCCTTCGCCCTGCAGTGAATAAAAAATTTCCTTAACGCGATACAGGGCTATCTCCTTTGGTCAGCCCTTTGCCACTGAGAGCGCGTGTCTTCCATGGGCTTTACAACGGAGGGCGCCGCGTTTTGTTTTGAGGCCAGGTCAATGGCTTGCTCCAGAGCCTTTGTTGCGTCCGCAGGGCTGCCGGCCCAACGAAGTATCTGTGCCTTGACAAAGAGATTTTGGGGCGTTTGGCGGATTTTTATAGATTCTTCAATCAGCCTCATGGCCCGGGGCAGGTCTTTTTCCGCGTCCAGCAAATATTGGGCTGCTTCGCAGCGCGTGTTCCAGTCGTTTTTGGAAGCCCTGGCCAATATTTCCTTCATACGCGCTTCAATGGCCTTATCCAGGTCAACCTCCACGAGGAAATAGACGCGCAGCCTTTCCCAGTCCAGATCAACGTAGGCGCTTGAATCGCTGGCGGGATAAATCTCAAAGGTCAGATACTCAGTAAAGGAAGTCGCCACAGGGCGCACGTCGAAGCGCAAAATGTCTTCGGCCGGGTTGTATTCAAAAGCGCCAATTTGGTTATGCCGCTTATTCAGTATCACAACCCACTTTTCCCTTCCTGGGATAGTAAACAGGGCGTATTTACCGGCGGGAACAGGATTGCCCGCAACCTTGACATCCTGACTGAAACCAATGGCGGTCGCCTCATTAGCCCCTGTTCGCCAGACCTCCCCAAAAGGAACCAGTTCGCCCCAGATCGCGCGATTGCGGATACGGGGGCGGTGGTATTCGATAGTTACATTGCATGTGCCGACAGCCTGGCTGACGCTTGCTCTGGGGCTTTTTTGCGGGAACATGTAATTAAGGTCGTCAGCAACGGAATTGCCAGCCTGCGCCGTCAGGTTCAGCGCAACGCAGCAAGCAATTAACATCAGCGATAGTTTTTTTAATCCTGACGTGTTCATTGATAAATCAACCTCTGACGTACGGGTTTCGGCCGCGCTCGATGCCAATCGTAGTGTTTGGGCCGTGGCCTGGTATCACGAGCGTGCCCGGGTCGAGTGTGTAGAGCTGTGCGCGTATGCTGTTTTCCAGCGCCTCCCAGCTTCCGCCCATGAGGTCGCTGCGTCCTACGCCTGCGGAAAACAATGTGTCCCCGGAAAGCACTGCCTTGCCCCTGACAGAATCAAACAAAAAAATTGACGAACCCGGGCTGTGTCCGGGCGTGTGGGCTGTTTTTATCTCCAGCGGCAATTCATCGTTTATCGGCGTGACGTTCGGTTTTTGGACGGCCGCCGATCTAAAGTGTGCGGTTTGTTCATTTATGCGCTCTAACAGCGGAATATCGTCTGGATGTAACAATACAGGGCATTTCCAGTGGTTTTGCAGCTCCAGCGCGCCCCCCACATGGTCAAAGTGGGCGTGTGTCAATAAGATAGCCTGGATATTGACGCCCAGGCTATCAACGCGCTCTGAAATTCGCCCGGCCTCGTCTCCCGTGTCAACGGCCACTCCCGCTTTGAATTCCGCATCCCACAAGAGAACGCAGTTGCACCCCAGCGGCCCCACTGTGAGTATTTCAAAATTCAACATGCAACGCTCCGATAGGATATAGTGTATATCCAGCCAGCAAACTTGAAAATCAAAGCGCTCTCTGTTTTTTAAACGGCTATCCTGTTCTTATGAAAAGAGCGTCGCTTGTCCGTCTTTTATCGTTATGGGATCAGTTGCCGCTGGCGGCCGTCATTGCCATCGTGTTCTGCGTAGGATTGTTTTAGCCGTGACAGACATTAACAAAAGTACCAAGCACAACGCCGGACGCTCACGTTTGCTTTCCAGAAAACTCGCCGACCTGCCCGTCAACCCCGGCGTTTATTTGTACAGGGACAAAAAGGGAAACCTTTTATACATAGGCAAGGCAAAGGTACTCAAAAACAGGATCAAGTCCTATTTTCAGTCCCGCCAACTGGACACAAAGACAAAGAGGCTGGTAGCCCTGATCTGGGATTTGGAGTTCATAGTCTGCGCTACTGAACTGGAAGCCCTGGTGCTTGAAAACAACCTGATCAACGCCCACATGCCCCCATTTAACATTCTTTTGAGGGACGACAAGAGCTATCCTTACATAAAAATAACCTGGAAAAATGAATATCCGCATGTTTCCGTGACGCGCAGCCTGATTAAAGACGGTTCCCAGTACTTCGGCCCTTTTTTCCCAGCGTCTTCGGCCTATAGAAGGGTTGAGCTGATTAAGCGGTTTTTCATGCTGAGGGACTGCGAGCTTGTTATAGACGGGCAGAGGAAGAGGGCCTGCCTGCAATACCAGTTGCACCGCTGCAGCGGGCCGTGCATAGGCGTGGTGAAACCCGACGCCTACAGAAACCAGGTCAAAGAAGCCAAATTATTTCTGGAAGGCAAGCGGGATGAACTAAAATCCCGCCTCGAGAGGGCCATGTGGCAAGCATCAAAAGTACAGGCCTTTGAGCAGGCCGCCCAATACCGCGACACACTGCAACAGATTGACGCCTGGTTTGACCGCCAGAAGGCGGCAATACTGAACGCCGAAGACCAGGACATATTCGGCTCAGCGGCGCTCAACGGCCGCGTTTGCGTTCATAGGCTGCTGCTCAGGGATGGCCGCATCATTGGGCGAAAAGAGTATGTCCTTGAGGACACAGATACTTTGACGCCAGGCGTTGTAGCGGAAGTAATCCAGCGCGTCTATACAGAAGAAATAGCTCCAGCGCGAATTTTAGTGGAAACCGAGCCGGATGGCCTTGATGTGCTTAGAGAATGGCTCGGAAGCCTCAGAGGCGCGACTCCAAAGATATACGTGCCGAAGAGGGGCGAAAAGGTTGAATTATTACAGATGGCCCAGGAAAACGCACGCTTGGCCCTGGAGCGCAAGTTCGAGCCGGAAGAATTAAACAAAGCGGTGCTGCAGGGTTTGCAGGCGTTTTTAGACCTGCCCCATTTACCCGTCAGTATTGAGTGCTTTGATGTCAGCCACGCCCAGGGCCGCGAGGTAGTCGCCAGTTGCGTCGTCTTTTCGGGCGGCCTTCCCGACAAGGGCAACTATCGGCGTTTTAAGCTACGTAACGAGCAAAATGACGACTTCAGCAACCTGGCGGAAATTTTAACGAGGCGTTACAAGCGTCTCGTTGAGGAGGACAGAGGCCTGCCTGCCTTAGTGATCGTTGACGGCGGACTGGGGCAGCTGCATGTAGCCGAAGCCGCTCTCAAAGAACAGGGCATAGCCCTCGAACTGGCGGCGCTGGCAAAAAAAGAAGAATTGGTGTACAGGCCGGCTTCCAATGAGCCGCTGCGAATACCCAAATCCAGCCCCGTATTACAGTTGCTCCAGCGAATACGCGACGAGGCCCACCGTTTTGCCATCACGTACCACAGGGCGTTGAGGGCTAAAAGGACTATTCAAACCGAACTCACGAACATTAAGGGCATAGGCGCGGCGACGGCCAAAAAATTGCTTCAGGAATTTGGTAGCGTTTCAAAGGTAAAAGAGGCCAGTGAATCGGATTTGATAAAGGCCGTGGGCAAGTCAGTGACGGTAAAAATCATTGCCTGGCGGTCTCTTAAAAGCAGTGGAGAGTGAATTGTGTGTGTTTGCCACAAATCCCTGGAACGCTTGCGATGCCGTATCCGCAACAAGGCGAAACCACGCTCTCGCCGCAGCCGGCTACTTCAAAATTACAGGACGCGATTTTGAAGTAGGAATGGAATAAATCTAAAAAATGGGGTCGCCGGGCTTGCGCTTCCATGCCTCCGGGCGTTTGGAAGCGTCTTTTGGTTTAGCTTCCCTGGCGGCCGCCAGGGCGTCTAGTAATCCGCTACTGGCATTGGCCGCCGTTGTACGGGTTGCGGCTTGAGTAGGAATCATTGGCGTTGGCGTGACCGTGGGCGCACAGGTCTGATGGTCGTCAGCCTGCTCTTTTAATCGCTTTGCATACCAGGCTTTGCGTTTGGGATCCATGGCCTTTTTTTGATGCGGTATCGAAGAATCCTTTTGCAGCGTTTTTTGCTTGACTTCCCGCCTGTCTTCACGCACCTGAGATCCAGGGTCTGTCGCTTCTTCCATGATTTTGGCCAGATTAGCCAGCGTACCAAGGCCTTGCTTACTCATACAACAGGTTTTCTCCTTCCGGTTCTCCATTGAGAACAACATACGAGAATAGCAATTTTGATAGCTGCGGTCAATGAAACTGTAAATTTTAAATTGCTTCACGCCGCCACCACTCAGTTTTACACCAATTTTGCCGTATATCTGGCTATCATCAGCTCTTCGTTTGTGGGTATGACGCATACCGCCGTACGGGAAGAAGGGGTTGAAATGATTCTGTCCTCTTTGCTTCTGGCATTATTTACGGCTTCGTTTAGCTCTATGCCAAGCAGGTTCCGCAGTCTGTTACAGACCCAGGCTCTGGTCGAGTTACTGTTTTCACCGATGCCTGCCGTAAAGGTAATGACGTCAACGCCGTCCATGGCGGCGGCATACGCTCCTATGTATTTGACGATGCCGTAACAGAGGGTTTCAAAGGTCAGGCGCGAGCTATCGTTAGACGCCCTGCTCTCCTCAATATCGCGCAAATCGCTGCTGACGCCGGAAATGCCCAGAAGGCCGCTCTGCTTGTTGAGCAGGGCGTTAATACCCTTTGCGTCCAGGTTTTCCTTTTCCATCAGCGTAATAATCGCGCCCGCGTCAACGCTGCCGCAGCGTGTACCCATGATGACGCCTTCCAGCGGCGTCAATCCCATAGAAGTATCAACGGACTTGCCCTTGTTGACCGCCGTAATGGAAGACCCGTTGCCTAGGTGGCATGTGATGATTTTCAGCATATCCAGCGGCTTTGCCAATAGCAGGGCCGTGCGCTCTGCCACATAGCGGTGGCTGGTGCCGTGAAAGCCGTAGCGGCGGATTTCGTACTTTGCGCATAACTCCTTTGGCAAACCATAGGTGTACGCGTAATCGGGAATGGAATTGTGAAACGCGGTATCAAACACGGCCACCTGAGGTTTGCCGGGGAATATCTCCATCGCTGTTTTGATACCCAGCGCGTTGGCGGGGTTGTGGAGGGGCGCCAGCGCGGCGAGTTCTTCGATTTCCTGTAAAACCTTTGGCGTCACCAGCATTGGGTCGCCGAAGTGCGGCCCCCCGTGGGCCACCCTGTGGCCAACAGCTGTAACGTCCCTGTCTTTGAGGGCCGTCTTGCGAAGCTCGTCCATGATGGTTTTAAGCGCGTCCTTGTGATCTTTCATGTCCTGGTCAACGCGACCCTTTTCGCCCTGTATCGTCCACCGGATAAAACCATCGGAAAGGCCGATGCGCTCCGCGATTCCGTCTGCCAGAGCGGTTTCATCCGCTGTGTCTATGAGGTTGAACTTGAGGGAGCTTGATCCCGCGTTCAGTGTCAGTATGATCATGGATAGTCTCCTGTAGCGCCGGGCAAAAAGAGTAGCATATTACGCCAGCCCAATATCAGATTACATTCAATCAGGCTTGAATGTAATCTGATATTGGCTATAGCAATTCACCCTCTTTACAGTGTCTCCAAAACGCCTGTAAGCACCGCGCTTACAAAATTACATACATATGCAGCTATTTTTACACAGGATTCACAGCGACTTTACACGGCGCATAGAATATCATTAAGACCACGGTTGGTCCTTTTTGGAGAAAAAATGTTCAACGCGCAAAAAACCTCAATGCTTGCTCTGATCCTGACAACGGGTCTCCCCATCGCGGCCCAGGCGCAGGCGCCAAAAATCACTGGGCTTGGCCAGCTCTGGTATCACCAGATGATGGACAATAACCTTCGCGCCGGCCTTAATTCCAACTCGCCTTACAGCAGCTACTATAATCTCAGCAGCAGGTACAGGGAAAACGGCTTTTTGTTCAGAAGGGCTGAAATAAAGGCCGCGGCTAGTATTACCAATAACATTGATTATGAAATCATGCTAGACCCCGCTACATCCGGCGGCGACAATTTTCTGAACATGCTGCAGGACTTTGTGATTAGATACAAACTGCCGCATAATTTTGAAATCAGGGCTGGTCAGTTCAAGAACCTTCAAACCCTTGAGGGCGCTACATCTTCTTCTGACCTGCTCTTAGCCGAGCGTTCCATGCTGGCCGTCAGGTTTGGCGACGTCAGGGAGCGCGGCCTTGCGGCAAGCGTCGGCTTTGGCAAACCAGACGCCTTTGGCGGCCGCTTTCATGTTGGATACTTCAATGGTTCCGCCAAAAGCGCAATTGACAACAACGCGCAAAAAGACATAGCTGCCAGACTTGAGATGAACTACGGCAAAGACCACACCTTTGGCGTATATACATTACAAGGCGCTAACAATCAGAATGCCACTGGTCAAACGACCGTCGGATCATTCGTTGGAGCGCCTGATACCGAAGCTTTCAGAAACAGCGTCATAGATAACGGGGATAAGATAAGCGACCTGGGCGCTTTCTATCGTTACCAAACTAAAACAATCCACGCTTCAGCCGAGATCATCACGGGCGCTTTAGGCCGCCGTTTTCAGGCTTTAGGTGTAAGCAGCGCCGCCAGACAGCACTTAGACCAGAAGTTCATGGGCTATACGGCTACATTCGCTTACATATTTGGCAAACATAGTCTGGTTGCCCGTTATGACAACATGAACTACAACACAGGCGACGACTGGTACACCGATTACAACCCATACACCCACACCGCGCCCGACACACCTCGCAATGCCGATTACACTCCAAACTTCACCGAAATCACATTAGGCTACACGTACGCCTTTAATCCCGAAAGAATCAGGCAGGCCAACATCAAGCTCAACTACATCAACCGCAGCAAGAACTTTTTACAGCCCAGAAGCGGCCAAACCGGCGAACAGGGCGGAGATTCTGTAGTTGTCGCTTTCCAGGTAGCGTTTTAGGGGCTTTTTTGCTTATAACGCTTGTTTAATACCATTTCCCATCGCCAATGTGAGTTTTTGTTCAAAGAAAGCATTGAATTGCAAGGAAACAAATTGCTGTTTTCTAACATTGAAAAATAGGAAATGGTATTAGTTGGTTGTAATGTCTATAAATGCTATAGACGCAGATTTATAGACTACTGACAAACTTGCAATCAACCTGGATTATGGTTCCACGCCCCACACTCCGCGCTTATCAGGTTGTGTTCAATCCTGATTGAACGCAACCTGATATTAAAAATTCCTTTCCCGAAACGTCAATTCTTTGGTAGCCTTAAAGGTTCTGGATCAGAGCATCGCCCTGGGCCAGGACGCGCTTGCGTATCATGGCCGCTCGGCGCCATAAGGCAGACGTCACAAACAAAACTTGATTTTAGCGTATTGGAGTAATCATGCTTCGTGATTTCAGAAAGGTGATAAAGAGCAGCAAGGGCCTCACCGGCAGCCTTATGATCGTGCTGTCTCTGGCGTTTTTGGCCTATTTGGGGACAGCGTTTCAGACCACCCACCCCGACTCCCCCGAGGTAGTGCTGGCGCGCGTCTATGGGCGCGACGTCAGGCGGCGCGACTTAAACGAAGCGATGCAGCGCATGATTCAGCAGTTTGGCGCCCGTGACAACCTGGAATCAATGATGCCCTTCATTCAACAGCAAGCCTTGAGCCAGTTGATGAACCTCAAGCTCACCGAAGAACTCGCCGACAGGCACGGCGTGGTAGTCACAGACGCCGAGGTGCGGGACTCCCTTGCCGCCGAATTGAGGACAATCCCGCTATTACTGGATGCAAATGGCCAGTTGCTGCCCGTCGCGGAAATCCGCAGCCTGCTCGCCCAGTATTTCAATGTTTCCCTCAAAAATTTTGAAGAAAGCGTGCGCAGCAACCTGATAATTGGCAAACTCCAGAGCCAGGCCGCCGCGCTGACGCCCATTGACGAAGCCTGGCTGAATGAGGAATACCGCGCCCGCAATGAAAAAATCTCATTTGAGTCGGTCTCTCTCTCGCCCGCCACCATGGCTGTACCCGACCCGGGGGACGAAGTCCTGGATACATTCCTCAAGGCCTCAGGCGACAGATTTCAGCAAGGCCCCCGCCGCGTATTACAAATAGTCTCCGTGGATCAAAGCAATTTTGGCGATTCGCTGGTACCCGATGAAACAACCCTTCAAAGCGCGTTTGACGCCAAGAAATCAGGCTACCTGGAAATCAGGGCCAGCCATATCCTCGTCAGGGGAACCACGCCCGAAGAACTCGAGGCTGCTCAGGAAAAACTAAATAAAATCAGGGCAAAGCTCGTGGCCGGAGCGGACTTCGCCTCTTTAGCCGAGGCCGAGAGCGAAGACCCCAGCGCCAAAGCAAACAAGGGCGATTTGGGATGGTTTAGGGACGGAGTCATGGATAAGGGATTTTGGGATGGCGCGGTCGCCCTCAACAAAGGGGAGGTCAGCCAGCCCGTGAAGAGTATGTACGGCCTGCACCTGATAAAGTTGCACGACCGCAGGGATCGCAGCTTTGACGAGGTAAAGCAAGAACTCACGTCAGAAATCATAAACGAGCGTTTTTCGGCCAAGGCCAAAGAAAAGCTGGAGCAGCTGCGCAAGCGCGTTGGGGAGAAAGGCGATTTGAGCGCGGCGGCCGCCTCGTTAGGCTTAAAGGTTACAAACAGCGATCCCTTTAGCAGCGACGCCCCAACGGTTACAGGACTGGAAGCCATTCGATCCCTGGTGAGCGATGCCTTCTCCATGAGCGTGGGCCAGGTTTCTCAGATAGTTTCCGCCTCCGGCCGCTTTATCGTCTATCGCGTCCATAGGGAGCTGCCCATTGCCGTACCGCCCTTAAAGGAGATCAGAACCAAGGTTTTGGACGCGTATCGTCTGGAAGAGGCCCGCAACAAGTTATTGACCATGTTCAACGACGCGGAGGGATACCTTTCAACAATAGGGCCAATAGAAGTTAAAGCCGGTCAGACATTTGCCGAGATGTCGGATTTTGCGGATAATTCCCTGGCCCGCCAGACCGTCCTGGAAACTCCCGCCGGCAGCCTCACGAAAGCCGTCTGGACAAAAGACGGCAAGCTGTGGATGGCCAGGATTAAAGAGCGCGTACCCCCCGCCCCCATCACCGCCGGACAGCGCACGGAATTGATAAAAGACATACAGAGCAAGGAGTCCATGAAACTCCTGGAGGCTGAACTGAAGGATTTGAGCAACAAAGGCAACATGCGGATGGGCTTCAACAGCTTGTGGGGCCGCCTCAATGGCATTTATGTCAATGATGACGCCCTAAAATCCAGAACCGCCGATCCCTTTGACGAATGATTGTTATTTCTGCATTTATCATCAGGAGCGGCATATGACTAGGCTCAAAACACTATTGGCGGCGCTCTCATTTTTTTTGTGCTTGCCTGCATTGGCCGGTAGCTTTGACCCTGAAAAGGACGTTTCTGTTTCCTTTAAGGGCGGCTCTGTAATAATTGAGCTTCCCCGTGCGGTTCACGCCAATGAGTTATCGGTTGACCTCAAGGCCGGTTCACTGGGAAAGATAAATGTTGGCCCGTTGCCGCCCCACGATGGATTTGACTCCTTAGGCGCTAAGTATTGGAAAAGCGCCATCAGAATCCCCGTCAAGGGCGAGGGGCTGAAAGACCCTGTCACCCTGATAGTCACCTACATGACCTGCATGGAAGGCGAGGGCGGCCTGTGCTTTCCCCCCGTTGACAAAGAGTTGAAAGTCAGGGCGGCTGAAATACCAGGCGGCGCCCCCGCCGTTACTGAGCTAAAGAGCAGTGAAACGGCCCCGACAAACCCGGCGGACGCTAAACCCGCGCAGACAAACCCCGTATCAAACCTCAGTCCCTCTGCCGCGCCGGAGGCCAAAGGCGATGGCGTCATCACAGCCGCCAATGGCGATGAAGGGCCAAGCCCTAACGCTGATTCGCCCCCCGCACCGCCTTCAACGTCAGGGAGCGGACTGCTGAAACTCCTCATACTGTTTTTCTTAGGGGGCATAGGCGCAAGCCTGACGCCCTGCGTGTTGCCCATGATACCCATCACCATGGCCGTCATAGGCGCAAGGAGCGCCAGCAAGGCAAGGGGATTGCTGCTTGGAATAGTGCTGACGCAGGGCATGGCCCTCACCTACACGGTACTGGGCGTAATAGCCGCGCTAACCGGCTCGGTATTTGGTCAATTCGCCCAGCAACCGGGCTTTCTGATTCCGGTGAGCCTCATATTTGCGATATTTGCCATAAGCCTTTTGGGGGCGTTTGAAATCAGGCTGCCAGATTCAATAACAAGTAAATTGCAGGCCGGCGCCCCCCGCAACGGCTTGGCGGGGGCGTTTGTCACGGGGCTTATCCTCGGCCCCCTCTCCGCCCCCTGCGTAGGCCCGCTGATTGGCGCGGCCATACTCGATATTGGCATGAACCGCCAGGTCTTTG
>JAISSN010000090.1 GCA_031273105.1 Holophagales bacterium | reverse complement strand
GCTCAATTTTTTTTACCGCCTTGAATTCCTGCTCCTATCGGGAGGCGCGGATGAGCGGGAAGAAGACGGTGATGATGACGACGGCGCTGCTGTTCTTGATGACGATGAAGGGGATGACGGACTCGCAGGCCGCGCCTCATAGCTGCGGCTGGGCGGAGTTGTAGTCCTGCCCGGTTCACTTGTTTCAGGCGTACGGCTGGGCGGAGTTGTGGTTCTGCCTGACTCACTTGTTTCAGACGTACGGCTTGGCGGAGTTGTAGTCCTGCCAGGTTCACTTGTTTCAGGCGTACGGCTCGGGGGAGTTGTCATCCTGCTCGGCTCCCTCGTCTCAGCAGCACGGCTCGGGGGAGCAATGTTTCTGGCGGATTCGCGTAAAATCGGGCGCTCTGCCAGTACGCGCCTTGTTGATTGGTCTTCAAAAGGACGGGTTTCAGGTCTGGGCTGCTGACCGGGGGCGGCAGGCGCGATGTCGCGCCTCACGACAACGGGCCTGCCAGTCTGGGCTTCGTACGCTTTCAATCTCTGGGCAGAAACCTCCCGAGTCAGCGCGCTACGGAATTGGCCGGGGTTTGGTTTGCTAAACTCCTGACGCGTGACAATCAAAGGGCCTTGCCTCCAGGGGGGCGTGAGAGGCCTGGAAGCGCCAGTCTGGTAGCTTGGAAAGCGTCCGCCCATGTTTCTGTCCCATCTCGTGTGGTGGTGTATGTTCCTGTAATGTATGTACCTAAGGTCAACCACGTTCCAGCAATCGTGCCGCCAGTTGTTGTATCCCCAATACACGGGACGGTTGTAGTAGCCCAGCGGCGCCCAGCCGAAGAAACCGTCAGCCATGTTCCAAACAACCCAGGCGGGGCTGTAAAATACGCCCGGTATCCAGTACCAGCCGTGAATGGAACTCCAGCCCCAGCGCCCGTAGTGGTGTGTGACGTAGCCAAAGGGGTCGTAGCTTACCCAGGTCATACCCCCCCTGTAAGCGCCCCAATGGCCGCGCCAATACGGACGCCAGTCAATGGCTACTGTTGGGCGCCAGCACCAGCCCGCGTCAGCCACCTGCACCCAATCTCCGTGACCTTCAAGAGCATCGGCGTAGTAGCGGATTTCAGAAGGGACATGGCTGTTGTTTGAGCGTTTTAAGGCCATTTGCCCATCCGCCCAGGCTTCAAAATCGTTCATCTGATACGTATTGAAAGAGTTTACGCGATTAAGGCGATCATTATCGCTGTAAATGGTCAGGCGATCTCCGGCCTTGATGCGAATTGCATCCATCTTGTTGCTAAATGCAACACTGCCTGAAAACACCTTCACTATTACGCTGCGGTCAGTTCCAACCTCAATACTCACATTGCTCCGGCTAGAAAGCGCGGCGCTGCCTGAAGGCGTGTCTATTCTGATTTGCGCGTTGCTTTGGGGGCCGCCTATGGCGCAGAGGCGTCCGCTGCCCAGTCTGAACAACGCTTGTGTCTGGCCGTCCAGGTCATCAAAGAGCGTGGCTATTTCAAGGCGGAAACGCTCACCAAAGGCAATCCTCGTCCCGTCGCCAAGCTGTATGACCGCGCGACCGCTGCCTTCTATGGCATCGCCCTCCCCCAGCGGCGTGCCAAGGTTGAGCTCTTCATCGGCGTCCCACTTACGAACATTGATTCTGCCCTCCATGTAGCGCACCATAGCGTATCGCTCAGGGCGCTCGCCAATGTAATCATCATATTCCTGCGCAAGCGCCGGGGCCGCGCAGACAATGGCCGCCGGAGCAATGATTGAAGCAACCCTCATTGAGTGAATTCTGCCAATAGACGTCAACACGGCGCACCTCCAACATGCTGGGACACATGAAGCTGTAATCCCGAAAAGTCACTAAGCGAAAGGCGTGCCAGACGCTGCCGCCCATATATAGCATTTCCGGTTCAAACCGCATTTCTCAACCATGGATGTTATAGCAATTTCACAAATGGTAGTCCTTACCCCCAATCTCAATACCAATCATTAACGCCTCGCTCTTGGACTACAAAAACCAAAACTGCTATAGCGGCGCCGTATTCGCGGTTTTGAACCGGAAAGTAGCGCAGTGCGCCGGAGTTTGCCTTTTCCCACTAGACATAATTGATACCAAGTTGCGAACTATAGGGATTATTATTCCAATTCTACTTCAAAATTGCGTCCTGCAATTTTGAAGTAGTCGGCTGCGGCGAGAGCATGGTCCCGCCTTGCCTCTAGAAATGCAACGCATTTCGGCGCGACATCCATCGCGCATTCCAATTCTAAATAGAAATTAAAGCAATTTCTATTTAGAATTGGAATTACTTGACATGCTGATTAACTGAAGCACAGCAACGGCTAGGTTTTCGGTTTGACGGATAATCCAGTTTGAATGCAACTTGTTAGAAGAGGCGTGGCTTTCAGGATACGTAAGCCTTCAACGGCTTTATCAATGACTATAACCTTGCTCCCAATCCCTGGCAAGTCTTTCACCGCCAAATTTCAAAGCCAGTTCAATCAGTTCAGCGGAATTGGAAAAGCTGCCTCCGCAATTTATCCAGGCGTTAAAAACCTCATCGGCTTCCTGCCGTCTGCCCGTTTGAAGCAGGGCCTCAATCAGCGGATAACCTACGCTATCGCCCAGTTCAGGGTAAACCAGAGATGGTTTTTTATCGGCTTTTTCTTTGGCGTTATTCTCTATAATTTGCTCAGAGATACCCCTGTCCCACGGTTCTTTTAATAGCTTGACTATTTGCCGCCACTGGTTATTCTCTTTGCACTCGCTGTAGTAGGCTTCAAAAACTATGGGCGGCGGACAGGCGCCTTTAATTTCCATGGGGCTTGGCTCTATGCTGTCCAGCAGCGCCTCAAAATTCCTTTCATTATCTCCGGCGTTGCGCCAGAAGAGCCATAGATTCCACAGAGCCTCCGAACCTGGCGAACGGCGTATCGCGGCTTCAATTTTTGGTATATGACGCCTTGAGATGGATTTCATAGCAGGGCTATTCAACTTGACTTTTTTGGCATAAAAATTTGGTATTGCATATATGACCCTGTCGTTATTAAAGATTTTATCCCAGCTTGACGCAGCTTTGCCCCAGATATCTTCATCCTGGTTGGAGCCTAATTCTGTTTCGTTATCCTGACGTCTTTCCATTGCCCTGACGCCCTCAATCAGGCTTTCGGCGCCAAAAGTTATAATGGCCTCAATATTATTGGGATTCTTGCGTAAAAAAATCTCCGCCAATTCTTTTTTGCTCTTAATTTTATTATCATCAATGATTTTCTCTAGTTCTTCAGCGGCTGGCAGCGCGGTTCCCTGCTCTATCACAAAGCCGTCTCCGCCAATCAGCGCCCAGCGAAAGTCTTTTCCGCTCCACGAAAGGGTTTCTAAAACCCCCGGCCATGTATTATTGTTATAAACAGACAGCCCGAATGTAAGGTTTCCCGCGAGTTGCAAGGACCGCCGACAGTCGTTAGAGCCTTGATCTGTAAGAACTATAAGGCAAATCTCCATTGGTGGAGGACTTGTATATGGGACTGGTTTTATTATTACTCCCTCTGACCAGATTTCAGCCAATTTTTCAAAACCATTGGCGCGAGCTACGGACGCCGCGCCCTGGGCGCTCCAGTCGCCTGCATTACGAATTAACTCATCAAATACGTTATTTGCCTCGTCAACTCTCCCCAGTTTAAGCAATGCCTCCAAAAGCGGGTAATAAGACGATTGTTCAGGGTATCTGGCAATCGGCATACTAACAGTTTGCCTGGTAAAACGTTCCGGACTCCACCATTTTCTGCTCTCAATCGTATAGCTGCCGAAACCGCGCCCTATTTTGGCTAGTTGAATGACGGTTTCCCAGTCTTCACTAGACATTGCCGCATTTATCAGCCAGGCCGCAGCCCTGGCCGACGGGCAATTTGGCCCCGCCGGAAGAACAAATGGCTCAAGGCTCTGTACAAATTGTAATGCAGGGCGGTCATTGAGCGTTCTCGCCATCCATGCCCATAAATCCCACAGATTCTCGTTTGTGGGCAGTTCCCTGATAGCTTCTTCCACCTTGCCTATATGCTTGCGGAAAACGGCTTTCATCAGCGGGCTGAATCGCTCTGGCTGAGTTTCATCTGGGCGGAAAAATTCCAGCTTGAAGCCAATCCAGTCTGAATTCATGGCCAAATCAAACTCTCTGGCCAATATGCCCCATATGCGCAAATCGTCCATTTTGTCCAGATCAGCGTCTAAATCTTTAGGCATAGCCAATAATGCCCGCCTGCGGACTTCTTTTAATAGGTCTGTCCTGGCGTCAACGTGGTCAGGATGGCTCTTTACGAAATCACGCAATTGTTTTAACGCGCTTTTAATGCCAAAACTCTCCATAGCCGCGCTCAGTGCGTCTGTATCGGGAATGTCCATGCCGGACGCAATAACACAGTTTGACCCGTCGAAGGCGGCCCAGCGGGAGCTGTGCGAACCGCTCTGCTGGCGTATCCAGGCTTCCAGGCTGTTTATGCCGTCATTGCTGAAAAAAGCCGTCCACCGCTGGTTTGCGCGTCCTAATAATTTAACGTCGTACCCGTATAAATCCGTGGAAGCAAGCATTTCATTCCATTTTGCCCTGTCTTCCGCGCTCCAATCACCAAGGAGTATCAACTTGTTGCCGCTAAAGCGGTTCAGTTGGTGGTGATATGCCTGGCCGCTCTCCTGAGCATGGACACAAAGACAGACAAAACAAATGATTGGGGCGCGGATGGGTATGGGTTTCATGGAAGGCCTAAAGTCTTATCTTATTACATTTTTACTTTAATGCGCCATTTTATTTGAAGACGAGAATTGCGCCGTATCTGAGCCTATCGATGTAACTTGAGCTATTTCACGAGGTAAGTGATGCCCTGGCTTCTAAAACAATTTTCTACTTCAAGATTGCGGAAGGCAATTTTGAAGCAGAAACAGAATCACTCAACCTTAAAATCAGACAAGTAGTCTTTCAATTCATTGGCGTTATCAAGGATAGAAGAAGCCGTATTGAGAATTTCATTCGCTTCAGACTTGCTGGATTCCAGGGCATTGTTTACATCATGGATGTTTTCCGTGATGGACGCGATAGAAGATTTAATACCGTCGCTGCCCGCGACAGACTCGGCCACTATGGAAGTTGTATTGGAAAACCGCTTATGCATGGATTCAATGTCCGCAAGGGATCTATTTGAGGCTGCAGCAAGTTTTTCATTTGCTTCAACGGTTTCGGCCATTTTGGCCACTATGCTGTTAATCCCTTGAGTGATAAGCCTGACGATTTCGTTTGATTCCCCAACGGTCTGCTGGGTGCTGGCGGCCAGCTTCCTAACCTCTTCGGCGACGACGGCAAAACCCTGTCCGATGCTTCCCGCGTGGGCGGCTTCAATGGAAGCGTTGATGGCCAGCATGTTGGTTTGATCCGAAATATCAGCGACGGTTTCCAAAACCCTTCCAATGCCGCTCACCTTGGCGTTCAGTTCTGAGAGGTCATTTGCCACAGCCCGGCTGTTTTGAGCTGTTTCGCTAACGCGCTCCGCCAATTCCATTAACGTGCGGCGCGCTTCGGATAGCTGTTCGCTGGTTTCATTAATATCCCGCCGGACGGAATGAGCGCAGTTGGCCGCTAACTCGGCGTGTTTGTTGATTTCAGCAGTCCGCTCGTTCAACTGTTCCACCTGTCCTGAAGACATAGCCACGTGGCTTTGGATTGAAGCTGCGGCCTTGCTAAAATCCTGGGCGTGAGAGGCGTTTGATACAGACATTTCAAAGGCATGTCCGATAGTGCGCTTGAGTACGTTTTGTAAAGAGTTGAGATTTTCAGCCATTTTACCAATTTCATCGTAGGATTTAACAACAACCGCCTGGGTAAAATCGCGTTTTTCGGTAATATAGTTGATGTGTGAGCCTATACTAACAATTGATTTGGCAATCACTCTCGCAAATAGGTAAGAAAGGATAAAGCTGAAAGCTAAAATACCAAGGGCTATTGAAATTTGTGATACATAAATATTTCTGATTTTTCGTTGCACATCCGCAATTTCGATATCAACACAAACTATTAATTTGTTACCGGCTTTTGTTTTAAGCGGCATGAAGTGCGACCTGAATGTGCCAAAAGAATCTGTATATTCATCAAACTGAGGAGCCCAGGCATTCCAGGCGGCAAAAATTTTTGGACTGGCGTCTTCGTAATCATCCCCAGGAAAGGAAAACTCTCCTTTATCAATATCCTCCTGAGGCGAGCCGTCAAGGACATATTTAACCTTTGAATCAGCAACCGTCATTGAATA
This sequence comes from Holophagales bacterium, assembly GCA_031273105.1. Classification (GTDB taxonomy): domain Bacteria; phylum Acidobacteriota; class Holophagae; order Holophagales; family Holophagaceae; genus WRHW01. Next base: position 6,027 of record JAISSN010000090.1, on the reverse strand, counting down.
CAAGTAAGCCAGATTGAGTTCGTGGGCGTAGCCTCCCATGGACGCGACAACGGTTTTATACTCCTCTTCCGGCATATCGTTGTTGAAAGCGCGATCAAGGTTTCCTTCACCAACCTTCACAATGTACTCGTATGCGGCCAGGATTAAATGAACGTCTATCTTCTGCATTTCTCCCGTAGCCTGGGTTCTGACGGCATAAATGGTATAAGCGGTCAAAATTAACACGTTTACAGTGACAAAAAGCAACACTATTTTTGTCTGTAATGAGATTCGTTTCCATATTTTAGACACTTAACGCCCCTCTGGCTGGTGAATTGTCATGACAATCTTCCTTTTTGGAGCATTGCTCCGGCTCTTGCCGGATAACCTCAGAATTTGGCGGGATGGAGGCGTCAATGGGTACAGCTCCAAAACGTGTATGAGCCGATGAAGTATCTCATGGGCAAGTATGATTATCAAATCAAGTCGCTTATTGGTCAAGCTATTTTGATGTTTCAAGTCTGCCGTCTTATGAGAAAATGACAGCTATTCTTTTTAGGCATTGGGAGGTTCTGGTGCTTCTTTTCCTTGATACGGCAAATCTCAACGAAATCAGACAAGTCAATTCCTGGGCTGTGCTGGATGGCGTTACCACCAATCCGAGCCTTATCGCAAAGGAGAGCGGCAAGTCCTTTGAAGCCATCATCCATGAAATCTGCGAAATCGTTGACGGCCCTATCAGCGCCGAGGTCATAAGCCTTAAATCTCCTGAAATGATTGTTGAGGGAACAGATCTCGCCAGGATTCACAAAAACGTTACCATCAAGCTCCCAATGACGCCGGAGGGACTCAAAGCCTGCCAACATTTCAGCTCAATAGGCGTCAAGACGAATGTGACACTTTGTTTTTCGGCAAACCAGGCTCTGCTGGCCGCACGGGCCGGGGCTACTTTTGTCAGCCCCTTTGTGGGCCGCCTGGACGACATGAACCTGGACGGCATGGAACTAATACGGGAGATAGTGGCTATCTATGATAACTATGACTTTGACACAAATGTCCTGGTCGCTTCAGTCAGACACCCCAGGCACGTCACGGAAGCCGCCCTGGCCGGAGCGCACGCAGCTACCATTCCGACAAAGGTCTTTGAAAGCCTGATTAAACACCCCCTCACGGACAAAGGGATAGAAATCTTTTTGAACGACTGGAAAAAGAAAGGCCCAAACTGATACCCTTTATCCTTGCGCTGACCGGACGCCTTTGCATTACGCGCCTGTTTGGCGCATAAGGGAGTACATACAATGTCTCAGCAAAAAGTTGATACGCTCAGGACTAAATATGAAGCCGCACGGCTTGGCGGAGGCCAGGCCCGCATAGACAAACAACACCAGCAAGGCAAGCTCACAGCCAGGGAGCGCATAGAAGCCTTTTTGGACGAGGGTAGCTTCGAGGAGGTTGACGCGCTGTCCATGAACCCCAATCCCGGTGAGCAGATTCCGGGCGACGGCGTGGTTACAGGCTTTGGCCGCGTCAACGGCAGACCCGTGGCCCTTTTCGCCCAGGATTTCACCGTTCAGGGCGGTTCCTTATCCCTGACCGTCTCTAAAAAAATCTGTAAAATAATGGACATGGCCATGAAGGTGGGCTGCCCCGTTATTGGCATGAACGACAGCGGCGGCGCACGCATACAGGAGGGCGTCAATTCCCTGGCGGGCTACGGCGAGATATTTTTGCGCAACACGATGGCCTCGGGCGTCATACCTCAAATAAGTCTGATAATGGGGCCTTGCGCCGGCGGCGCCGTGTATAGCCCGGCCATCACAGACTTTATAACAATGGTGCGTAACACCAGCTACATGTTTGTTACGGGGCCGGAGGTCATCAAGGCCGTAACCCACGAAGACGTCACAAAAGAAGAGTTGGGCGGGGCTTCCACCCATGGATATAAATCCGGCGTCTGCCATTTTATGGTTCCTTCGGATCTGGCCGCGATAGCCCACACCAGGGAACTGCTCAGTTTTCTCCCTTCAAATAACATGGGCGAAGCCCCCCGCAGGGCGGCGTTAAACGAAATTCCCCTCGAAAACCCCGATCTTGACAACGTGGCGCCGGAAGACCCCGCGAAGCCATACGACATGCGCCTGCTCATAAAGGGCGTTGTTGACGACTCCAACTTTTTTGAAGTCATGGAAGCTTACGCGCAAAATGTCGTAATCGGCTTTGCCCGCATTGAAGGCAGGTCTGTTGGAATAGTGGCAAATCAGCCGGCGGTTCTGGCGGGGGTTCTGGATATCAGCGCTTCCGAAAAGGCGGCGAGGTTTGTGCGCTTCTGCGACGCCTTTAATATCCCGCTGATAGTCTTTGAAGACGTGCCTGGCTTTTTGCCCGGAACCCACCAGGAGTACAACGGCCTGATAAAAAACGGCGCTAAGCTGCTGTACGCTTTCTGCGAAGCCACGGTTCCAAAATTAACCGTGATTACACGCAAGGCCTACGGCGGGGCTTATATCGTGATGGCCAGCAAGCACATCCGCTCAGACTTCAACTACGCTTACCCCACAGCCGAAATAGCGGTGATGGGCGCCGAGGGCGCGGCCAACATACTCTACTCTAAAGAAATCTCCAAAGCGGAAGACCCCGCGGCAAAACGGGCGCAAATTATAGCCGACTACAACGAGAGGCTGGCAAACCCGTACGTAGCCGCAAGTCTTGGCTACGTGGATGAAGTCATAATGCCCCGGGAAACCCGCAAAAAACTAGCCCGCGCCCTTGGCCTGCTGGAAACCAAGCGCGACCAGGCGCCGCCCAAGAAGCACGGCAATATACCGCTATGATTGGCTCAAACGCAATCTGCCAAATAGCAAGCGCTAACCACTGTTAATCCAAGGATGCTCCATGTCAGCCTTTTCAAAATTGTTGACCCTGCTGGAAAACAAGCAGGGTCAAGTAAAAAATGGTGTTAAGATAATTGGATTTATTTTTCTGCTATGTATCACATCTATTCTGGCGTCATTCATTCCATCTCCAGAGCCAATAAAAATATGGATTTTAATTGCGGTTGCTCTTGTCGCTTCATGGTTTTGCCTCAAACTGGAAGGTCAAGCGCTGACTTCAATAGGATTAAAACTAAACGTCAGGTTTTTATTGGAATTTTTAGCTGGCGCGCTGTCAGGCGTTTTGTTAATTGTAATTTCGGCATTGATTGTCAAACTATTTGGCGGTTTTATCTGGACTCGTAACTCACAGGTTAATTTAAGCGCTCTTTTTTACGCGCTGTCCCCATTTTTTGCCATCAGCTTATTTGAAGAACTGCTCTTTAGAGGCTATGCCTTTCAGCGGGCCGTGCGCGGGTTGGGTAAAACCAACGCGCTGCTTGTTTTCGGGCTGTTGTTTGTAGTAGTCCACTGGAGCAATCCCGGCATGACGGGCAGCGTAAAGGCTTGGGCCAGTTTGAATATCGGCCTGGCCTCCGTGCTGCTGGGCCTGGCCTGGCTAAGGACAAACAGCCTGGCGCTGCCCATTGGCATACACCTGGGCTGGAACTGGGCCCAAGGCAGCCTGCTGGGCTTCGGCGTCAGCGGAACAAAGCCATCAGGTTTTTGGGCGCCCGTGTTTAACGATGCTCCCCAATGGCTCACGGGCGGCGAATTTGGCCTCGAAGCCAGCCTGCCGGCATCAATAGTGTGTTTAATGGCTTGTGTTTGTCTTGGGCTGTGGCGGCGAGCAACCACTGTTTCTAATCCATAATTCGCCGCCCCTGAGCGGTTTACAGTTTACAGTTTACAGCTTACAATTGTAAATGCGTCCTGCGGACGCGCCTCTTTTTCTTCAAGTATAGCATTCATGGAGCGCGTATGAACAGTTTTGGCAGTTTTAAATTGCGTATCGTGTGGGCATCAATAGCGATTTTCCTGTTTGGACTTTTTCTGGCGGGTTTCAGTACGTCTGAAGGGCCGCAGGGATTTTCCATACACGCCTTCGGGGCTACCATACCCCCAAACATGTTGGCGAGCGTGAATGAATTTTATGACCCCATGAAGTTTATACTCAGCATTCTGAGGACTTTGATAGGCTGGACGGTACCTTTCACATTTTTCGCCACGGCTTATTTTCCCCTTGTTGAGGCCATTGAATCTGACAAACTCAAGGGGTTTTTCACCGGGGCGCTGCTGGGCGCAGCAAGCGGGCTATTTTACAGCCAGTTGCTGATACTGCCGATATGGGCTTTCTGTCTGCGCATCATGGGTTCTATCCTCCCGGGCGCGCTGGTCATGGCCGACTTGCACGCCGTGATACTTGGTTTACAGCTGCTTATATGGGCCATAATTCTCAATCGTCTGATACGTTCAAACCGCGGCGTTCCTATGGTTTTGACGATGGGACTCAGCGCCATCGGCACTAAACTTTATAACCTGATTGATTTTGGCGAAGCCTCCGGCATGATGACCGCCGGGCAGATAAAAGTCGTGACGTTTCTAAATCAGCTTTTGCCGTCCGCCCACATAGCGGAAGACTCCATCGCCTTGGGTACGCTGCTTTACGGCGTCCTTGGGACGCTGGTACTGGCTGCCCTGCTGGTAATAATTCCAATGGGCAAAAAAAAATAAGCAGCGATGAAGTCAATCGCCAGTAACAAATCAGCAAGCAGACTTGCGTTCAGGTTAATTGTCGCTCTTGTCGCCTCAATAGCCCTCTTGCCCCGGGAACTCTGGGTTCAGCAGGAAGCCCAGGGTCAGGACCTGGGCAGAACCAGGCAAAGGCTTCAGGAGTTGCAGTCACAGATTGGACAGCTGGATAATCAACTGAGCCAGCTCCGCAAGAGGCGACAAGGGGTTTTGGTTGAGTTGCAGGGCATAACGCTGAGGACTTCCAAGGCGCGCGCCCAGGCTGAGGCGGCGCGGTTGAACTTGGAGCAGACACAGCGCGAACTCCGGGCTTTGAACAAGCGAAAAACAGATATTCATCGGGAACTGGATTTGCTCAAAGTCAGTCTGCGCCGCCAGGCCAGGCGGCTTAAGGCATTAGGCCCCTTGGGCACTTTGAGTTTTTTTCCAAGTTACGCCGATGTTGAAAGTTTTTTGGTCAGAAGCCGCTATTTGGAGTGGTGGCGAAATAATGAAACCCGAAATCTGCGAAAGGCCGTTGCTTTACACACGGAATTGACCGAGCGGGAAACGGAGATAACGGCGGCGGAGGCCATATATTCTAAAGTCGGCGCCGAAATGGCCTCCCTTCAGGAAACGCTCAGAGCAAACGAAAGGCGCCTGCGCGAATATCTGGATAGCATCCAGCAGGACGAGCAGCTCAAAAAGGGATTGCAAGCCGAGCTAAAGGAAGAATCGGTTTTGTTGGAAAGAATGTTGGCTGCGCTTATATCCAAGTCCAGGGCCGAAGACGCGTACCAGACGGCCGTGCCGTTTCATAGTCTGGCCGGACGCCTGAAACACCCCGTAGAAGGCGCGCTGGCGGAAGGCTTTGGGGTTCAAACGCACCCGCGCTTTGGGACTAAGACCATGAATACCGGGCTGCTCATAGCCGCAGAGGGAGGGACGCCCGTGCGAGCCGTGGCTGACGGTCGGGTTGTCATGGCCGAGGCATACCAAAGCTACGGTTTGATGGTAATAATAGACCATGGGGACTCTTACTACACCCTTTATACATATTTGCGGGCTATTTCAGTTCAAAAGGGCCAGGCCGTCAGGAGCGGGGAAACGCTGGGGTATGTGGGAGACACGCCCGACGGGTCAAGGCTGGGCTTTGAAATCAGGCGCCAGACCACGCCGGAGGATCCGCAAAAGTGGCTGGCTTCAAAGTATGTAAAGAGGTAATTTCACTCCCCGCTCCGCACTCCCTGACGCGTTGGCTAAGAAACGCGGTGCGCGTTCCAAGCGCGGACGCAACTTTAATACCGCAAGACGCTTCTCAAGTCGAATCATACCAAGTTGCAATCAATAGGGTTTACATCCAAGCTCTTTTGGTAAGGCTGGCGATAGTAAGAGGCATGGCTTCCAGGCTACGTAAGCCTTCAACGGCTTTATCTATTACAGCTTT
>JAISSN010000047.1 GCA_031273105.1 Holophagales bacterium | reverse complement strand
TATAGCAGTTTTGGTTTTCGTAGTCCAAGAGCAAGGTGTTATAGCAGTTTTGGTTTTCGTAGTCCAAGAGCAAGGTGTTAATGATTGGAATAGAGATTACGGGGTATGGACTACCATTTGTGAAATTGCTATAGCAATTCAATTTTGAGATGGCGCCGGTTCAACTTTGAAAAAGTTGAACCGGTCTGAATGGTCACATCCGCTTGTGATGCTTGCCTAACGGCGGGTAAAGCCCGCCTGCAAGCATCACGCGGCCATGATTTGCAAGCAAATCCTGGCATAGAGCGATTCAACTTTCTCAAAGTTGAATCGCTCTAATCCCTATCTGAATCCTTTGTATCCTGAGATTCTGTAAATTTGCCTTTATTATCTGTTTTTTTAAGTTTCTGTTTATTTAATTCATCTATAAGACGCCATTCTTCCGATCTCCAATTCATTTTCACTGACCCATCGGGCATTGGCCGAAATGCATCATGCCCATCATTTAATTCAACTCTGTACCATGTGCCGCCTTCGGGATGCTCTTTTAGTTTTTCAACCTTTCCCGTTTCAGGATAAACCCTGTACCAAGCGATAAATGGGCTTCTATTAACATACTCCTGGTAATAATGCTTAAACATTTCCATTTGTTCTTCATTCGTTGCATTGAATTTTTCTCTGAATTCCAGAGCTTGTTTCCAGGGGTCGTTGGCCTTGATAAGATAATCTTCTTCCTGGGCGGCTATCAAAATCGTCTCCGCTTTTTCCGGTCTCGCGCATAAAACGGAGCTTGTAAAACCGCCCTTAGCTATCCACTCCGGGGTTGCGCTCTTAAAAATATTTCCGGCTTTGGTCAGGGACGCCTTTTCCAATGAAAAAATCCAATATAGACCGGTATTACAGTTAATGAGCGTTGCGTGGTCCCTGGTCAGGCAGGGCTGACTCAACCAGGCCAATTTAAAAAAATCAGGATTTGACATATACTTTCGCAACTCATCCTGGCCGTGATCTATGGGAGTATCCAATCTGAGTTCTTTCTTGTCGGGATGTAAGGACATTCTGGCAAACGGCGTTCTGGTTTGCCATCTGTTGTCGCCCGTCAGGTCTTTAGCACAGGAGATGACTATAAAGCGGTCGTTGTCACAAGGTATTGCTTCCAGCATTTCATTGGTATCAGTTTTATAGTCTCCCTGAAAATGCCATCCTTCGTCTTCTGTCCACTTTGCAAATACCCATCGCGTAAAGTATGAACCGTCCTCATTTTTTTCACTTACGCCTTCGCCCAGTAAATATGCAGCCTCGTTGCGCCAATAAGAATCAAACGGCGGCACATTGCCAAACCAGGCGGTAACCGGAAAATCTTTTGATTCTAACGCGGGTATTTTTTTATGTATCTTGTTATTTTCGTCAATGAAAACACTGGTGGACAACGCCATCCCGCTGACGTTGTTGTTATACCCGCTGACGTTGATGTAATACAGGTCATCCGCCCACTGACCTGTATTCTGCGCGAATGCGGGCATCGCCAATGCCAAAAGCCAAACTTTTAGTATTAAGAAACCGAACGGCGCATCACCCCGCCATACCAAACCGCGTTCAATCATAATCATCACCGACACTTGCTATTTCAGATTCCGGTTCAATTTTTTTGTCGCCGCCTGCATCATTTGTCGGGCCAGGTTTTATTTCGGCTTTTTCAGTGATATTACGTTCATTCCATCCCATCTTTATTGACCCATCCGGCATTGGCCGCCAAATATTCTTTTTCCATCCGCTCCTCAGATATGTACCGCCTTCTGGAGGCGCGTCAAGTTTTTCTGCTTTCCCGCTTTCAGGATGAATCCTATACCAGACGATAAATGGATTTCTGTCGTCAATCTCTTTCTGATAAAACTCCATGATAGATAAAATACTTTCAAATTCTAAATATGGATATTTTTCTTCGTAATCTTGGGCAATTTTATTAGCATCGGCTCGTTCTTTCATAAACAGAGATTCTTCCAGCGCCGAAATCAGCACTGTCCCGTTTTTTTCTGGATTTACGCAGATGACGGCGCCAGCAAAGCCGCCTTTGGCTATCCACTCCGGGGTTGCGCTCTTAAAGATATTTCCGGCTTTTGTCAGGGACGCCTTTTCCAGAGAAAAAATCCAATACAGACCAGTATTTTTACTCACAAGCACGGCGTGACTGTCTGTCATAACTACCTTGCCAGACCAGGCCAGCTCAAAACATTCAGGGTTAGACATATATTTTCGCAATTCATCCTGACCATGGTCTATTGGAGAATCCAGATTTATTTCCTTTCTGTCTTCAATTACGGACATCAGGTGGAATGGCGTTCTATCTATCCTGCCATCGTTACTAAGATCTTTTGCGGAAGAAATGGCTATAAAACGGTCTCTGTCACAGGGTATTGCTGACAACAATCCTGGCGCGGGAGCTTTGTATTCACCTATTAAACGCCATTCATTGTTTTGCCACTTTGCAAAAGTCCAGCGCGTAAAGCGGGAGCCATCCTCATTATTTTCTTTCGCCCCATAGGCAAGAGTATAAAGAGCGTCATTGCGCCAACAAGACGACCACCAGGAGGATTCTCTGCAAAATTCATAAGGCACGGGGAAGTCAACCGCGTTTTTGACGCTTGGGATTGTCAACTGAATATTGTCATTTTCATCTATAAAAACATATGAATCGCCACGGGATTCTGAGAAAACAAGATACGAGTCGCCAACCCACTGACCTTTGACTGACTGGGCAAGCGCGGGGACGCACATAGCAAAAATGCACATCCCCAATATGAGCGATGAGAAAGAACGGCATGTCAACATTTCAGGTTGTCCTTAATCGGTTAGGTTGGCTGACACTGTAAATATCACGTATCACGTCTCAAAGGCGACTTAGTGATAATCACTCATAGACAATTTTGATTTACCCATGTTTGTGCCTGTTCCCTAGCTACCTCATCCTTATGGATATGTAAAACATCTTCTCCTCGTATTGTTCGGGTCGGAATAGACACAGTACATAGGATCATATGAGAATTCAGACCTGATCTTGCAATTCCTGTAATTTGCACCCCCGCCGCCTCCTCCAGACTCGTCGTCGCCAATTGGAAACACATACTCTCTGCCTGGGCCGCCTGGTGGATCCGGTACAAAAACAGCCGTCTGGCCGCCGACCAGAAGCAGGATAAGGGTAAGTGAACTGGAAATCATGTGAACCTCCTAAATGGGTAACATATCCTGCGCTCAATTTACTCCCGCCCTCAGTTTTTTTCAACAGCCTTTTGAAAAAAACAAAAAATCTTAACGTCATATCGCCGCCATCATGCCTAACCGCATTCAATCACAATTGAAGACGGACAAAACGACCTGCATAAACATCCAGCGTGTTTGCATGCGGGTCTTTGCCCACATGCAAACACGCTGCGTTTATATCTCATCAAACTCCGCTTCAGTCAGCCCCTGAAGCTCTTCCACGTGGGCGGCCATGCGGCTGTATTCATCATCGAAGTCGTCCATGCCTGTGGATGTGTCTTCAACCGGCTCAGGATATTGGCCTTCTTCGATATGAACATTGCGATATCTGGCCATGCCTGTTCCGGCGGGTATCAGGCGGCCAAGGATGACGTTTTCTTTAAGTCCGCGCAAATAGTCAACCCGGCCTTCCAGCGCGGCTTCCGTAAGCACGCGGGCTGTCTCCTGAAAGGAAGCCGCGGAAATGAAGGATTCAGAGGTTAGCGCCGCCTTGGTGATACCCAACAACTGCGGCTCGCAGGTGGCGGGGGCTTTACCTTCGGCGATGGCGCGCTCGTTGATTTCCTTAAAACGATGCTTGTCAATTTTTTCTTCAACGATCAGCGGCGTATCGCCGACGTCTGTCACCTGTACCCAGCGCATCATCTGGCGAATGATGGTTTCTATGTGTTTGTCGTTGATGGTCACGCCCTGGGCGCGATAGACCTCTTGAACTTCATTTAACAGGAAGGCTTGCAGGGCTTTTTCGCCGTGGATTTCCAGGATGTCATGGGGGCTGACGGCGCCTTCCGTGAGCTTTTCGCCGGATTGAACTTCGTCTCCGTCCTGAACCTGTATTTGTTTGCCCCGCGGAACCAGATACTCCTCGCGCTCCCCGTTGGGGTCTTCCACGATGACTTTTTGGTTGCCCCGAACTCGGTTCCCATAGCGCACTATGCCCGTCACCTTGCTGATGATGGCCGGTTCTTTTGGCTTGCGCCCTTCAAACAGCTCCGTCACCCGGGGCAGGCCGCCCGTAATGTCTAGCGTTTTGGCCTGTTGGCGCGGCGTCTTGGCCAGTACGTCGCCCGGCGCTAATTCCTGGTCGTTTTCAACCTCAATGTACGCGCCTGTCGGAATGTTATACCGCTGAAGCACTTCGTGATTGTCACCCTTGATGTTGATGTGCGGGTGCAACTTGTCGTCAATAGCGTCAATGACCCGTTTGCGGAAACGGCCGGTGATCTGGTCTTTTTCGTCCTGGTAGCTGGCGTTGAGTTCAAATTCCTTAAAGTCGGCTATGCCGGCCTTTTCGTTTATCAGGTAGTCGTTATACGGATCCCATTCAGCCAGTACCGTTTTTGGCTCAACGATTTCTCCGTTCCTGACGCGAATGATCGCGCCTGGCGCTATCTTGTAGCGTTCCCGCTCATTGCCGTCCTTATCCACAACGAGGATATTTCCGCTGCGGCTGAGAGCAATGGCTTCGCCGTGGCGGTTTTCCACAAACCTGATCCCATCAAGTTTGACCACGCCCTTTATTTGGGCCTCGTGCAAATTCTTTTCAGACGCACGGCTGGCCGCGCCGCCTACGTGGAAGGTGCGCATGGTTAGCTGGGTCCCCGGTTCGCCGATACTCTGGGCGGCGATGGTGCCAACCGCCTCGCCCAGGTCAACTATGCGACCGGTTGACAGGTTCAAGCCGTAGCACTTGGCGCATACGCCCCGGCGCGATTCACACGTGAGTATGGAGCGTATTCTTACGCTCTGAATGCCGCTGGTTTCAATGGTAAAGGCCAATTCTTCATTGATTAGCGTTCCTGCGGGCGCAAGGACTTTCTTGTTATACGGATCTATGACGTCTTCGGCTACAACGCGGCCCATAATGCGGTCTCGCAGGCGCGCGCGGATCGTCCCGTCGTTGTTGACGATGGCGGCTACCTCGATCCAGTCCAGCGTGCCGCAGTCGTCTTCGTTAATAATAACGTCCTGAGCCACGTCAACCAGTTTGCGCGTCAGGTAGCCGGAGTCCGCCGTCTTTAAAGCTGTATCGGCAAGGCCCTTGCGCGCGCCATGGGTGGAAGTAAAATACTCAAGAACGGTGAGGCCCTCTTTGAAGTTTGACCTGATAGGCGTTTCGATAATGTCGCCGCTGGGTTTGGCCATGAGTCCGCGCATACCCGCGACCTGGCGGATCTGCGTCTTGGAACCGCGAGCGCCGGAGTCAGCCATGATGTAAATGGAATTTAAATTGCGGCCGGAGTCGTTTTGATGTTCAAGTTCTTTCATCATGTCAACGGCAACCTGATCGGCTGTTTTGGACCAGACTTCCAAAATGCGGTTAGTGCGCGTGGCGGCGTCCAGCTTGCCTTCGTTGTAGTAATCGTACTCAATGCCCCTCACTTCGTCAGTGGCGGCTCGCAATAGCTCTGTCTTGGTCTTAGGAACAACCAGGTCGTCTATGCCCACGCTGACGCCTGCCTTCATGGCCCACAAAAAGCCCATGTCCTTCATGGCGTCAAGCATGAGGATTGTAGTCTCGGGGCCGTTGAACTTGTAAGCGCTGTTGACCAGTGAGAGCAGGCCTTCCTTCTTGATGAGTCCATTTACAAAGGGGATGGCGTCGGGCAGCGACTGGTTAAAAATGATGCGGCCAACGGTTGTGGTAATGATTTCATCTTTGACCGTGCGGGAGGGGCATTCAAATACTTCCTGCTCACTTCTCTTTTTAGGGTCGCTCTTGTGCCAGGCTTCGGTGTCAACCAATTCGCCGGAATACCGGAGATTGATAATGGCGTGGGTGTCAACAATACCGGCGTCATGGGCGGATATCACTTGGTTGACGCTTCCGAAGACCATGCCTTCGCCCTTGCGCCCCAAGCGCTTCTTGGTCAGGTAATACGCGCCAAGCACGATGTCCTGGCTTGGGACTACGTTTGGTTTTCCATTGGCCGGGTTTAAGATGTTCTGGGTTGACATCATGAGTACCTTGGCCTCTATCTGGGCCATTGGACTTAACGGGATATGCACGGCCATCTGGTCGCCGTCAAAGTCGGCGTTGAAGGCAGTACAGACCAGCGGATGCAGTCGGATGGCCTTGCCTTCCACCAGGACGGGCTGGAAAGCCTGGATGCCCAGGCGGTGAAGCGTGGGGGCGCGGTTGAGCAATATCGGATGGTTCTGGATGACTTCATCCAGAACGTCCCAAACCTCCGGCACTCCTTGCTCTACCATTTCTTTGGCCTGACGGATTGTAGCCGCGTGTCCCTTGTGTTCCAGGCGATTGAAAATAAACGGCTTAAACAGTTCCAGAGCCATCTTTTTAGGCAGGCCGCACTGGTGCAGCTTGAGGTCTGGCCCCACCACGATGACGGAACGCCCGGAGTAGTCAACGCGTTTTCCCAGCAGGTTCTGGCGGAATCGCCCCTGTTTGCCCTTGAGAGCGTCGGACAGCGATTTTAGCGGTCTGTTGCTGACGCCGCGAAGCAGGCGTCCCCGCTTGCCATTTTCAAACAGCGCGTCCGCCGCCTCCTGGAGCATGCGCTTTTCGTTGCGGACAATGACGTCGGGCGCTGTGAGTTCCGGAAGTTTTTTCAGGCGGTTGTTTCGGTTGATGACGCGGCGGTAGAGGTCATTTAAGTCCGAAGTGGCAAAGCGGCCGCCGTCCAGCGGAACCAATGGGCGCAGCTCAGGCGGAAGAACCGGAATGACGTCTAAAATCATCCATTCGCACTTATTGCCTGAACGCTGGAATGCCTCGGCAATTTTCAGCCGTTTGGCTGTTTTAACCCGCTTTTGGGCCGACGTCTCTGATTTCATGGCGGCGCGAAGCTCAACGGCCAGGGCTTCTACATCAACCCGCCTCAAAAGCTCCTTAATGGCCTCAGCGCCCATCATCGCTCTGAAGCCGTCAGGGTATAAATCTTTGATGTCGCGGTACCTGTCTTCCGCCAGAATTTCTCTTTCCTTCAGCCCTGTTTCGCCCGGGTCAATAACTGCGTATGCCTCAAAGTACAGCACCTTTTCCAGGTCTTTCAGCGGAATATCAAGCAGGTAACCGATGCGGCTGGGGACGCCCTTGAAGAACCAGACGTGGCTAACGGGGCTGGCGAGTTGTATATGTCCCATGCGCTCGCGCCTGACGGCCTTCTTGGTGACTTCCACGCCGCACTTATCGCACGTTGTGCCTTTGAACTTCTGGCGTTTGTACTTGCCGCACAAACACTCCCAGTCGTTCACGGGGCCGAAGATGCGGGCGCAGAAAAGACCATCGCGCTCTGGCTTCAAGCTGCGGTAATTGATGGTTTCCGGCTTGGTCACCTCGCCGTATGACCATGAGCGGATAGTGTCTGGAGAAGCCAGAGAAACTCTGATGCACTCATAAGCGTTGATGTTCTGCTGTTCGGGAAGCAACATGTTTAGCCTCTAATTTTAATGCGATTCAATGTGGACTAACCTTCTATCAGGAAAGCGGGCGCTTCTTCGACTTCCTGCACCGTCAACTCGTCCCTGGTGAGCATCTCCATGTCAATGCAAAGGGCGTTAAGCTCCTTTCTGACCACGTTAAAGCTCTCAGGGAGTCCGGGGTCTTTGATGGGTTCGCCCTTGATGATGGCTTGATAAATCTGCGTGCGGCCATACATGTCGTCAGACTTGTAGGTCAATAGTTCCTGGAGAACATGGGCGGCGCCATATGCTTCGAGCGCCCAGACTTCCATCTCCCCAAATCTCTGCCCGCCGAATTGAGCCTTTCCGCCGAGCGGCTGTTGCGTAATAAGGCTGTACGGCCCAATGCTCCTGGCGTGAATCTTGTTGTCAACCAAATGGTGCAGCTTCATCATGTAACTGCAGCCAACCACCACGGGCTGTTCAAATGACTCGCCCGTCATGCCGTCAAAGAGCCTGGTCTTGCCAGATGTGTCAGGGCCGCTGCGCCCGTTTTTACCCCATGCCTTTTCAAGCCATTTCTTGATCTCAGACTCTTTCGCTCCGTCAAAGACAGGGGTTGAGAAGTGGACGCCCATGACCTTGCCAGCCCAGCCAAGGTGGGTTTCCAGTACCTGACCGATATTCATACGGGAAGGCACGCCCAATGGGTTCAGGACGATGTCAACAGGTGTTCCATCGGGCAGGTAGGGCATGTCCTCAATGGGCAGGATGCGGCTCACGACGCCCTTGTTGCCGTGTCGTCCCGCCATCTTGTCGCCCACTTGAAGTTTGCGCTTGACGGCAATATACACCTTGACGTTTTTGAGGACGCCAGGCATAAGCTCATCGCCTTTGATAAGGCGTTCAACGCGCTCATTTAATATGTCGCTCAAAACGCGAAGCTGACTGTCTGTTTTGTCGAGGATGTCCAGCGTTTGGGCTTCAAGGCGCTCCTTGCCAACGGCAACGCTGATCTGGCGGAAGCGGCGATAGGGAACCGCCTCTAACATATTTTGGGTGAGCTTTTTGTTTGCCGGCAACAGTTCTTTGCCCGCGTCGTCAATCAACGGCTCGGAGAGTTCCTTGCCCTTCAGCAGCGCGACTATCTTTTTTTTGCTCTCAGCGCGGATGATGCGCTCCTGATCCTGCAAGTCCTTTTCCCACTTGGCTATCTGCTCCCGCTCAATTTGCTGCGTACGCAAGTCCTTTTCCTGGCCCTTGCGGGTAAACACCTTGACGTCAACCACAGTGCCTTCGATACCCGGCGGAACATTGAGGCTGGCGTCTTTAACATCGGACGCCTTTTCGCCAAATATAGCGCGCAGCAGTTTTTCTTCAGGCGAGAGAATCGTTTCGCCCTTTGGCGTCACCTTGCCAACGAGGATATCGCCGTGCTTGACCGAGGCCCCTATGCGGATGATGCCGGATTCGTCCAGATTCTTGAGCATTTCCTCGCGGACCTGAGGGATGTCGCGGGTGATTTCTTCTGGTCCCAGCTTTGTATCCCGGGCGTGAATTTCAAATTCTTCGATGTGGATCGTGGTGTACAGGTCTTCTTTGACAACCCGCTCGCTGATGAGAATGGCGTCTTCAAAGTTATACCCGCGCCACGGCATGTAGGCCACTATCAGGTTGCGGCCAAGGGATAGCTCGCCGTGGTCACAGCAGGGGCCATCGGCCAATATCTGACCCGTGGCCACGTATTCTCCTCTGCCTACCAATGGAACCTGATTGTAACAGGTATTTTGGTTAGACCTGACGTACTTAACCAGCGTATAAATATCCACGCCGCTCTCAACGCCCTCTGTGTCAGGGTCGTCTTCGACGCGCACCACGATGCGGTTTGCATCAACGGTTTCCACTATGCCTGAACGGCGGCATATCACACAGTTGCCCGAATCCCTGGCTGCGTAGTACTCCATGCCAGTGCCGACGATGGGCGCCTCGGTGCGAACAAGCGGCACGGCCTGGCGCTGCATGTTCGCGCCCATGAGGGCGCGGTTGGCGTCGTCGTTTTCCAGGAACGGAATCAGACTTGCCGCGACGGAAACAAGCTGCTTGGGGCTTACGTCCATGAGGGTTACCTTGCCACGCTCCACGACCCTTGTTTCTCCGGACACGCGGGCGACAACGGATTCCTCCTTGATATAGCCATCCTTGTCAACTTCAACGTTGGCCTGGGCGATGATGTGTTCGTCTTCTTCCCAGGCGGAAAGGTACCAGGCGTGCATTTCAAACCTGGCGGGACGCTTGCCTGTTTTTTCCAGTTTGGCGTTTTCGTTCAGCACGTCTTCGAGCTTTACCACATCCATGTATCCAAACTTTGCATCGCCAACGTGCGTGATTTCGGCGTAATCAATGACGCGACCGTTTTCTACCTTAAGGTAAGGGCTTTCAATAAAGCCAAACTCATTGATGCGGGCGTAGCAGGAGAGGGAACTTATGAGGCCGATGTTCGGTCCTTCGGGCGTTTCGATGGGGCAAATGCGCCCATAGTGGGATGTGTGAACGTCGCGGACTTCAAAACCGGCGCGATCACGGCTCAATCCGCCGGGTCCAAGGGCGGACAACCTGCGCTTGTGCGTGATCTCAGACAGCGGATTGGTTTGATCCATGAATTGGGAGAGCTGGCTGGAGCCGAAGAACTCCTTCATGGCGGCAATGACGGGTTTGCTGTTGATTAGATCATGGGCCTGCAACGGGTTATTTGGGTCTTGAGCGGCGGAAAATTTTTCTTTTATGGCGCGCTGTACGCGGACGAGGCCGACGCGGAAGCAGTTTTCCAATAGCTCGCCAACGCTGCGGACGCGGCGGTTCCCAAGATGGTCAATGTCATCCTTGCGAACGGGGGCTATTTCATCAGAGCGATCTTCGCGGGTGGTGTCGTACTTCTTGAGGCGCAACAAATAGTGGATAGTATTGATAAAATCATCCAGTGTAAGAATGCGCTCGTCCCTGGAAATACTTTGATTCAGCTTGGCGTTTATCTTGTGGCGACCAACTTTCGAGAGGTCATATTTCTGAGGGTCAAAAAACATCGAATAGAGCAGCTTTTTGCTGGATTCAACAGTTGCAGGCTCACCGGGACGTATCTTTTTGAATAATTCTTTGGCGGCTTCTTCCGGGTCTTCCGTGTGGTCCTTGCTCAATGTTTCGCTTAAGACCTTGCCTGTGGCGTCATTTTCCGGAAAAAATACCAGAAACTCCTTTACGTTGTTGGCCAAAAACATTTCAAGGTGCGTCTGCACAAAAGTTTCGTTGGCATCCAGCAACACCTCGACCTCTTTATCTTTATCGTCTTTACCCTCAAGTAATTTTTCGGCCTTCGTGTAGTTGTACGCTTCGCCGGTTGGGAGTTTGATAATATCCTCAAGCAACACGGCCCCGTCCAGGATGCCGCGTTCAACTTGCACGCTCTTGACGCCAGCCTTTACAATACTATCCATCAAGCGGCGCGAAATGACTTTGCCCTTCGCGACAATGACTTCGCTAGACTTTGGGCCTTTAATATCATCTAACGCTTTGACGCCAATCAGCATGTCGCTGGGAGTCATCAGTATCTTTTCACCCTTGAGAGTAATGGTAAAGGGCGTGTAGAACTTGGAGAGCACCAACTGGTCATCAACTTCATAAACAGACTTTTTGTTAAATAATTCTTTATAGAATAAGCCCAGCGCGCGCAGGAAAGTTGCCCCAAGAAACTTGCGCTTGCGGTCTATCCTGGCGTAAAACAAGCCCTTTGCGTCAAGCTCGAACTCAACCCAGGAACCGCGATAAGGGATTATCTGGGCGCTGTAAATCTTATCCGGCGTAATTGAAAAAAACGCGCCGGGGCTGCGGTGGAGCTGGCTGACGATGACGCGCTCAGTGCCGTTGATGACAAAAGTTCCGCGATCAGTCATAGTCGGCATATCGCCGAAATAAACTTCAGATTCCTGACTCTGCTTATATCTCCTGTTGCCTTTATCATCCTTGTCAAACTGATTCAGACGCACGCGAATCTTTAGCGGCGCGGCCATGGTTGCGCCGCGCTCCACGCACTCTTCGATGGTCATCTTTTGATGCAGTTCGACAGGTTCGTTGCAAATTTCACAAATGGTCGCGGCGTTTTTGTTGTGCGTGCCGCACTTGGGGCAGTCAACGGAGGGGTCTTTCGGGTGTTCTGTAACAATACTGTGGCCGCACTTGGCGCAAACGGTGCGCAAGTGCTGCAAGCCTTCGTATTTGCCGCACTTGCAGGCCCAGTGTCCCACAGTGTAGTCAACAAACTCCACCTCAAGGGTGGCGTCTGAGCCATCAGTATTTTTTCCGTTGTTTATAGGGAACATGCTGTCAAAAACAGCCTTAAGCCCCCGCCCCTCGCGTTCCGAATGAAGAAGATTCATTTGCAGAAACTCGTTGTAACTGCGCTTTTGAATATCAATCAGATTTGGAATCGGAACCAGGGAGCGGATTTTCGAAAAAGAAAATCGCTGCCGATAAATGTTCTCCTGAACACTCATGATTGACTCCAGAAATAGCCCAAACCCCGCCGGGGTAATTGAGAACTTGGATTACCTTGATGCGTGGCGTGGAAAATGCTATAGAAAAAACAGAAAAAATATCTAGCCAGACAAACAGAGCGGCTCGCGCAACAAGCCAAACGCCAGGGCGGAACGCGTTCGCCATGGTTGACTTGAATGCCGTTTTTAGTAGCGCGGGAAAGGTCTCGCAACCTAAGCCTTAACAAAAAAGAGTGCAAAAGCCCGATGTTAAAATCGGGCGTAAGGAATAATCATACCAGTTTCTTCAAAGAATGCAAGGTAAAAAATTTTGGGCGCAAAGAGCCAGAGTTTTATTCTCAGACCAAAGCATAACTCACTTAATTTCAACCTTTGCGCCGGCAGCCTCAAGCTTTTCCTTTAGTTTGGCGGCTTCGTCCTTAGAAACCCCTTCTTTGACGGTCTTGGGCGCACCGTCAACCAGGTCTTTCGCTTCTTTCAGACCAAGGCCCGCGACAACTTCGCGGACGGCCTTGATGACGTTGAGTTTATTGGCGCCGGCTTCGGCAAGTACAACGTCAAACTCTGTCTTTTCTTCAGCGGCCGGAGCTGCTGCGGCAGGGGCGCCGGCAACCGCTACTGCGGAGGCGGATACGCCAAAACGATCTTCGAGAGCCTTAACTAAATTGGCAAGCTCAAGAACGGTCATAGTTTCAATTTCAGTGATCAGTTGATCGGCGGTTAGAGCCATAGTGTTATCCTTCCAAATTAATGTTTAGCGTTGATGGGCGTTTGACGGGCATAAGGCTGTCGCGCTTACGCGCCCTCTTCTTTTTTCTGGCGGATTTGATCCAGCGCAATCGCCAGGCCAGAAATGGGGTACTGCATGAGATACAGCAGTTTTCCAATAAGTGTTTCGCGGCTGGGCAGCTCGGCTATCGCCTGAAAATCCCTCGCAGACGTGGACTGGCCGTCTAAAATGGCGCCCTTGAACGCAACGCCCGGGTTATCTTTCAGGAAGCTGTATATCGTCTTTGCCAACCCGACAACATCGCTCTCGGTTGTGGCTATAGCCGTGGCGCCCTTGAAGTGAACCGCCAGAGATTCAAAACCGGTCTCTTTAACAGCCAGGCGAAGCAGCGTGTTTTTTGAAACCCGGTACTGAACCTTGTTCTCGCGGAGGTTGCGGCGCAGAATGGTGTCCTTATCAACCGTCAGCCCCTTAAATTCAAGGACTACGGCAGATTTGGCGGAGGCGAAAGCCTTTTTTAGTTCTTTTACTTCGTTTTGTTTTTGAATCCTGTCCATAGCCGCCTCACTTTTCAAGAACATTTAAGGACACTGGTACGCTGGGTCCCATTGTCGAGGCCATGTGGATCGCTTTAACATACTTGCCCTTGGCAGCCGGCGGCTTGGCCTTTTGGACTGCGTCCATAAGGGCTTTGGCGTTTTCGATCAGCTTATCAACGCCGAAAGAGAGCTTACCCACCGGAGCATGAATGATACCCGTCTTGTCAACGCGGTATTCCACCTTTCCGGCTTTAATTTCCTTGACGGCCTGGGCCACGCCGAATGTAACGGTGCCTGTCTTGGGGTTGGGCATGAGGCCCCGGGGGCCTAACACCTTTCCTAAGCGACCGACGCCCTTCATCATGTCAGGGGTTGCTACCAGGGCGTCAAAGTCGAGGAAACCGCTGGCGATGCGCTCAACCAGCTCATCCCCGCCAACGATTTCGGCGCCTGCCGCTTCCGCCTCTTTGATCTTTTCGCCTGTAGCTATGACCGCCACTTTCATAGTCTTACCCGTTCCGTGAGGCAAGACAATGGTGCCGCGAACCATTTGGTCGGCATGGCGTGGGTCAACGCCGAGTTTCATGTGGACTTCCACGGTTTCGTCAAACTTGGCAAAAGCCGCGCCTGATATTGTGGAAATCGCTTCCTTCAACTCGTACTGGCGATCTTCGATCTTGGAGGCGGCGGCCCTGTACTTTTTGCCAGGTTTTGCCATTATATCTCCTGTTCGATAGATCTCCCGCGATAACGGTCGCGGTAGCCGGGGGTTTCACACGGCGCGAAACTCCACGAATAAATAACTTTAATCAACAACGTCAACGCCCATTGAACGAGCTGTACCCTCAATAGACCGCATGGCCGATTCAATGCTGGCCGCGTTGAGATCCGGCATCTTTACCTTTGCGATTTCTTCAAGTTGCACTCTGGTGATGCGTCCGACCTTGACCTTATTGGGAGTAGCGCTGCCTTTTTCAAGGCCGATTTTCTTCTTTATCAAAACAGCGGCCGGAGGGGTCTTTAATATAAAGCTAAAGCTCCTGTCGGCATAAACCGTGATGACGACAGGAAGAATCGTACCCTTTTCCACGGCGCCCACGGATTTAGCGTTGAACTGCTTGACGAACTCCATAATGTTCACGCCGTGCTGACCGAGGGCCGGCCCAACGGGCGGCGCGGGCGTAGCTTCGCCCGAAGGCAGTTGCAGCTTGATGTAGCCCGTTATCTTTTTTGCCATGTTGTATTTCCTTTTTTCCCGCGACTGATTCCAGAATGCCTCCGGCAACTGCCGCCTTAAAGAGCTGAGGGAAAGTTGCCCGTCAGCCTAGTTGTTGAAACCCTATCGCTTTTCGACTTGAATAAAGTCCAGTTCGACAGGGGTACTGCGACCGAAGACAGTCACCATCACCTTGATGGTGTTGTGTTCTTCGTTGATTTCATCCACTTCTCCTTCAAAGTTTGCAAAAGGACCATCTATTATACGCACTTTTTCGCTCTTTTCAAAGCTGAATTTTGGCTTGGGGCGTTCCTGAGTTTCTTCGGTGTAGTTCATAATTTGCCGCACTTCTTCATCTGTCAGCGGCGAGGGCCTCTTTTTGTTGGCGCTGACAAAACTGGTGACTTTTGGCGTACTGCGGACCAAGTGCCAATCGGTATCAGAAATTTCATAATTTGCGCCTTTTTTTGTAACGGCAATTTGAATGAGCAGATAGCCTGGGAAAGACTTGCGTTTTTTAATGACGCGCTCCTTCTTACCGGTTTTGGCGTCTGTCTTCATTTCTTCGTAAGTTTCTTCAGGAATCTCAATCTCGCCAAAGTAGTCGCTACGTCCCTCAACTGATATGCGATGGCGCAAGTTCTCTCTCACCTTTGCCTCATAGCCTGAATATGTGTGAATGATAAACCATGCCAGTTCATTCCCGGCTCTTTCAGGATTACCGGGATCATCGTACGTGGCTGGCAGAACCTCTGTCATTGCGTCCCTCTCTTAGTGCCGCGGCACCAAAAATTTTGTGAGCCAGCTAAAGAGGACGTCCGCTCCCCAAAGGTAAACGCCAACGAATGCCGAAACAAGAACCACGGCGTAGGTGGCGCTTAAAACCTTATTTTTGTCAGGCCAATCAACTCTGTTCAGTTCGGCAATCAGGTCTTTGGTTTGTCGTTTAATGGTGGAAATCAATGGGGTTCACCTTCAAGGCGCCAGGGTTTCAGGTAACCTGGTTAAATGTCATTTGGCGCGGTGTTACAAAAAATGGCAGGGGAGACAGGTTTCGAACCCGCGACCTGCGGATTTGGAGTCCGCTGCTCTACCAGCTGAGCTACTCCCCTACGGGCTGACACAAGCGCATTCAGGGGGCCTTTGGTCGGCCCCCTTATACGCTTTTTGGTTCACTTGGTTTCTTTATGAACCTTGTGACCGGCACAGGCGCGGCAGAATTTTTTCATTTCCAGCTTGCCTGACGTGGTTTTTTTGTTTTTGGTGGTGCTGTAATTCTTGCGTTTGCACTCGGTACATTGCAGATGAATAATGTCGCGCATGGCGCAATTCCTTTATCAAAGACCATCACTCAATAATTTCGTCAACGCGACCGGAACCAACCGTGCGTCCGCCTTCCCGAATGGCGAACTTCAACCCTTTTTCCATGGCTATGGGGCAAATGAGTTCAACGGTCAGCGTAACGTTGTCGCCGGGCAGTACCATCTCGCGGCCTTCTTCCAGCGTGATGGAGCCTGTCACGTCGGTGGTGCGGAAATAAAACTGAGGACGGTATTTGTTGAAGAACGGTGTGTGCCGACCGCCTTCATCCTTACTTAGGACGTACACAGCCGCCGTGAACTTGGTGTGTGGCTTGATGCTGCCTGGTTTCGCAAGCACCTGGCCGCGCTCTACGTCTTTACGGTCAACGCCCCTAAGGAGGATGCCAGCGTTATCGCCGGCTTCGCCCTGATCCAGAATCTTTTTGAACATCTCTACGCCGGTGACCACTTTCTTGACGGTTTCGCGGATGCCTACGATCTCGACTTCTTCGCTGACCTTTACGATGCCCTGCTCAATACGACCGGTCACAACGGTGCCGCGGCCCGTAATCGTAAAGACGTCTTCGATTGGCATGAGGAAAGGCTTGTCTTTAGGACGGGCCGGGTCGGGGATGAACTTGTCAACGGCGTCCATAAGTTCAAAAACACACTTGACGTCGTCGTGGTCAATGTTGCCGACGGTGGCGGCGTCGAGGGCCTTGCGCGCCGAGCCGCGGATGATGGGTGTGTCGTTGCCCGGAAATTCGTATTTGGTGAGAAGGTCTCTGAGTTCCATGTCAACGAGGTCAACCAGCTCAGGGTCGTCAACAAGGTCAACCTTGTTCAGGAAAACAACTATGGCGGGCACACCGACCTGGCGGGCAAGCAGTATGTGTTCACGGGTCTGCTGCATCGGGCCATCGTCGGCGGCAACAACAAGAATCGCCCCGTCCATTTGAGCCGCGCCGGTGATCATGTTCTTGATGTAGTCGGCGTGGCCGGGGCAGTCAACGTGGGCGTAGTGGCGTTTTTCGGTCTGGTACTCGACGTGAGCTGTGTTAATTGTGATCCCGCGGGCTTTTTCTTCGGGAGCGGAGTCTATTTCTTCGTAACTCTTTGTGCTTCCGCCGAATTTCTTGGAAAGCACGTATGTGATGGCAGCCGTCAGGGTAGTCTTGCCATGGTCCACGTGTCCAATAGTCCCAATATTTACGTGGGGCTTGGAACGATCAAATTTTTCTTTGGCCACAATTGCCTCCTGGAGTGTTGTTAATAAACCACTATTGGTTGTTGAAACAGTTTCGGGTGGAGCCCACAGCCGGGATTGAACCGGCGACCTCATCCTTACCAAGGATGCGCTCTGCCACTGAGCTATGTGGGCCTGTCCAATTGACTTGGGGTAATGGAATTATCCGGCCCAAGCGTTGGAGCGGGAAACGGGGTTCGAACCCGCGACATTCAGCTTGGAAGGCTGACGCTCTACCAACTGAGCTACTCCCGCGCGTCTATCGGCCTTCCTCAAAAGACCGGTGAGTGGTGCCGAGAGAAGGATTCGAACCTCCGTAACGCGTCGCGTGGCAGATTTACAGTCTGCTGCCATTAACCACTCGGCCATCTCGGCGTGTGTCAAATTGTCAAACCTAACTTGACGCGCCAAAGTTATCAGGCGCATTTAGCCAGAAATGGAAATATATCACGAGGCAAAAACAAACTCAAGATTTTTTTTCACGGCAAGCTATTACCCTGAATAAAACAATCGCCGCCGTGGCTGACACGTTAAGACTGTTCGTTTTGCCTGGCATTTCAATTTTTAGCAGCGAATCGCACCGCTCTTCAATTTTGAGGCGCAGCCCATCTCCTTCCGACCCCAAAATGATTGCCGAAGCTCTGTCGAAATTTTCATCCAGATAGCTTCGGCTGTTATCAGATGAGGCGGACATTCCAAAAATCCAGAGTCCGGCGTCTTTTAATTCATCAACTGCCCGTCCCAGGTTGACTACCCGCACCAGGGGGATGCGTCCGACCGTACCCGCGCTGGCGCGTATGACGCTGTCGTTGACCTGGGCCGAGCGCCGTTCCTGAAATACAACGCCGTCAACATTTGCCGCAGCCGCCGAGCGCAGTATGGCGCCAAAGTTGTAAGGGTCTGTGACACCGTCCAATATCAGCGCCATCCCGTTATTGCCGCGCTCTCTCAAGGTTTTCAGGAAGTCAGACATCTCTGTAAAGTTAACCTCCCCCCCTTCGCCGATAACGCCTTGGTGGCGCCGGCCTTCGGCTCTGCGATCCAGGCTTTCGCCAGGCTCCCTACGAACCGCAACGCCTGCGGCCCTGGCCGACTCTCTAAGCGATTTGTGCCTGCCCCAGGCGTTTGGCGCAACCCTCAAAACCTGAAGGCTGCCCTGCATGAGGGCCTCCTCGCAGGCGTTAGGCCCCAGGTATTTCACCTAAAAATTCACCCTGAAGCCTACAGCCCAAAGGTGTCCCATGCCCTCGACCCGGGTGGATGTGCTTGTGGAGCTTAGACCGTCAAGGCTCCAGATGCCTTCTAAACCATTGATTTCTCTGTCCATCGCTTGGCGAAATTGGTACCCTGCGCATAGTTCGCCGCCAAATATCCGATAGCCAAAGCCTATGGAAAACCCTGCCGTCTGCGCGCCGCCGACCATAGCGTCGGCCCAGCCGCTGCCGCGGAGCGCCGAATCCAGAGAAAATCCACAGCGAGCAATCCAATCCCTGCCCAGGTTTAACTCCATCATTCCTGAAATCGTCAGGCAGTCTTTGAACTCGTAATTCCTTTCGGTTGTATAAACACGACCACTTGGCGTATTTATTGATGGCAACGCCGGTAATTCCATGCCCTGAGCGCCAATATAGAGCAGGTCTATTTCCCAGGTCATCAACTGATTATAGCGGTGGCGCACGCCAGCCTGGATTTTGTATGGCAGGGTGAGATCGCCATCGCCATGGCGCGCGGTAGCGGCGTTCAGAAGTACCCGGGCCTGATCTTCAATGCCTAAGGGCGGCGGCGGTGAGCTATGACCCCTGGTATTGTATATATCCAGTACCTGCGAAGGCAGCGACGCCTCAAGCTCCAGACGCCCCTTGACGCCGCTCTGATAGCTGCCGCCCACTGTCCAGCGGCTGTTGACGGCGTATCTGAAGCCAGCGCTATAAGTGGCCGCCAAAACGCTGCCTTCTTGCCTAGCAGTGGTTTCCAGAAGGGCTTCAGCGGGATTGGATGAGCTTAGGGGTAAATTGCCGATATTTGGCACTGCCGCGCGCAAAGCCACTTCGGAGGCATAATCCAGGCGCGTCATTCCGGCGGATACGCCCAGGCTGAATTTTTCATTGACGGCATAAGCAAATTGAAACTCGGCCCTGAGGGAATTTAAGTCAATGGCCTGACCAAAAAACCTTGAGCTGGACTCTTTAGGTACTTCAGCATGGCGCAGGAAGGGCTTGTCAACCTTTACGCCAAGGGCCACTTTTGGCGTGACCCGCCAGCCGGCGCCAAACGCTGGTACAAAGCGGTTTCTGTCAGTGGTGTATAAAACGCGCTCGTTGGAGGGCAGCGTCAACTGGCTTGACTGCATCTCCATACCCCCGGACAAATAGACCGCCCCGGCGCCTCGAAGCGTAGCGAGAAGGGCCGAATTCAACGAGCAGGCTTCTATGCTCCTGCCAAACGCCACACCCGCGCCAGACCTTGCAATATTCACGGGGTCTGCGCCTGGCAGCCAGATGGACTGCGCCTGAGCCGCCCCCTGCGCCAGGCAAAAACCGACAATAATCCAAAGCGGTCTCGCCATAATACGATTTGATGAAACCATCACTCTAAATCTCCCCATATTCATTATGTCTTGCGGAGCAGGGCTGTTTTTTGGCAATTTAGTCTGTGCCATACCCCACAAGACAAATGCATGAATGCGCCTGAGAGCGCCATTTTCCCTCTAGCGGACGATATTCGGTGAGTGTAACGGACGGCATAGGCGTAAACATTCATTTCGTTCTACCTTACAATGTGCGATGATTACCTGACAAGTTCACTATATCAAGTTTCGCTGCCGATACCCGCGCGCAAATTTTCTACCGCGGATGGCAACAATGTCTTTATCAAAAGAGGAAAGCCGATTTCGTGATTTGAAGCTACCGAAAGCATACAGTTGTCCATGATTTCTGAGCAAATATGCTCCGGCGCGGGGACGTACTTTGAAAATAAAGACAATCCGGCCAACTTTAAGCTGGCCTCGTATTGAGTCCAGCGTCTGTAAAATTCTTCCCTGTCTGGAATGCGCTCTTTAAAAAACCAGTGCGACAACCTGGCAAAGCCGCGCTCCTTCATTAGCTCGGCGTCAATGCCGATGGGGTGAATATCAACGGCCATGACAAAAACGTCGCCGGTGTGGGACATACTGAAAAAGGCGGGATTGCCTTTCACGTAGGGGCGCCCGTTTTCTTCAAGCAATATCTCGGCGCCAGGGCCGAGGACGCGCCGCCGAAGCGCCCTGGAAACAACAAAGCGCCGCCGCGCCGCGCCATTAAGCGATTCCGTCCTGAGACGCTCTTCCGCGCCCAGAAAGGGAAAGCAGTCCTCAAGGGCAAAAACTGACATGTCAGCGCGGTAAATTTCCATGACGGGCTTCAAAAGAGTCGCTTGATTACAAACACTGCATGGTCTATGATACACATGGAAATTAGGCCAAAGAAAAGCCTTGATCTGTCAGGCCCGTGGGCAAAACTCGGAACAATCTATTTACGACAAAGTGAAACCAACGCCCTCCATTGCCCTGCGCCTGGGCTGGGTCTCATTTTTAAACGACTGCTCTTCGGAAGTACTGGCCCGGGTTCTGCCAATATACCTGACGGCTTTTTTAGGGCAAAGCCCCGCCTTTGTGGGCGTCATGGAAGGCGCCGCCGAGAGCGCGGCGGTCTTGTTGAAGGGCGTCAGCGGATGGCTTTCAGATCGCGCCAAGTGCCGGAAAGGATTTGTAATCTACGGCTATGCGCTATCAGTAGCGGCAAGAGCATTGTATTTATTCAGCTTGAGCGCCTGGATGCTTGGAGCGTCCAGGGTTTTGGACAGGGTGGGCAAGGGCCTGCGGGGCGCTCCCAGAGACGCCATGATAGCCGACGCCGCAATGGCGGGACGCGCCGGGCGGGATTATGGAATCACGCGCTTTCTGGATACATTGGGCGCTATGGCGGGACTGGCGCTGGTATTGGCCCTGGGCGTCGGCAAGGTATCTGCGGATATAGATGCTGTTTTCAGGATATGCGTTTGGATTGCGCTGCCCATAGGGATATCCGCCCTCGTGCTTCTATATTTCGGCATTCCCAAAATCCCAAAAGAGACAAGCGCCTCCAAACGCCTTTCCTGGCGCGTCCCAAAGGAAATCAGTGGCTTTTTGGCCATAGTGTTTTTGTTCGCCCTGGCAAACTCCAGCGACGCCTTTTTAGCTCTTAAAGCAAGGGAGGCAGGTTTTAGCATCAGGGAAATACTCGGCTTGTTTCTGGTATTCAATGCTCTGGCGGCTGTACTGGCCATACCTGCGGGCAGACTCTCGGATAAGTTTGGCAGGCTGCCATTTTTGATAACAGGCTGGATTGTGTACGCCTTAGCCTACGCCGCTATGGGCATTGCCGACGGAAAAGCGGTATTCAGCGCGTCGCTGCTGGGCTACGGCGCCTTTTACGGCCTCACGGAAGGCGTCGAAAAAGCCCTGTTGGCGGACTTGCTGCGCCCGGAACGCCGCGGCGCGGGCTTTGGCGCCTTCCAAACAGTAACGGGTATAGCGGCCCTGCTAGCCAGCCCTATGATGGGCGTACTCATGACGCTGGCGGGGACTAAAGCCGCCTTTTTAACCGCATCCTGCGCAGCCCTTATAGCCGCAGCACTGCTTGGGCTTTGGGGGGTAATGAGAGGGGCGGGGTTCAGGGGGCAGGGGGCGGGCGTTAATGGCGCGCTTCCAGGGCGCAAGGACATTGATTGACTGCCTGTAATTACGATGAACAAAATGGTTTCATAACCCTTTCTCCTATCTGCTAATTATCAACATTGACCCGACTTTGACACTTTCCTTGTCAAAAAAGCGGCATAACATTATTGATTTCATCACTTACGCCGATTTATGGTCAACATAGAATTGTTGCTAAAGAGTTTGCTTTTTGGTGGTAGCCAGTCACTACTGTCCAGTTATAGCAATTTCACAAATGGTAGTCCATACCCGCAATCTCAATACCAAATCATTAACGCCTCGCTCTTGGACTACAAAAACCAAAACAGCTATACCAGAGTTGACGGCGGCGTCTAAGTTGATAATCTCCTGGTTCCCAGATAAACCGCGACAGCCATTATGACAGTTGCAAAGGCCAGCGCCATGGGAAGGCTCAGGCGCTCTCCAAAGGCCATCAGGCCGATCAGAAGCTGGATGGTGGGTGAGAAGTACTGAACAAAGCCTATTCGTTGCAGGGGTATCCTCACGGCGGCGTAAGCGAAAGTCAATAATGGTATAGCTGTGACAGGGCCTGCTACTATCAGGAGCGTCGCCGATTTTATGTCAGGCCCAAAAAAACAGCTCCAGCCGCCGCTGTGCGCCCAAAGCAGCCATACAAGGGCAAGGGGGGCCGCTAAAAGCGTTTCCGCGGTCAGTCCCGCTAGGGCGTCCAGGTCAGCCTTCTTTTTTATCGCGCCGTAAACGGAAAAAGTGGCCGCAAGCGATACTGCGACCCAGGGCGGCTTTCCTATCATGACCGTAGTCAGCGCAACGCCGAGTGTAGCGATTATTATCGCCTGAGCCGTCCACTTGTCCATTTTTTCCTTAAAAAAAATGCCGCCGAGGGCCACCGACAACAGTGGAGTGATGTAGTAGCCTAGGCTGGCCTCGGTCACCCTTTCGGAATTGACGGCCCAGATATATGTACCCCAGTTGACCGAGATTAACGCGCCGCAGGCGGTAACAGACACAAGGCTTTGCTTTTGTCTGAAAATTGGTATGATTTGCCCTGTCAAACCGCGCGCCATGACTACTGCAAGCAGGAACAACGCCGACCAGAACATCCGGTGGCAGAGAATCTGTATGGCGTTTATGTCCGCTATCTGCTTCCAGTAAAGGGGAAACAGCCCCCACATTCCATAGGAGGCTATGGCCGCCCAGGTACCGGCCCGCAGCTCCTTTGCCCGCTGTATAGTGTTTTTTGGCGTTCCCATAGCGGCTGACATGATTCAATTATCTATAATGGAAAAAGGTAAGTCCAGGCGCACTGCGCTACTTTCCGCTTCAAAAACGCGAATACGGCATCGCTAACATCCTTGGTTGCGAAACACGGTTGTGAACCGGAAATGCTATAGAATCATTGATATGCCAGAAACCTCTTCCCTTCAAGACTCCAGGTTGCCGGACAAAAAGGCGCTACATATTATCCCCTGGATAATAGCCATAGCCTTTTTCATGCAGATGCTGGACACCAGCATCCTCAACTCCGCCATTCCTGCCATTGCCGGGGATTTGAAAGAAAACGCCCTGAGTATGCATTGGGTGGTCATATCCTACACGCTGGCGGTGGGCGTGTTGATGCCTGTCTCCGGTTGGATAGCGGATTACTTTGGCACGCGCGTTGTTCTGGTTGCGGCTATAGCTTTGTTTTCAATCGGTTCGCTTTTGTGCGCGGCCTCTTTCACCCTGCCCATGCTGATAGCCTCCCGCGTGGTTCAGGGCATTGGCGGGGCCTTCATGGTACCTGTGGGCCGCCTCCTGGTGCTGCGGGTCTATCCTCGCAAACAACTGGTGGAGGTGCTGAGCTTTATCACTGTTCCCGGCTTGATTGGCCCGCTCCTCGGACCCACCGTAGGCGGTTTTCTGGTGGAATACGCCACCTGGCACTGGATTTTTTTGATCAACCTGCCGGTTGGGCTGCTGGG
>JAISSN010000087.1 GCA_031273105.1 Holophagales bacterium | reverse complement strand
GGCTGTGTTGTCTGAACCTCCTGCTTGGGCCGCTTGCAGATCGTTGAAGAATTGAACTATTTCTTTTTCCGCGATTGTGGCGGCGCTCTTATCGCCCTTCGTGAGCGCGCCGCGCAAATTTTCCGTCAGCTCATCCAGGCGATTTTTAGATTCTCCAACCTTATTGTTGAGAGCGTCCAGCCCGTATGCCTTTTCAATTTCATTGGACGGTGCGTGCCTACCCCTTAACATATCCATCGCTTTGTCTATGAGGCCCTGTATTACTTCTACGTCGCTCTTCGTCCTGTCCGCAAACAGTTTTCTGGCTTCATCGCTGAAAGAAACCGTATCAATTCCCTGTCGCGCCCCTTCTGGCAATGAGTTTGATGATTCTTTTATTCCAAGCCTGGAAAAATAATTTGAAATATTGACAGGCTGATTGCTATTAAGCGCCGAAAGCAGATCCGAGCCAGTTACCATGTTCTCTCCACCGCGCATGTACACGCATAATCATTGTATCGGCAATGAATCAATTTTGGATTAGCGAATACTATCGGATCGATTTTTTTTTGTTGGATGTTGCGAACACCTGCTATAAATAGTTTGAATAATTCAGAACAAAGTGGAAATCCAGGGAGAAAAGGCATGTCAAGGGAGATTGACCCCCAAAAGTACCAAAAGCATTATTCAGAAAGCTCTTTCTGGAAAAAGTTGGGGAAATACGCCGCTGCGGCAGGAAAAGGCATCGTTGAAAAGGCCTTGCAACTGTACTACGTGATCAGAGACTCGGATGCGCCGACTTCAGCCAAAGCCATTGCGATAGGCGCTTTGGGTTACTTCATTCTTCCATTTGACGTCATTCCAGATTTCATCCCCGCTGTAGGGTACACGGACGATTTAGCCGCCATCGCGACATCTCTCTACTCTTTGGCCAAATATATCACCCCTGAAATAAAGGAAAAGGCGGCCCAAAAACTGCATGAATGGTTTGGCCGAAACCAACCGGATGGTCAATCAGATACTTTGAATAGCTAAACACTTGCACAACATCCGCCAGAAGATAGACTTATAATAAGTGTTGCGCCTTAGAGCGGCGCGTCAGTTTTTCATTTCGACGCTCCGCTGTTTGTCGCTCAGGAGGAACAATGCTCAAAGCGTTCTTGTCAACGGCCATATCCTTGTCGGCGCTGTTTTGCGCCTCGCAGGAGGCGCCTAAAGTAAGCGGCGCTGTTGCAAAGCCGGGCTTCATTGACTCTAAAGCTGTGCAAGGCTTGAACAAATACACCCGTCTTGTAAAAATAGCCGATTCAAAGGGCGGCTTTTTGTGCTCTCTGGAACTCAGCGGCTATGCCCTCAGAGACGTGCTTGAGCGCAAGGAAATCAAAAAGGAAAACGACGGCTTTGACAGACCCCTTGACACTTTCATTACAGCTAAAGGGAGAGACGGCAAAAGCGTTTTGTTTTCTTACGGAGAGGCATATTTAGGTGACGGCGAAGGCGTACTCCTGGCCGACGGCGCGAGGATGATTTTGCCCCATCGTCATCCGCCGCTGGAAGACAAAAAAAACGACCCAGCCATCATGCTGGACGTTAAAAAACGCGGCGCCATTAACCTGGAGAGCTGCGCTTCCTGCCATGACGGAGAGGCTTATTCCAGGTTACATTTTCCCAAGGGGTGGTTGTTGATAGCGGTACAGGACGGTTTTGCCGGGCGCTTTATTGAAGATTTAACAGAAATAACCGTCGCCCAGGTTGGAATCAAGGTTGAAAGCGACAAGTCAAAGTCCAGGGATTACATTGTTGAATCCCCCACGATCATCGGGCCGGAGGGCAAACCCCATGAATTCAAACCGGAAGACTTTAACAAACTGCCAAGGTTAAGGGTTGAAGACGCCGGCATCGGCCTCGGCAGAGGGTACAGGGGTACAAGCGTCTGGGAAGGCGTTCCCCTAAAGGGCTTGTTGCAACATTTCCTGCCAAAGGGGGTTGACCCGAGACGCGCCTACGTGTTGGTCACGGCGGCGGATGGCTACAGATGCCTGTACTCCGGCGCCGAAGTTTTCAATAACTCGGATGAAAAGTGCGCGCTGATGATTGACCGCAAAAACGGCGAGCCGCTTGGAAAGGGGGCAGGTGTTTACGCCATTTTGCCTCGCGGGGATTTCTTTGTTGATAGACATGCGCGTATGGTCAAAGAGGTCAGGCTTGTGATACCATAGCGCGTAAGACGAATTTGAGCGGGCGAGAAGCACATGAGCGCGACAATAAAGAAAATAGCCATTCTGTTGCTGTTTACTTGCGTTGCCGCGTCATGTGCAATTGGGTGTTTCAGTAATGAGGCGCATCACTTTTATCTGCCGGTATCCACAGTAATCCTGACGCTGTTGTCGCTGACCCTGATTTTTCTGCTTGTTAAAATCAACAAAACCATGGCCATGCATAAAAACCAGGCATTGACGCTTTCTGCCATATACAGAGCACTGCCCGATTTGATATTCTGCAAAGACGTTAATGGAGTGTACACAAGCTGCAATCACAGCTTTGAAGCCTTAGCAGGATGCGCCGAGTCGGAATTGGTCGGTAAAACCACACAGGAAATCCCTGGCCTCACGGTTAGGGTGCCTACCAGCTTCACGGGAACTGACCATAAGGTGCTAAATGAAAAGACCGTGGTGAAACTGCACGAATGGCTCATTTTTCCAGATCAGTCCCGCAGGTTTTTTGAAAGCATAAAAGTTCCTTTAATTAAAAACGGCAGTGTGACAGGCATTCTCGGAATTATGAGAGACATAACTGAGCTAAGGGTAGCGCTGGAATCAGTCCAAAAGGCACATGAACGATCACTGCTGATGCTTGATACCATTCCTCTGGCCTGCTTCCTTTTTAATGAGGATCATGTGATATTTGATTGTAACGAAGAAACGCTGAGACTTTTTGGATTGAAAGACAAGCAAGACTTTTTTAATCATTTTTTCGAGCTTTCGCCGGAGTTCCAGCCGAACGGCGATAAATCCCAGCCGACTGCCATGGATCACATAAAAAAGGCGTTCACGGATGGTAAGTACCACTTTGAATGGACCCATCAATTATTGGACGGTACGCAATTACCGACGATTGTTACCCTTATTCGCGTCAATTATGAAAACAGAGCCACCGTTTTTGCGTACCTCAGGGACATGCGCGAACATAACAAGATGATGGCAAAGATAGACCGTCAGAACAATCTGATGGGAGTCTTAAACCTTATATCCGCAACATTGCTTGATCCTGATCTGGATCATTTCGAGCACGGGCTAATGATCTCAATGGGCATGATGGCAAACGCCGTTGACGCCGATCGCGTTTATATATGGAAAAATCACAATGTGGACGGCAAGCTCTATTGCACCCAGTTATACGAATGGTCTGAAGGCGCAGAGCCTCAACAGGGCAACGATTACACGGTTGACATACCATACGATGAAAATGTCCCAGGATGGAAAGAAACGCTGTCCGCCGGGTGGTGCGTCAACGGCCGTGTGAGCGAAATGTCTGCCGCAGAGCAGGCGCAATTGTCGCCTCAGGGCATATTGTCCATAATGGTTGTGCCAGTTTTTTTACGCGACCACTTTTGGGGCTTTGTCGGCTTCGACGATTGCCATAGAGAACGCGTTTTCACGGAAAACGAGGAAATAGTGCTGCGCTCGGCAAGCCGTATGATTGCCAATGCCTTTATACGGAACACCATGACGAGGAATATCATTGATACAACCGCCAAATTGGAAGCCGCAGTAAAAGAAGCGCAGGAGGCGACCCGGGAGAAAAACCACTCCCTCAGCGCCCTGGAGAGCATATTGAACAATATTGACGGGATTATCTATGCCACTATTCCCCATACCGGCAAGCTGATCTTTATTAACACCCATATGAAAAAGCTCTTCAATATTGAGGGCGACGAGGGTATCGGCAAGCAGTGTTATAAAATTTTCAGGAAGGATATGGAAAGTGAATGTCCATTCTGTCCGTGCTTCCAGCTTGATAGAGAGCCGGATAAAACCATCGTATGGGAGGAGTATTTTCCGGATATGGATCGCTACTTCCGCCACTCGGACTGCTATATTGACTGGCCCAGCGGCGAAAAAGTTCATCTGCAATACGCGTTTGACATAACCGAATTGATTTTGGCCCGGGAACAGGCGGACCAGAGCAATCGCGCCAAGAGTAATTTTTTGGCCCAGATGAGCCACGAGATTCGCACGCCAATGAACGCTATAATAGGCATGACGGAGCTTGCGCTGCGCGAAAACAACATAAACGTCGTTCATGAGCACACGCTCACGGTAAAGCAGGCAGGCGCCAACCTTTTGTCTATCATTAACGATATTCTGGATTTCTCAAAAATAGAGTCGGGGACAATGAAAATCGTTTCGGACAATTATTCATTTTCTTCCCTTATAAATGACGTCATAAGCATTATACGAATGAGAATCCTTGATGTGCCGGTACGATTTGCCACAAACATTGACAGCAATATACCAGACGCCCTGATTGGCGACGAACTCCGCATACGCCAGGTTTTGATCAATATTTTGGGCAATGCTGTAAAATACACGGACAAGGGTTTTGTGTCCTTCACGGCCTGTAGCGAAACGGTTGACGAAAACACCATTAACCTGACTTTGGAAGTAATGGACAGCGGCCGAGGAATTAGAACGGAAGATATTGACAAGTTGTTTGGCGAATATGTTCAACTGGACGAGGGAAATAATAAAGGAACAGAAGGCGTGGGGCTGGGGCTTGCCATAACCAAGCGGCTTGTAAAGGCTATGGACGGCGAAATCAGCGTGTATTCCGAAGTTGGCAAGGGAAGCGCGTTCATCGTTACGTTGCCGCAAAAAATCGGCAGTCCAGCTAAGCTGGCAGTCGTCGAAAATCCAGAAAAAATTAAAGCGCTTGTCTATGAACACCGTGAGATATACGCCAATTCCATCGCCTTTACAGTGTATAATCTTGGCGTTCATTGCGTGATCGCTTCAACTGATTCCAAGTTGCGCGAAATGTTGTCAAATGATACTTACACATTTATATTTGTTTCATTTGCCTTGTACGATAATATCAGTGATATAATACAGACTCTGAACCCAGACGCCAAAATAGTATTGCTTACCGAATTCGGTGAAACCATACGTGAAAAAAAGCTGATTACTCTTACAATGCCGGCTTATTCAACGTCTGTCGCAAACATTTTGAACGGCCTCACCGACAACTTTGCCTACAGAGAAAGCCACGGACCCATAGTAAAATTAACCGCGCCGGACGCCAAAGTGCTTGTTGTTGACGATATCAATACGAACTTAAAAGTAGCGAAGGGCCTTCTGGCGCCATATGAAATGAAGGTTGATCTATGTAACAGCGGCGCGGAAGCCATCGAGGCCATCAAATCAACTCGTTATGACCTGATTTTTATGGATCACAGGATGCCCAAAATGGACGGCGTAGAAGCCACGAAGAGAATAAGGACGCTGGGCGACGAAGACCCGTATTTCAGAACCGTTCCCATCATCGCGTTGACAGCCAACGCTGTCTCCGGCATGGAGGACATGTTCCTGCAAAGCGGCCTTAACGATTTTATCTCTAAGCCAATAGACACTGTCAAGCTAAACTCCGTTTTAGAAAAATGGCTCCCTAAAAACAAGCAGATTGGCGCTTCAATGGAAACCCCCGTGCTTTCCGCCGCCAAAGAACCAACCGATATTGCTCTTGAGATTGATGGGGTGGACATTAAAAAGGGCGTCGTTTTGACAGGCGGAACCCTTGAATACTACATGGAAACCCTTGAGACGTTTTACGACGATGGACTTGACAGGGTAAATATAATTCGGGAATGTCTTGAAAAAAGCGACCTGCCCCTGTACACGATACACGTCCACGCCCTGAAAAGCGCCAGCGCCAATATTGGGGCGGACACACTTTCTGAGATGGCCTATAGCCTGGAGACTGCCGGAAGACGAGAAGATTTCGGCTTTATAGAAACCCATAACGCCGGCTTTTTAAACGCGATGAAGGCGCTTCTCGACAAAATAAGCGACGCTGTTTCCATTTATAGAAAAAATATGAAAAATATCAAAGAACCCTTTGATCCAGTGGTATTTAACTCGGAGCTTCACAAATTAAAAATGGCCCTTGATACCATGAACGCTGACCACATACATAAAACTGTTGATCATTTGCAAAAAATGTCGCTTACAGAAAGCGCCGCCGCCGTGATCAACAACATTTCCAATAATGTTTTAATGGCCGAGTATGACGAAGCTATTAAACTGATTGAATTGCTTTTGCAGGAGGCATAGCCATGGAGCGAATTGAAGAATTTGTCATTGACGGAAAAAACTTTGTTTATATTGATTTTTCCGGAATAATAACCAATGACGAACTTTCCGAGATGGTGGAGGCAGTTATATCGGTCATCGAAAAATATCCGCCCGATAACTCGCTGTACACAATAACTAACATAGATAATACCAGGTTTGACGCGGAGGCAAGAAAAATTATGGCCGACTACATGATTCATAACAGCGCCTACATTAAGCATGGGGCCGTTATCGGCCTGGACGGCATAAAGAAAATTATGGCCACCTCAACATTCAAAATGAGCGGGCGGACAAATATGCAATTCGCCTTTTCTAAAGAGCAAGCCATTGAATTGCTGTTGAAGCAGGACTGAAAAAGCATCCCGCTAACGGCATCCGCATCGGCGCCGCGTCCGGCATAAGGCTTCTTTGGGGCACGCGTTTATTATTTATAGTTTATATAATTTTCCCTCATGCTATATGGCTGCGCTGCCGATACATATAATGCGCCGACAGCGTCGAGGTATCGAAATGAGTAGTATAGATTTATTGTCACACCTAAAAACGACCGGGAAGCAACCTGCTAAACCTCTAATACCTATTATAAAAAATACATTAAAGCCGCCTTCTGCGGCAGCCGTGCCCGCCCAGGAGGAACCGGTCGTTTTTTTAAGCAGGGAAGCCGAGAAATTACTCGAAGAAAGAAAAGAAGCCGAAAAGCAAAAAATGGAGGAAGCCAGGAAATTGCTTGAAGAAAAAAAAGAGGCGGAAAGGCAAAAAATTAAAGAAGCCAGGGATGAACTTAGAGGAACGTCCGCCGCGTTTAAGGAGATTGAAAAAGCCAGCCAGAATGCCAGGGGCCACAGAATAAATGAAATTTATGAGCGCCTTAAAACATTGGTGAAGATAATGCGCAGCGCGCTCTTATTTGGCGATAAACGCGCCGCCGCGCAAATAGCCAAAGAAGCCGCCCAGCTCGCCAAAGAGTTAAAGAAGCTGCTGGCTGATGCAGGTAAGAGCGGCGGGAAAAACGTATCTGTCCCCGATATTAACCTTTCAGGCGAATCAGCGGAATCAAGCGACTCTGAGGCGCCTGTTGAAGGCGTTGAAAATACGAATGGTGAAGAAGTCAGCGCGGAAGGGGAAGCCCAGGCCGCCGCCCAGGAACAGGAAATGAGCGCGGAAGCGGAATCTCAAGCCGCCGCCCAGGCGCAAGAAGCCCAAAGCGACACAGGCCAGGTTGAAGAAGGTGAAGAAGGCGAAGAAAGCGAGCAAAGCGAGCAAGCTGAAAACGCCGAAGCGGAGCGCAAGGTAAGCCAAGCCGCTGATGAATTAAAGGCTCTTGCCAGGAAATCAGTTGAAAAACAAAGCGACTTTGAGAATGACATGGCGAGGAAGGAACTGATACGGGAGATAGTCTTCATGCTAAGGGCCATAATGTCTATGGCAAAGCAGACATTAAAACAAAAGACGAGCCTGCTCAATAATGAACCGGAAGACCCGCGCGTGCAATCAAACCTGGAAGCCGAAGTCGCCAGGGCTGAAAAAGAAATGGAAGAAGCAATAAGAGATATTGAGACGTCAACCAGCAGCATAGACAGTGATTCATAGCCGTGATCCAATTCATACATATTGAACGTGCTGGACTTTTTTTAAAAATAACACTTGCAGGCGCCAATTTTTTCTGGCATTCTGTAATGCCTTTGCCGGGCTCCGCAAGCGCGTCTGTCGGCGCCGCCCGGCCTCCATTGGAGTTTTGCATGTACGCAGTAATAAAAACAGGCGGCAAACAGTACCGCGTTGAAGAAGGCGACATCCTGCGGGTTGAGCTGCTGGACGTTGAACCAAAGAAGGCGTTTACCTTCGATCAGGTTCTCTTTGTTGATAACGGCGGCGATGTCGCCATTGGCCGGCCTACGGTTGACGGGGCTTCGGTGGAAGCCGAGGTGATCCGTCACGCCCGCGCCAAAAAGGTCGTCATCTTTAAGAGCCATCGCATGAAGACGTACCGCCGCACCCGGGGACACCGTCAGGGCTTTACGGAAGTTCGCATTAAGGGCATCA
The DNA here is from genome assembly GCA_031273105.1 of Holophagales bacterium. Lineage (GTDB taxonomy): Bacteria > Acidobacteriota > Holophagae > Holophagales > Holophagaceae > WRHW01. Next base: position 13,652 of record JAISSN010000087.1, on the reverse strand, counting down.
GTGTTTAGGAAAGAGAGGGATTGTAATGGCTCACAAGAAGGGCGTCGGCTCCAGCAGAAACGGTCGTGAATCACAGGCAAAGCGCCTTGGCGTCAAGGCTTTTGGCGGCGAGACGGTAACCGCCGGCAGCATCCTGGTGCGCCAGCGCGGTACAAAGTTTAAGATGGGCGTCAACGTTGGCATGGGTACCGACCATACATTGTTCGCCAAGGCCAATGGAAAGGTCAGATTTCAGGACAAGGGCCAGCACGGCAGGTTCATTCACATTGACCCCGTCGAAGCGTAACACGGGCGTGAGTCATCGCGTCTGAAGGGCAGAGCGGAAATGCGTGCGCGCATCTGCGCCCCTGTTTCGCTCACCGACTCCCGTCGGCTCGCTTCACTACAGTGCGATCCAGTCCTCCGGGCCTTTGACTATATCAAGAAACCTGATGTTTCTTGACTACCTGCAAATACGTGTGGAAGCCGGGCATGGCGGCGCCGGCGCGGTGAGCTTCCGCCGTGAGAAGTTCATTGAAATGGGCGGACCGGACGGCGGCGACGGCGGCGACGGCGGCAGCGTTTATCTGAAAGCGACCCGCGCCCTGAACACATTGAATCCTTACAGGCATCAGCGAATTTTTTCCGCAGGCAGGGGCATGGATGGCGAGGGTTCGCTGCGGAAGGGTAAGAATGGTCAAAGCATTACCCTTGAAGTTCCACTGGGCGCTGTCATCCGGGACGCCGATTCGGGCGAGGCCCTGGCTGAAATGCTGAAAGACGGTCAAATACTTCGCGTAGCCAGGGGCGGCAAGGGCGGCCTTGGTAATAACCACTTCAAGAGCCCCACCAACCGCGCCCCCAGAAAATCTCAGCCCGGTGAAGAAGGCGAGACGCGCAACCTGGATATGGAGCTAAAGCTGATAGCCGACGTGGGTCTGGTTGGTTTTCCAAACGCGGGCAAGAGTACGCTGGTGAGCCGAATCAGCGCGGCCAGGCCAAAAATTGCCGACTACCCCTTTACAACACTGGAACCCCAGCTTGGCGTGGTTTCTGTTACAGACTTAGACAGCTTCGTGATAGCCGACATACCCGGCCTCATAGAGGGCGCGGCGTTGGGCGCGGGTCTGGGGATACAGTTTTTGCGTCACGTGGAAAGAACCAGAATGCTTTTGCATCTTATAGACATCTCGGACCCTCTTAATGAGCCGGAAGACGCAGCGCGGATAATAGAAAAAGAGTTAATGGAGTTTTCCCAGGCCCTTTTCGCAAAGCCCCGCTGGCTAGTGGCCACCAAGCTGGATGCCCTTCAGGACGAAGATAGGCGCGATAAATTCGAGCGGCTTTGCCGCGACCGGGGCCTGACGCCCATTTTTATCTCGGCGGCGACGGGTACGGGTATCAAGCAGCTTGTCTATCGCATTTACGATGAGTTGTCAGCAAATGCCAAATAGCAGCGAAAGCCGTTGCGGCACGACGGGTGCGGGCGAGGAGCGGCCCTGGGAAAACCTCAAACAGACTGACTTTAAAAAAAGGGTTGGGTTATTGGGAGGCGCCTTTGACCCGCCCCACCACGGTCACTTAAAGCTTGCCCAGCTGGCCTGGGAACACTTAAAACTTGATGAACTGCGCTTTGTCCCTTCACACATAAACCCCCAAAAACAAACCTCCGCCACGCCATCGGGCGCGCGACTCGCCATGCTGCGCGAAATGCTCGTCGGCACGCCCTTTAGCGTTGACAACGTAGAGCTGGCCCTAGGGGGCATCAGCTATACGGTTGATACGCTGGACGCTCTAAATAAGCGTGAACCCGGCGCGGCATGGGTATTGATTATGGGGTCTGACCAGGCCAATAATTTTACAAATTGGCGAAACTATGAGCGAATTTTAGAAATGGCGTCTGTTTCTATAGCAACGCGGCCTGAGCCGCCTGGCCAGGGGGCGAGCGGTAGCCAAAGTATTTGCCCTCCGGCCTTACCGGATATTTTATCCTCGCGCCTGTCCGGTGAATGGTCAGGAGCGCCAGGCGAGACGATAATCTTGCCTGGTACAGAAATCGCTGCGGCCTCCTGTCAGATAAGAGACAGCCTTGCCGGCGGAATTGCTCCAGTTGGCCTCTCTGAACAAGTAATGTCTGTCATTTTGCATGAAAAACTGTACCGTTGAAGTCAGGAGGTTCGATGGTTCTTGATGAACGTTTAGCCAGTGTGGTTGAGGCCGCCAGATCCAAAAAGGCCGCGCGAATCCGTCTGCTGGACGTAAGTCGTGTAGCGAGTTTTGCGGACACTTTCGCTTTTATGAGCGGAAGCAGCGACCGCCAGAACCGGGCTATAGCCGAAGCCATCTTTGACGTCTTAAAAAAACATGGCGAGCGCCCCATATCACAGGAGGGCGACATAGTCGGCGAATGGATACTTATGGACTACGGCGACCTTATAATTCACGTAATGGATGAGAACAAACGCCATTATTACAAATTAGAAGAGCTCTGGAAAGAGGGTGTCGAATTGGAACTCCCTGCTGATATAGCCGTTCAACTTTGAAAAGCAACTTGCAGATGTGATTCCGTTTCCTGTTTCTATTGTGATAAATAATTGCATTGGCGCAAGTTTTTGAGTAAGGATTATTTCTTTGGAAAAGTGTTCCGCTCCACAAGTCAAACGACTATAATAATTACTGACGGAGGACAAAATGGACGCTGCCGGAACCCTGACAAAGGCTGACCTATCCAGGCACTTGATGGAAAAGCTGGAGTTTTCTAAAAAAGACGCGGACATGCTGGTCAATGTTTTTTTTAAAAGTATGATTTCATCGCTGACTTCAGGGAAAGGCGTCGAGCTTCGCGGCTTTGGCAGCTTCAGGCTGCGGAGCAGGAGTTCCCGCATAGGGCGCAACCCGCGCAGCGGACAGACTATCCATGTGCCGTCAAAGCGCGTTGTTTATTTCAAGATCGGCAAAGAGTTGCGAAAGAAGCTGATTGACTCCGACCCCAGGACAGATTAATCTTTTCAACCAAATTGAACTAGTGTCGCGTCCGTAAATTAAATATGTTATAATATTTCCATGAGTGTAGGCCTGTATGAGCCTTTTCGCTGGAAATATACTGACGAACCTTCATTACTTATAGCAATTTCACAAATGGTAGTCCATACCCGCAATCTCAATACCAAATCATTAAAGCCTCGCTCTTGGACTACAAAAACCAAAACTGCTATAATGCTTACTTAATTGGAAGACGTTACGCCAGCCTGAAAAGGCATCCCCTTAAACAATGGTTCTGGCAATGTTTTAGCGCTAATCACCATTTCAGTCACCACAGTCCTCCTCAAATATTTTCAATATTTATCACTCAGCTAATCGTTCTGGCAGGTACGTTGGCCCTTATCAACTCCCAGAACTGCCCCATGCACTTAAATCGGACGGGTAAAACTAATCCCGGGGCATAACGCCAGTAGGTCACGGTGGATGTGCGAATCAGCGGCCCGCCTCCGGCAGCGCTGATATACCCTTCCGGGGGCGGCTCTATCAGGGTTTTCGCGTTGCAGTCTAAACTGGATTCCCTCACACAGTGCCTTTGCACAAAGAGCCTGAATTTTTCGGCGTCGTCCCGTTCAGGCTTTAAGCTTGCCTGGCCTGGCCCTGCGCTGACAATTTCTAGAGTCATCCCCCGGCCAGTGGGGGTCCTGTAGAGCAGAACGCCCACCTGCTCCTGCCCCCAGGCGTTGAAAGCAGCGCAAACGGCAAGGATACAGATGAAACGTCGCATAATACCTTTGATACAAAGTATGACTGGAATGTTGATTATAAACTCAACGGAGCTAATTGCAAAACCGTTTCGGGTAAATCAGATTTCTTGATGTTAAACTACTCTAAGTTGTATTAACAAAAGGAGTTGAAAATGAAAATGACCTTCGCGCTTACCCGATCACTGCTTGGCCTGTGCCTTTGCCTGGGCGTCGGCCAGGCTTCCCAGGCGCCCCAACAGCAAGAGCCGCCCCCGGAACAGCTCCCCTTTCACCCCGATGCCCTTAAGGTCCCAGCTGACTGGAGCGGCAAGGCCGTTCTCGCCGAGCTATTCACGGGTTCTGAATGTCCTCCCTGTGTCGGCGCTGATTTTGGTTTTGACGGCCTTCTCGAAACCTATCCATCCAAGTATTTGGCCATTCTGGTCTATCACCTGCCAATCCCGCGCCCCGACCCTATGATAAACCCGGCAACCGAAAAACGCCAGGGTTTTTATGAAATCAGAAGCACTCCCACCGTCGTCATAGACGGGAACAAGCTAACGCCCGGGGGCGGAGGCAGAGCGGCGGCGAAACCCCTCTACGACAACTACAGAAGCGAAATCGACCCCCGCCTGACTTCCGAGGCAATCGTCGCCATAAGCGCCAGTGCAACGCTATCCGGCGAAGAATTGCAGGTGAAGTGCGATTTTTCCAAAGTGATCGAAGGCGCGGAGTACAACGTAGCTCTGGTTCAAGCCGAAGAAAATTACAAGGGCTACAATGGGATACTTTTTCACAGAATGGTCGTAAGGGACATTAAGACCATCGGGGCTTCTGAGAGCGCAACCGCCGTCTTCAATCTCGCTGAATCAGAAAAGGCGGCAGATGGGTATATAACCGAATTTGAAAACACCAGCACAAGGTTTAAGGGTTTTAAATTTCCGGTGAGACACAACAAAATTGACCGCGAAAACCTCAAAGCCGTAGTCTTTGTGCAGGATACAAATACCAAACAGGTCTATAACGCTTTTGTGGCGGAAGTGAGCAAAGTGAAATAGAAAATGGCGTTGCTATAAAGCAAGCGAGCGGCTCAAGGTTGCTAAAGCGATTCTGATACAGAGACGGCTTTTCGCGGCAGTTTTTTTAATCCAAGCGCCATCCCCGCCGCCAGTGCGGCTCTGATACATAAAAACTGCATGGAAAAGTTTTGCGCTCTGTTGTGGGCCAGGGAAAGGGACTTGCGCTGTTGCTCAGATATATCAGGTGAGGCCAGCTGTGCCAGAAGGGTTTCCATCTTTGGCGTGGCGATGAAGGAACTGGCTATGCAGAACAACAAGCCTGCAGTGGCTGCGGCGCCCCATAGCCTTAACGGGCCGATGATGTCCGCATCAGTGATCTCATAGAGCCAGCGCGGCAGCCAGGATAAGAGGAGAGGCGCGCTAAAGGCTATCCAGGCGGTGATGTCAGTGAAAAAAATGGTAATGACGGGTCTGAATATTAAGCGCAGGAGCGCAACGCCAAACCAGAGTAACAATATTCCGGCTGAAAGCCTGTCTAAAACCGAGATGTTTTTTTCGCTAATGGCGTCAATAGTCACTGTAGGGCATACCTTGCAGGTCAACGCCGTCGGCGCCGCTGCGTACATTAGAAATGCCGACCTCGCCGTCAGGGTTATCCGGGTCAGGCGGCTCCACGTCAACCACCCACATGTTTCTTGATCTGGTAATAGGGTCTATTGGAATCTCCCGCAGGTAGCGCCTTGAAGATTCGCGCCAGAGGTCGTCCAAACCTGGCGGATATTTACCGCGATCAGCTCTGTACTGTTCGATGGCGTGTCTCATAATCTGCAAATTTGCGCTGAGTACGGCTTCAGCGGCGCTGCGGCGGTGATGGCGGTAGCCGGCAACGCCCAATGTCGCCAGGATAGACAAAATCGTCAGAGCTATCAGAATTTCCATCAGGGTAAAACCCCGGTTGTTTTTCATACATTCACCCCATGAGTAAATGCCGTTTTCACGGTCTATGTTTCTCAGGAATTTTCAATGCAAGCTCGTCGCGGCCACTTTTTCTTTTATGAAGAATTCGAGCAAATCCCCTTCCAGAAGGGCGTCGAAGCCGTCAAGCTGGATGCCGCACTCAAAGCCCATCTTGACTTCTGAGGCATCGTCCTTAAAGCGTCTGAGCGTCTTGATGCCGCCTTCAAACAGTACGTCGGATTTTCGCTTTACCCGAACAAGGAAATTCCGCTTGACAAGCCCGTCCAGAATATAGCTTCCCGCCACGGAAGATCTTTGGACTTTGAAAATCTGCCTGATTTCGGCATGGCCCTGTATGACTTCTTTTTCGGTGGCGTCCAGGAGGCCAACCATGGCGTTGGTGATTTCTTCAGTGACTTTATATATTATTTCGTGGTTGCGGATGTCAATGCCGCCTTCTCTTGCCAGGTCTTCCGCTTCGCGCTCAGAGTTTACGTTGAAGGCGATGATGGTGGCCTCAGATGCTTCAGCCAGCAAAACGTCGTTTTTATTGACCGTGCCAACAGCCGCGTGAATGATGCGTACGCGAACCTTGTCAGTACTCAGGCGCTCCAGACTGCCAAGCAGCGACTCGACGGAGCCGTGGTTGTCCGCCTTGACGATGAGCGGCAATTCTTTGGTTTGACCTTCCCTGAGCGTACTGAACAGGTTTTCTAGCGTGACGCGTTGTTTGGCCTGGGCGGCTGCTTTGGCCTTTTCCTGGCGGAAGGTAACGATTGAACGGCCCTTTGATTCGTCCTCAACAACCTGAAAGTTGTCGCCGGAAACCGGTACGGACTCAAAGCCCAGTATTTGTACAGGCGCTGAGGGAGTGGCCTCGGTAATGCGAGCGCCCCTGTCGTCAAACATTGCCCTGACGCGCCCCATGGTTGCGCCGGCGACGAATATGTCGCCTGCCTTTAGCGTGCCTTGCTGAACAAGAATAGTGGCCACAGGGCCGCGTCCGCGATCCAGTCTGGCTTCCAGTATGCTTCCGGCGGCAGGGCAGTTATAGACAGCCCGTAAATCTTTGAGGTCGGCGACAAGCAGCAACGTTTCAAGCAGTTCTTCCAGGCCGGTTTTGGCCTTGGCGGAGACATTGACGCTCGGTACGTCGCCGCCGTAAGTTTCAACCTGAACGCCATGGGACATGAGCATTTGCATTACCTTGTCGGGGTCGGCGCCTGGTTTGTCTGTCTTGTTGATGGCTACGACCATCGGGACTTCGGCTGCCTTTGTGTGATTTATAGCCTCAATGGTCTGGGGCATTACCCCATCGTCGGCGGCCACAACCAGAATGACAATATCGGTTACCCTTGCGCCCCTTGCGCGCATCTTGGTAAAAGCCTCGTGGCCTGGCGTGTCAATAAAGACAACGTGCCGATCAAGTCCTTCCGGGTCCTTAACGTCAACGTGGTAAGCGCCAATGGCCTGCGTTATCCCTCCCGCTTCGCCCTCGGCCACCCGGGATTTTCGTATGGCGTCCAGCAACGAAGTCTTGCCGTGGTCAACGTGTCCCATGATGGTGACAACGGGCGGACGGGGCAGTTTTTCGCCCATGGTCGCGCCCACATTTTCCTCTTGCAGGATTTGCAGGTCTTCTTCAAAGGAAACAATATCGGCCATGTAGCCAAATTCCCTGGCAATCTCCTTAGCCAGTTCTGTGTCTAAGGGCTGGTTGATGGTGGCAAAAATTCCGCGGTGCAGGAGCTTGGCGACGACGTCTTTGGCGGGACGACCGCACTTTTCAGCAAGCTCTTTTACACTGACGCCTTCGGAGAGCATCACGATGCCGATTTCTTCTTCGATAAATTCAGCCGCCACCTGCTGGGCGCGAGACCTGGGCTGCCTGAGTTTTAACTCCAGCGCCTCGTTGTCCTGATCGTGCCTGATGCGTTTGTCGCCTTTCTTCTTTCCCGTAAATTGCCCGCTGCGCCCCGGCCCCTTAGCGGAACCTGGGTCGGGAGCGGGAATGTTTGCCAGGTTGGACGCGCGGTTGGCAGTTGCAGCCTGAGCGCCCTGGCGGAGAGAGCCGCTTCCCTGACGGCCTCCGGCGGCGCCTTGCCTGGAAGAGCCGCCGGAGCGAGCGCCGGAACGCCCCCCCTGACCACCGCGTCCCGTTTGACCCGAACGCCCTTGCTGGCTGCGTCCGCCGGATTGGGTTTTTCCGCCGCCCGACCTGGCCTGGGGCAGTTGAATGTAACGTGCCGGCGCCTGAGACTTAGAGGGCAGCGCGGGTTCGTCCGCCATCTTGATTTTTGTAAAGCCTTGCTCAGGCTGCAACTGAGAAATACTTGGGGGTATGTAGGGCCTGCGCGTTGGTACCAAGGGGGTCTGGGCTTCGTGCTTTACCTCGCCCTTTCCGGTGTTCGTGGCCATGGGCAGAACAGTTTTCTCCTGCTGGGGCATACCAGAGCGATGAACTTTAGGATGTCTTTGCGAATGAGACTTTGGTCCGCCCTGTCCCTGCCTCTGAAGAATTGGCTTGCCTGATTCTGACTTAGCGGATTCCTTCTCTTTTTTATGCGCGGCGGCGTGCTTGCCCTTTGGGATGTGGGAGTGGGGCTGGGACTGGGGCAGTTGGATATACCTTGCAGGCTCCTGGGGTTTAGGCGCGGGGGGCGGGGTTGTGGAAACCCTTATTTTTGAAAAGCCCTCGTCGGAAGAAGAGGCGGATATAGGCGGCGGAATTGTCCTTGGCGTCGCTGGAGCGGTTGGAGCGGTCGGCGCGGACAATGGCGGTTTTATAGGCGTTATTACAGATTCTGGTTGCACAGGGGCTTCAGTCTCGACAGGAGGTTCTTCTACTGGTTCTGGTTTTTTTACCAGAACCGGCGGCGGCGCGGTTTCAGGTTCAGCGATGGAAGGTGCGGAGGGGGTTCCCTTGACTACCCGCACAGGGGCCGTTGCGGGATGAACGCCGAGCGGCGTTGGTTCTTTGACGCCCTTTGCGGCGGCGTCGAAATGCTGGCGAATAAATGATACCTGATCAGGCGTAAGGTTGGAGCTGTGGGTTTTTCCCATGATGCCGAGGCGCTTTTCGATTACTTCGGTGATGGCGTTATTGCTCACGCCTATCTCTTTGGCAAGCTGGTTTATGCGCAACATGAAGTGAAGAACCTCGAATCAGGTGAGTGGAAAAGTTTGAAGCGAAACGTAAAATTATGTGCTGTCAGCCATCGAACCTCTCATGTAAAGCGTCAATTAGACGAAACGCCAATTCCTGATCAACGCCGCCCACGTTGAGCAGTTGCTCAACAGTCACAGTGTACAGGGATTTGGCGTCATGGAACCCTGCTTTCGAAAGGTTTTCGATGATTTGTTCGTTTAAGCCTTCGACATCGCCAAGTTCATCCAGGAAAGCAGAAGCGGGTGAGCGTTCCTCAACGACGGACGGCGGTGAGTCCGGCAACACGCTTTCCATGGCGTTAATGGTTTCCTGGCGCTTTTCCGTATCGCTTCTAACGTCAATATTCCACCCGGTCAGCTTTGCCGCCAGGCGGACGTTTTGCCCTCTCTTGCCAATGGCGACTGAGAGCTGGTCGTCTTCGACAATCACTTCTACTCTGCGGCGGTCGGGATCTACCACCGTCACCTTTTGGGTCCTCGCAGGGTTCAAAGCATTGGCGATGTACTTTGTCGGGTCTTCGTCGTAACGAACTATGTCAATTTTTTCATTTTTCAATTCCCTTATGATGGCCTGCACGCGGCTGCCCTTTAATCCAACGCAGGAACCAACGGGGTCAACATCGGGATCAACGCTGTGCACTGCTACCTTGGCTCTGTCTCCGGCCTCTCGTACGCAGCTCTTGATAACTACCGTACCGTCGTGGATTTCCGGCACTTCGCTGTCAAACAAATTGATTAAAAGCCTTGGGTCTGTCCTGCTCACATGTATTTGAGGCTCTTTGGCGCTTTTGTCAACCTGAGTGATAACAACCCTGATCCTTTGCCCCTTGTCAAAGCGGTCGCCCCGCAGGATTTCCGAGCGACGCAGCATGGCCTCAACGCGGTCAACCTCGCAGACGATGGAATTTTTTTCAAACCGCTTGACTTCGGCCACGACTATTTCACCAATCCGGCTGAAAAAATCTGTATAGACGCGATCCCTTTCTGCTTCGCGGACTTTCTGTACAAGCACCTGTTTTGCGGCTTGGGCGGCGATGCGTCCTAAGTGCGTTGTGTCCTGGGGGAGCCAGAGCGTGTCGCCCTCGGCGGCGTCAGGGTTGAGGGCCTGGGCCTCCTCCAGGCTGATCTCCAGGTCTTCTTCCTCAACCTCCGGGACAACTGTTTTTAGAGCGTACACATGAAATTCGCCGCTGTCCCTATCCATCTGGGCCTGAAAATCACCAAAGAAATCCTTGCTATGAAAAAACTTTTCGGCAGCCCTTACAAGGGACTCCTCCACGGCGTTAAAGACGTCGTCTTCAGGTATGCCTTTTTCGGCGGCAATCATTTTGACGCTGTCAAAGAAAGTGTTGCTCACGAGGGCCATCTATGCCTCCCTGGAGGCGCTTTTCTCTGCGCCTGCCGACTCGTTTGCGGCTGGCGCCGCATGGTTGATTTCAGCGGCTGTAGCCGCGTATTTAGGTTTTGGGGCCAAATCCTCGTCAAAGGGGGCCAGTCTTGCTCTTTGAATCAGGTTAATTGGAATTTGTTTAAGGTTTCCGTCTTCTTCCAGCGTGACGGCTGAATCTGAAACGGCGCTGATCCAGCCCTTAAAGCGTTTTTGCCCATTCAGGGGACTCCGTGTTTGCGTCTTGCACAAACGCCCTATAAAACGGCTGAAGTGTTCCGCCTTAACTAAGAGGCGCTCAACGCCGGGACTGCTGACTTCAATCGCCGTTGTTTCCCTCAAAGACGGAAACTCAACGTCCAGCCAGGCCATCAGGCCGTCATTTACGGCGACGCAGTCGTCCAGCGTCACAGGTCTGCCGTGGTCGGCGTGTTCAATAAAAATTCTCAGCACCTCGTCCCTGCCCTCCCGGGCGGATTCGAGCAGCGTCAGTTCAAAACCCAGCAGCGAAAGCTGGCTTTCCAAGGGGGGCTGAAGTTTGTTTAAATCCATGCAAACCCAAAAAATGAACACAAAAAAACGGGCGAACCCGTTTGTCCGACCTGTAGAGCGCGATACAAACCGACCAATTCGTAGTACTCCCTGATCCAAATGATCCAGGCCGTACGCGAGAATATCATTATAGCAGATATTTATTCCTGATGAAAGAGGTAATTGCAAAACCTCTGGACACATCGCAAGACAGCGTGGCAGTCGCTGAAAAATGAGTGTCTGGCGCCCGTTTTCCTGGCAAATTCGGAGGTTTTGCAATTAGTTCGAAAGATTAACTTTCTTTATCCTCAGCGAAAATGGTCATTTTGATAAATATTGAGCAGGCGACGGCAACAAGCAAAGCCACGGACATCAACACGATTATCAATAACTGAAATCTATTGACGGTTGAGGCGCTTGACTGGGCGTCGTCAATGATTTGCGCCAGCATGACATCCTTCATTTCGTCTGCGGCATTGCCTAAATTTCGTCTGGCTTCGTAAAGGCGACCATCGTTCATGTTTTGCCAGGCCTCTGCCTTTCTGCCCGCTATGGCGTTTTCTACGGCAATATCAACATTTTTAAAAAAGATTTCCATAGCCTCTGACATATTTTCAGCTATCTTTTTTCTGTACGGCAGATGTTGGACTGATTCAAGTAATTTTTTTTGGTTTTCAATCATCTGGCCGCGCCACCTGTCGAAATTCCGTTTGAACCTGCGCAGCCTGTCAGGATTCGTTTCTACGACCATGTCGCGTACCGACGCGCGCAATTCGGCGAAGGCTTCAGTGATTTCAGCAGAGTAGTGGGCGTTCACAACGCCGTCGCGATACAGTCTGGTATTAGCGTTGTCAATGTTGCGCAGATATATGATCCCCACAATGCCGACAGCCATTGTAAAAATGGTTGTGATCGCGAATCCCGCGATGACTGTGTAAAACAGAAACCTTTTGGATATGCCTTCGAGTTTGCTATCGGATTTGCTTTCTGTTTTTGAATCTTTCCTCATTGACACCCTCCAGAATGTAACCTACCCCATTTTTTATTATAGGCTGAAGCGAGAGGTTTTTTTCAGAATTTTTACGCCGCGTTGCATTTTTTTCCTGGTAATGTTGCGCGGATAATAAAGCTAATGACCTATTCCGGCGCTAAAAACGCTCATGCCACAAAAGGGCTTGGCAGGTTAACGCGAATGGAGTACAATCATCGCTTTCAACAACCGCGCCTCAAAATTGCAGGCGCCTTTCCTACGGGGGTTTTACCATGTCGCTGATAATCGCAATCGTCAGGTGGGTCGTAAGTGTTTTGTACGCCCTCTGGTGCCTGAATGACTTTGCCCGTCCATTGATGAGCAAAATCACCTGGCAACCCGCCTTAATCGCTTTAGGCGCTATTTTGTTGATTGTAGCCAATTTCAACAAAATCCGCGGCAGGCTGAACCTTGCCCTGGTTTCTCTATTGCTGATACTTGTTGGCGCGTTATTCCTGGGCAAATTTGCTATTTCCACTCTCATCTCCCCTACAATTATTTATATGCTGATCGTTTCAGTAATCGTCTATCTTCTGTTCTATTTTTCGAGAGGCAAATGAAATAGAGCGTTTCCGGTTCAAAACCGCGTTCTTGAGTCAAGAATGCTTGTGACGCCATAAACGCGGTTTTGACCGGAAAGCAGCACTGTGCGCCTGACCTCGCCTTTTTCCAATAAGCACATTATTATTGCTTAACGCTAGTGTTTAGGGGCATCGCTATGGTTCAGCAACCGCGCCTCAAAATTGCTTGCACATTTCGACATTGGGTTAGCTATGCAACAGATAATCGTAATCGTCAGGTGGGTTGTAAGTCTTTTGTACGCTGGCTTGTGCCTGTGGGCTTCTGTCGCCGCAATAATGGGAAAAATCCCTCCTGTTTGGTCACACGCAATAATGGCGCTAGGGGCTATTTTGTTGATTGCCGCCAATTTCTGGAAAATCCACAGGAAGCTGAATCTTGTCCTGGCCTCTTTAGCGTTGATACATATCGCCGCATTGTTCAATGGCTTTTATGGGGGCGAAATAAAAATTTCCCATCACCTTTTCCGGTTGCTTATTTCAGTAATCATCTATTTGCTGTTCTATTTTTCGAGAGGTAAATACTAGGCTGATTCAACTTTGAAAAAGTTGAATCAGCACGAAGTGCATAGGCTGCGCCTTCCAAGCGCCAATGGCGCATCTGGTGAGTGTAGCGAGTCGGCGGCAGGCGGTGAGCGAAACGGAAAGCGCAGACGCTGCTTCAATTCCGCATGTTGCTTATCAAAGTTGAACAGATCTAGGCGTCCAACGCCCTGACGCGTAGCGCGCGCTCAAAGCGAAGCTCCGGCCCGGCAATCCTCTGGACGACCCGGGCCAGGCTAAGGCCGGATTTTCCGTGGTGGCCCCTATGACCACGGCCTCGCCCCTCTCCACGAAGGGAAGCAGTAAATCCTGTTGTGAACGGTTATACCTGTGGATTTCGTCCAGAAAGAGAACCGGGGCTAGGCCGCGAAACAGCGGCGATCCGCTGTTTTCCAGCAGAAACTTCTTTAAGTCTGCGGCAGAGCCGGTTATGCCCGAAAATTCCAGAAACCCGCGCCCGGACGCCAGGACCAGAAGCCTTGCAAGCGTGGTCTTGCCTGTGCCAGGAGGCCCCCAGAGAACTATGGAAGGCAAACGCCCGGAGGCCGTCAGCCTGGTCAAAATTCCCCTGGAGCCAAGCAGGTGGGGCTGCCCCACGACATCTTCTATCTTTGAAGGCCGCATCCTCTCGGCCAATGGAACTGACTGCGCGTTCATCTATGTTCCCGCGTGGTTTCTCTCCACCCATTCCAGTAAAGCCGACCTGATGGCCGCGTGTATCGTCATTCCCTTGCT
>JAISSN010000159.1 GCA_031273105.1 Holophagales bacterium | reverse complement strand
GTAATTCCGTATTTCTGCGCCGTCTTTCCGCCCCTCTCATTGATGGCGGCGGCGGCGATATTTGTCAGAGCTTTTGTATTCTCAAAAAGCTCAGCGCGTATGTCGTCTAATCGGCTCTCAAATTCATTCTTTATCATAGAGCACCTCTCCGGGCGTACAAATAAACAGGTGTCCAAGGCCCTTCATGCGATGCACAATCTCCGTTTCGGCTTTGGTCAGCCACCTGTTGATATGACGGAAGTTCAGGCTGATGATGCAATCCAGATTATAAACAGCCGCCGTGGCGATGTGCAGGCCGTCAAACATGAACCTCGCCGGTATGATGCCCGTGTCAACATACATGTCCGCCAGCTCAAAAGCCGCTTCGCGCATCACCAGCGTCTTAATGTTATACCTCGGAATGAGCCACAGCATCTGCGTCCGCATGAAATCGGGCAGCATTTCCAGCTCTTCAAGCACGGCTAATGAAATGAAACCCTCAATTTTTCCTTCGGCGATTCTGTCAAAGAGCAGTTTCGTTTCATTTGAATACTCCCTGCCTTCCTCAAAATAGCGATTGAAAATGGTTGTCTCAAGGTATGCCTTCATCGTCACTCCCACTACTGTCAAAGTATAGTCGTTTGACTTGTGGAGCGGAACACTTTTTCCATTTTATGGCGTAAATTCCGCAATGCTCTCCGTTGGGCGCAGGCTCTCATAAACCTTTGTTCCAAGCACTTTTACGCGGCCCTCTTCCATGTTGTCCACCGCCAGCCGATAGAGCCACTCCGCCAAGCGCTCGCTGGTAGGACTGAAAGGGAAAACCGTTACCTTGATCCCGCCGGGAAATTCATTCCTTGCGCCGTTTAAGAGGCCGGCGTGGGCGTTTTGCCGCTCCCCATCGTGACCCAGCGTTTCCATGCGGCTTCCAATCAGATCGGCGCCGATAGAGGCAAAGTGGCGATGATTTTTTGACCAGGTACCCTCGCCCATAGCCAGGCTGTGATCCAGCAAATTGTGGCAGGGTATCAGCACCTCTTTACGCACCTGACCAAAATCCACAACAAAACCCTCGCTATCAAGCTCATTGGCGCCCAGCGTCACTTCAAACTTCCAGGTATGTCCATGCAGCGAAATACAAGGCCCGGAGTGGCCGCGCACGTGGTGGGCAAAACTTATGTAAATACCGTTTGTGATTCGGTACATGAATTCTCCTGGTTACAATTTATCTGTTTGCGAAAGAATACTCAAGTTTTCGCCAATTTTGTGCGCAATGACGCATTGATCACGCTCACGCGCGTTGTCAAAGCCCCCCTGATTTTCCGAGGGTATTTCATCCGGGATTATAAGCCGCTCTAAAAGCCTCATAAATGCCTGCGCCAAATACCAGCCATAATCCCATTTTGAGCAATCTCAATTATTTGTCACAAAACGGCGGGAGCCATCGTATAAATAATGTAAGACAAATAAGGGCGCAACTGGACGCATTTCAGTTCGCGCTGGATTTTTCTCTGGGGGTATTTATGAAATTTCAATTCAAGGGTTTGGGACGGCGTCTCCTCGTCATCCTGTTAGCAGCCAATCCGGTTGCTTTCGCCCAGGACGACGCTGCGGCGTTAACGGGCAAACAAGATAATGTCAAAAAAGCCAATGCTGAAACCGGGATTGGGGTCAAGGCTGGGAGTGAGGCGAATGAGGCAAAGACAGAGATTAAGCCGGAAAAAGACAACCCGTTTGGTCGCAGAGAGTGGTTCGGAGAGTGGTTTGGCCCCGTCTCCAATGAGTACCTTGATTACAAAACCAAAGTAGGCGAGCGCGAAATAGAAAAGTGGGGACACTTGATACCAGGCGCGCGCAAGTATTACAAGCGGCGCGCGTCCGCCGGGAATGACCTTCCGCCAAATCAGTGGGTCAATATAGGCCCCTTTGACGGTTTTAGTTTGCAGACTATCACCGACCCAAACGTAGCGGACGCAGGGCGGCCAACGGTGATACTGCCCCATCCAACAAATCCCAATGTAATATACGTGGGCTTTGCCGGAGGCGGCCTGTGGCGCAGCCGCAACGCCAATTTGGCAACCAATGACGACTGGGTGTGGGCGCCGATGACGGACGGCCTGCCATCGGGCGGCAACACCGCCATAGGCGCTGCGGCGTTCAAGCACGATGACCCCAATACGATTTATATTTCCCTGGGCGACATGATGCCCGCCTCGGCGCCCCACGGCACAGCCGAGGGCAGGGGGTTTTATATCAGCAAAGACGGCGGCGAAACCTGGGACAGGGGAGGCGAGTTAGGTAAGTGCAACATGACAAAAACAATTGTCTCACTGCCAGGCAACGTAATATTGGTAGCGGGCAACATGGGCCTCTTTCGCTCGACAAACGGCGGTATAACTTTCACGCGCGTGCAGAGCGGCCCTTTACAGGACGGCACGGGCGTAAGCTACTCAAGCGCGGCTTATCCGCCAAACGAATACGCCACCGCCTGGGATATTCTCAAGTTAAATAATGGCAGACTTGTTTTAACCTATCAGTTCTGCGATGGCGGCGGCAGCTATGACGGTTCCAAGCCCTTCATCGGCTACGGCTACTTTGGCGGCGGCGGCATAGCCTGGTCTGAAGACAACGGGGCAACCTGGACAAAGGCTACAGTAAGCAACGGCACTGCAACAGCCCCATCCGACAGGGGCTTTGGCCGCATAGCCATAGCCGCCAGCGGGAATACGCTGTACGGCCTGTACCAGATTGGGGATGTGCCTGATAGCGATAGAATATTCCCGAATGTTTTGCTTAAATCGTCCGATGGCGGAAAAACCTGGGTGACAAATGGGGCCAACAACCTGTACAGCGCTTCTGATCTACTTTGGACAGACGGCGGACAGGCGGGCTATAACCATCTGGTTGCCGTTGACCCCGATAACCCCGACGTAGTCTTTGTGGGTACAAATTTAAACATGTACCGCTCAACAGACGGCGGGGCGAATTTCTCCCAGTTCACAAGCTGGATTTCTCATTCTTATCAATATACACACGCCGACATGCACGCTGGCGTCTGGACGCCCCCGGGACGGCCAAAGGCCCTGTACATTGCCACAGACGGGGGTCTTTCGATTTTAAGGCAGCCAAATATAAATCCAATTCCAACAACCCCTAACAGAACTACTTTGTCCAGCCCCGAAATCATAGACCACCGCCGCAACAGAGGGCTGGCGACCCACCTGGTCTATAACCTGGGCGCCACAAACGCCGATACGCCCGCAGGTTCCAGAGATCGCGTGATTATTGGCACACAGGACAACGGCACCTTGCTCAGAAAAAATATCGAAAAAAATTACTACAGCTACGTCATAGGGGGCGATGGGTTTGGCTGCCTCATACACCCCTATAACGGCGACAAAATGCTTGGCACGCTTTATAACACGTGGATTTACCGCAGTGTAAACGGCGGAGCGCATTGGACTGATTCAATAAGCGGCATAGACAGAGACGGAGATCCGAACGGCACGCCCTTCTATACCCGCTTAATACAAGAGATGGCCGACCCCACTGGCAACCGCGTTTATACCTTTACAAATTCTGTTCCATATGTGTCCAACGACTTTGGCCAAACATGGACAAGGCTGCCTAATGACGCGGCCAGCGGATGGCCGACGCCTGCGTCGGGAGACCCTTACAGAATACGCAACATGGGGGCTTCGCCCTTGAAGCGCGGCCTTGTCGGCGCGTTAATAGACCTAAATCAATCAGACGTCACAGCAAGGCGCGGCACGGTCGTTATTTCAGAAGACGGCGGCCAGACATGGAGGTACACGCTTGGCGCGTTCCCCGGCAACGGCGGCAATCTGGGCGACATTGCCTTTGACACGGCTGATCCCAACATCATGTATGTGTCTTCAGTTCGCCCCGGCGCATGGAATGTGGCCGGCGTGACAAACGGCCATCTGTTTAATCATCTATGGAAATCACTGGACGGCGGTTATACCTGGGCGGCCATTGACGGCGCGCTGGAAAACCAAAACGGAATCCCTTTTGGCACGCCAATCCACGTTGTAAAGGTTGACCCCATTGACAACCAGACAGTTTACGCAGGCACTGAATACGGCCTGTATTACACCACAAACCAAGGCGATAACTGGGAGCGATTTGGTTATGACCTGCCTATGGTTCCAGTGCGGGATATTTACATTGCCCCCGACGGCAGTTTTATGCGCGTTGGCACGCACGGACGCGGCGTGTGGGAAACGCTGCGCGAATTAGAAGACTTTGCGCCAAAAATTTCCGCTCATCCCCAGGACATTTTTGGCACTGCTATTGGAGAGCAGGCCACTTTCATGGCCCACGCCATTGGCAGACCGGCGCCGACGTACCAGTGGCAGATTACGCAGATTTCAGCGGATGGTTCTCCAACCTGGGCTAATATCCCAGGCGCCACAAGCAATACATATTCTGTCACTATTCACGCCTCCGACACTATTGACATAGCTAAGGGTTTTAAGCGTTTCAGAGTGATAGCCAGAAACCCTCTCGGCAGCGCAACAAGCGACGCTTCGCTTCTTTACCCTGATCTATTTAATATAGACGGCGCGCCAGGCGCGGATGTGCGGGATTTGTTAAAGTTCCAGTCGCTCTATGGCAGCGATGACCCTGCTCATATTATTCTGGCTGACTTTAACGGCGACGGCAAGATTGATGATGAAGACCTCGCCATATTACTAAACTTTATTTAAGGGAGGGACGAAACATGAAATTCAAATTTTTAATTCCGGCAATGTTTTGTTCGGCGGCCTTTGTGTTTTTGGCAGGCTGTGGCGGCGGTAATAAAACTCCAGGCGTACCAGCGCTGAATTACACAGACCCTGCCCCGGGCAATGGTTTCAGGTTTATCAGGAATACCAACCTTAGCACGAAAAGTAAATTGGTGCTGGACCTGGTCGCCCGGGGGCAGGCGGATGAATCCGCAGGCATCGCGTTTATGCTGAGCCTTAACAGAACAGATATTGTAAACTGGGCGTGGGTATCCGACAGCTATATCATTAACCCTGATTTCACCTATTATGTACAGAATGGCGCGGTATTCGATCTGGGCGTTGCCCCGGTTGGCGTCAAGTCAAGGGTTTCGGCTTCAGGCGCCCAGCTGCAAGCCGTCGTTGCTCAAAAAGGTATAGACAACCTCAAAAATCTAAACAGCGGAGTTCTGGCTCGGGTTGCCCTTAGCCTCAAGCCTGGCGTAAACGTAACCCCTGGAACAGTCACAATCAGGCTCACAGCGGACGAATTCCAAATAATTCCCAACACCAGAACAGTTATGGCCATTCCCTTAGAGAATGTTTTATTAGGGACTCTTGATGTCCAGAATTAAAGCCAGACGATTTACCTTTTAATGCCTATATATCCGCCGCTGTTTTCTATCTCTTCCTGTTTTTCTTCCTTTTCTTGATATGCTATAAAGTCTCTGAAATCCATCTTAGGTTTTTTAAGGCTGATTTTGCTTGAAACGTCGATTTCTTTGTCCAAAACCACGGAGCGGCCGTCGGCGATAAATCTAAGACCCCAGGATTTCATGTCCAAGATATAATTCTCTGGCAAGTTAAGCATCTCTAACGCATCTTCGAAACTTATGTCTCCGTCGTGCAAAAGTTTGCGCAACCCATTCACCTTGTCGCCCTCTGATGCGTTGGAAAGGTCTCTTCGCTCTTTCACGCCGGCCGGGCCGCCCCCCGTTGCTGCGCGGTCCGTTATGTTTTTTTTGGCAACGGCGGATGATTCGCGCCCCATTGTCGCGCCGCTGAGGTATTGTATCCCCCATTTGTCAAGGTTGTTCACCCAATCTTTCGGCAGTCCCGCCTGCTTAACGGCGTCATCCAGCTTTATGCCATTGTCTTTTATCAGGTAATACACCGCACGCAGGTCGTTGAAACGATACTTAACCATACGGAAATGATATCAAACCGTCGCGGTTTGTCAAGCGACGCCGGAGCGCGCAAATCAAATCTGGTCTCATATATAGCGCTTCCACTAAATATTAGCGTGTTACACGATTCAATTAGAGCGGTTTAACTTTGAGAGCAACATGCGCATCGTTGCAGGATGGGCAGGTGGGCATGGAATCACCTCACGCTACCAGGCTCAGCGAGCACCTGACCTCGTGTAATGTCGGGCTTTTCTATACCCTTGATTAGGACGCCAACATTATCTCCAACCTCAGCTTGATCCAGGAGTTTTCTGAACATTTCAATACCTGCCACCGTCACTCTTTTAGTTGGTTTGCCGCCACCGACAATTTCGATTTCATCACCAACTCTAACGACGCCTCGCTCAACACGCCCTGTTACAACGACATCCCGACCTGTAATAGTGAAGACATCTTCGATAGGCATTAAAAATGGCTCGCTTAATACCTTGACGGTTTCTACCTCGTTAACAGGGTCATAGAGCGTCACGCTGACGGCGCAGCTTGCCGTTTTGCCGCCATCCTGGGTGGTGGCTGTGATCGTGGCCTCGCCAACGGCTTTGGCAGTCACCAGACCGCTGCTTGAGACATCCGCCACGCCCGTGTTGCTGCTTGACCACGTCACGTCCTTATTTGTCGCGTTGTTTGGCTGGGCGGCTGCGGATAGCTGGCGGGTCTTGTCAATTTGCAGCGCCAGCGTCGCCGGGTTGACAGTAACGCCCGTGACGGCGACGGCGGATTTGCCCCCGCCGATGTCGCACCCGATGAAGGGCAGGGCCAGGGCGATAAGGGCTGAGGTTAGTAAGACGGGGAAACGCTTGCTCATGGTTGAAGCCTCTTGGCGTGGCAATCCGCCTTGTGGCAGACTGACAGCTAATGATCATAGCAAAGCCACGTCAGCGTTGCAAGCGGGAATTTTCTATTCTTTTGTTCCTCAAGCTCTCTAATTCCAATTCTAAATAGAAATTGCTTTAATTTCTATGCTGACATCGCCGAAACCCATCTCCGCAAAGGCACATGCCTGAGCCATTCAGGTTACAAAGGCTTGATTCATTTCTTTGTCATTCGCTTTTTTTTCGCTATAATACCTCTACACCGTACCGGTGTGAGAGGTGTACATGCTTTCCCTCTGGGTACCCGAACTGCCATTTCAACTTGCCTCTGGGCGGGACAGCAGGCTATCAGGCCGCCCATTGGCCTTTCTGTCGCCGCATGGAGGCTATACGCCTACCTTGTGGCTTGTGAACCGCCTTGCCCGTTCTGAGGGCATAGAGGCGGGAGATTCAATGGACAGGGCGCTGAGAGCCTGTCCAGGGCTACATGTCTTAGACCCTGCCCCCCAGATATGGTGGGAGGCTCAAGCGGGCTTTGGCGAGTTTTTGACCCGCTGGACGCCGCAGGGCGCTCTGGGCCGCATGGGGGAAGCCCTGATAGAACTGCGGGGGACACAGAGCTTGTACGGCAATCCCAAAGACGCGGCTAATCTCATTTTGAAGGAGCTATCCGGCTCTATGGGATGGTCAGGGCATGGCGGATTATCACTGAGCGGCACAGCCTCACGACTTGCCGCAAAGCGAGAACACGGCATTGAAAGCGTGGAAGAGGGCTTTGAAGCCAGTTTTCTAGCCCCCCATCCATTGAAAGCCATATCAAGCATAGAGGCAGGGATATTGTTCAGGCTCAACAGGCTTGGGCTGTACCAAATCCGTGATTTACAGCCCGTGCCTGTAGATATGCTGTCTCAATTCATGCGGTCTGAACAAGCAAAGAGCATATTACAAGCGGCCCGTGGAGAGGACAGGCCCCGCTTGCCCATGCTCGCGGACAAGCCCAATGAAAGCCGCCACACATGGCGAATTGAGCCGCCAGCCATGCCTGAATCTGTGCCATTGGCCCCCTGGCTGCTGGATAAGCTCTGGAAGGAAACGAGAAGCCCGCGATTGCTTACCTTGAACTGGTGGGACGTGGACGGAACTCACCACCGCTGGAGGGCGGACGACGTTGACCTGTCAGAGCCGCCTCTGGCTGTCGCAAGGACGGCGGAAGCCGCTTTTCGTGATAAGTCCATACGAAGAATCCTAATCCATCGCTTTGACGCTCATATAGCCTGGGGCATGGGGCGGCCCAAAGCCCTCTTTGTCGAAGGCCATAAGAAGCTGGAAGCCATAGAGCCAGCATTGGCAAAACTGAGAAAACGGTTCCCTGACAGCCCCGTCCTTCCCGGATGGGCGCGTACCGCCGCTCTATAGCTCCATGTCATTCCTGCTCGCCATAACCGACTACAGCCCAGGCGAGGGCATCTATACCTCAGAACAGGCGATAAAGCTGTCAGCCCGAATGGGCTACGATACAGTAGCCCTTTGGAATACAGGCTTGCACGGCTGGCCTGTATTTAGGGACACAGCCCTTGAAGCGGGATTAACGCCTTTGATTGGCTCGCGTTTTCAGTGGAGGGGGCGTGAATACGGAGCCTTGCCCTGGTCTGACACAGGCTACGCTCAGATGTGCCATTTGCTCACTGACATGGCGCATGAGAGGGCGCCGGAGCTACCCACAAAGGACTGCGCCGTTGTAGCAATGACGCTGACCGGAGCGGACTTGCTGGCAAAACATGGTATTGCCCCCACATTCTTAGCCAGCAACCACAACACCCTAGAAGCAATGGAAGCGCACAAACGCGGCATTGACGTTATCTGCCCACAAGTATTGCGCTTCAGGACACCCGCAGGACTTGAACTGCACAGGCTGAAACGCGCTATAGCCACATGTGACCTGATTACCCGCGCAAAGCCGCTTTGGGAACCTAATGAAGCCGCCGTATCACGCGCCCAATGGGAATCCCTCTATCCATCGGCGGATATAGCCATTGCTAATAGCACTATAGCCCTATTAGAGCGCCTGACCTCATGGGAACCCCATTGGGGGACATGGGTAATGCCGGAGCCTCATAATATTGACGGCGACCTGGACGAGAGCCTTTTGCATCGCGTCAGGGAAGGCATTATAAAGCGCAACATGACAGACAAGGCGGCTGTTGAGAGCCGATTGAGGATGGAGCTAGACCTTATCAGGCGTAAACGCTTTGCGGGGTATTTTCTGGTCGTTGACGACATCCTGAAAAGGGCAAAGGTTTCACGGACGTGCGGCAGGGGGAGCGGAGCGGCGAGCCTTGTCAGCTATGCCCTTGGTATAACCAATATTGACCCCATAGCTGCCAATCTGATGTTTGAACGCTTCTTATCCGAGGCGCGAACAGACCCGCCAGACCTTGACGTTGACTTTGCGTGGGATGAG
Organism: Holophagales bacterium; assembly: GCA_031273105.1. Classification (GTDB taxonomy): domain Bacteria; phylum Acidobacteriota; class Holophagae; order Holophagales; family Holophagaceae; genus WRHW01. Next base: position 1,892 of record JAISSN010000159.1, on the reverse strand, counting down.
AGGAATGCGGTAATTCAGTCCGTCTTTGAAGCGCACGGGCGGGAACATGTAGCAATGGTGAGCAATCACAACTTTTTCAAAGCCCGTTCCGCGCTGCGCTGTGTAGCGCAAGCCCACGGCAGACCTGAATCAGAATTGAAAACCCTTGCCCGATTGGTCAGGGGATGGGACGGGGGCATTATTGAAGCCTCCACTAATCCGGCCTGGAAGCCTATTGTTGAAATGGCTAAGAGCATCATGGGGCATTTCCAGCAATTAAGCGTACATCCCGGGGGAACGGTAATCACCCCTAATCCGCTTTGGAACCATGTACCATTCCAGCCAGCCCCTGCAAAAGAGGGAGTTTCAATCACCCAATGGGACAAGGACGGCGTGGAGGACTACGGCCTTGTCAAGATTGACATCTTAGGCAACAGGAGCCTTGCTGTGGTGCGTGACGCCCTGGTTGGTCTGGGCTATGACAGGAGCCATCACTGGAACCCCCGCGTTGACCCCGATACTCAGGAGATGTTAGCCAAAGGCGACAGCATAGGCGTGTTTTACGTTGAAAGCCCCGCCACGAGGCAACTGCAACAGCGGGTAGGCAGGGGGGACTTTGAGACGCTGGTTGTCCATTCAAGCCTAATCCGCCCTGCCGCCCATCATTGGATTGATACATACGTTAAGCGCGTCAGGGGAGAGGAAACCTATACGCCGAGCCATCCGGTGTTAGACGCGCTTCTATCGGAAAGCTATGGCGTACTCGTCTATCAGGAGGATGTTGTCAGGGTAGGCATGGCTATGGCTGGCTGGACGCACTCCGAGGCTGACAAATTGAGGAAACTCTTAGGCAAACAGGACTGTTCAAAAAAGCTGCCAGCCTTTTATGACAATTTCAGGCGGGGCTGCCTGTCAAACAACATACCTGGAAGCGTCATAGATGAAGTCTGGAGTATGATTGAGACATTCAGGGGCTATTCATTCTGCAAGCCGCACTCAGCGAGCTACGCTCAGGTCAGCTTTGAATCCGCATGGATTAAAGCCCACCATCCGGCTCACTTCTTTGCCTCTGTGATAACTAACCAGGGAGGCTTTTACCCAGCCATTGCCTATTTAGGAGACGCGAGGAGGCACAGGCTTGTTGTGAAAGGCCCGGACGTGAACCGCTCACAATATGGCTTTAGCGCGGAAGGCGAGCAGGGGCTTAGGGTAGGCTTGATGGCAATCAAGGGGGCGCGGCAGAAGGACATTGACGCCTTGTTGGAGAATAGGGAAAAGGGCGGAGCCTTTTCATCTCTGGAAGAACTATTTGCCCGTGCGCCTCTGTCTGTAGATACAGCCACAGCCTTAGCGTCGGCAGGGGCTTTTGACATCTGGGCGCAGGATGGCGACCGCACGAGGTTAGCCTGGGCCGTCTTTGGCGGTGTGCCTGTCGGTGTGCGCCCCAAACCCACAGACCCATTTCAGAGGGCGAGCCTTGAAATGGAAACTATGGGATTTCCCCTTGAAATGCACCCCGCAGTGATAGCGAGGGTCAATCATAGCGGCTATTCAAACCGCACTGTTGACGCTGATATTCCTAACCGCAGACTGAGGATGTGGGCTTTGGTTGTTGCTGATAAGCCCGTACCAACCAAGCACGGCGATATGATGCAGTTTGTGACGCTGGAGGATGAGGCTGGCCTACTGGAAGCCGTTGCCTTTCCAGACGCCTTCAGGCGCAGGAAACGCCCATACCGTGTCGGTGACGTTGTGCCAGTTGTTGGCACAAGCACGAAGCAGGATGGGCTTACTGTGTTACAGATTGAGGGGTAAAAATGTACACTTACCGCTCAAAACAGCAGTAGCCACGAATGAAGTAACCTGAAAGCTATCAAACCGCAAAGGGCGAAAAAGAGACGCCGCCGGATTTT
>JAISSN010000155.1 GCA_031273105.1 Holophagales bacterium | reverse complement strand
CCTGTTGGCCTTGGATTTAGATGAACACGCCAAAAAATACGGCCGCAAAACAATAACAAAAACCTTAACTCTGGAAATTCCCGCTTACTTAAACACTTTTGCGGACTCGCAGCGTATTGACTTTTCCAAAACCCTGCAAAGCGCGCTTACAGAGATGTATCAGCGCCAACTTGCCAACTAATGAGCAAGGAGATAAAATGAAACTCAGCTATCCCGCCATTTTCTATCCCTGGAAAAAAGGAGAAGGTTATTCCAACTATTAAGCCAAAAGTCCTGTCATCACTGTGTTTTAATTAGCCGCCTGTTCATCTGTAATCTCTTTTGACAGCAACTTGGTATGAGAAGATGCGCTCCAGCGAAAGAGCTATCCCTTTATCACAATGCCATCAGGGTTTTAAGGCCGCTCTGAAACAACACTTCAATTTTGCGGCCTGATTTATGTTGAATCTTGCCCAGGCCGAAGGAAGGATGGTCAATCCACATCCCCGCTTCCCAATTTGTACCTTTGCAGTATGGCTTTGCAATCGCGCCTGCGCGCTCTGAAATCATCAAATGCTGAAATTGAGATGGAGATGAAGAAGCCCGCTTTGGAGATGCCTGCGTGGTTCTCGACGAGCGGCCAGACGACGGTGCCTCGGCCCGTACGCGCTCCGGCTTGAATTTGTGAACCGAAGCGCACGCTGCGCAGATCAGTTTTTCCGGAACGCCGTCGGTTATGGTCAAAACGCGGTGCCTGGTCTCTGTCTTACAGCGCCCGCACTGCGCGTCAACTTCCATGCCTGCGTAATATGACTTAGTCATTCACACCTCATTCTGTCTCTGGGTTAACGACGCAACTGACAATCGTGGAGTCGCTTTTTTTGCGCGCAAGCATCAGCTTATTGTATTCACTGTTTTGCGCTTCAGACCCAACCAGTATCCGCAGCAGTCCGGCGGATGCGTCGCGCTTTATGGCGCGGACGCCTTTTTTGGGAATGCTGTAAATGCCGATTATTTCAAGGTTTCTAATGTTTTCACGGGTTTCTTTGACCAGTTGAATGGTGTAGCGCATCAGCAGGGCTTTGGATATTTTTTCAACGTTTTCTGACTGAATGCCGATAGGCCGCGAAAGGGCCGTCTCAACAGAAGTAAAACAACGCGGAGTATTCATAGACGTATTTAGTTTATAGGTCTTTTCAAGCTTTAATGAAAATTGCGGCAGGACATAAAATTCGGTTTTAAATACAGAATATGAATCATCAACGCCCCTTACGGCGGGGGCGTTCATGCGCGGAATTTCAGCGAACTTAACCACGCCGGACCAGGCAAGGGGGATGCTGACTAACTTTGCGTTCGCCTTAAACGCTTCACCGGTTTCAAGCAGTACCAGGGGCCTGAATTGAACATCGGCGATGCTGACAGGCGCGGACAGCAGTAGCGACGCTACAGAAATATTTGCCGAAATGGTCAGCGGCGCCACCAGGGTACTGGCGACCGGCAATAGCATTGCGTTAGAAACAGGCGTCTCAATAAAAAACTGCGGCGCGGAATGTACAGCCGGGCCGACAAAGGCGCGTTTGATGGTTTCGGCGACATCTTCTACCGTGTCTTTGATACGCCCTAACATCGTCACCCCTGTTTTGGCTTTTCTTCGGTATGTATCAGACTGCGGAGAGCTTCCAGCGTGCGATCCATCGGCTCCGCCAGGTCCATCTGATAACCGGCCTGAACAACTTTTTCCATTGCCGAATCCTGCTCTGCCTGCGTTAATCCATGCGCAAAAAGCACCCGCAACGGCGAGGCTCCCTCGGAGAGCTGAACCAACAATTCACGGGATGATATTCGCGTCGTGGCTCCCTGGGTTGGGAGGGGCTGCTCCTGGGAGCGTTGCACAGATAATATCGGGTATTTATTTTCGACAGCAAAATCGCCTGCGAGGTCTGACATCCGCACAAACATCAAATCTGGCGGAGTTTTGATTTCTTTGAGAAGCGCCTTTTGAATGACGTCTCCCCTTAAATGCGGCTCCAGCGCCTTGCCATACAAGAGCGACTGCAATTTTGTCGGCGTTATAGGCTCGGTGTATCTGAAGTCAATGGGAATCCCCAGGGAATTTGTAATCAACAGGCCGCCAAGGTAGCTCGCGCCCTCCTTGATCGCCACAAAATAAGCCAGCCGCGGTTCATCGCTCATACTCGCCTCGCATATTTCATAGTAATATAACACGGGACACGCGCCGCGCCAATATTAACTATTGACTAAACTCTAAAATTCTTTAAACCCAAATCTTTCGCCAAAACACCATTGACAAAATCCGAATTATAAAAAACACTTAATAGTGACAGGAGGGAACCTATATGCGCTTCAAATCATCCCACCCCCGCGTGAGTAACGCAAACAGAACGCTTATGCGTATCTTTCGCGTATTGCCGCTAGCCGCCGCGATTTTAGGCAACTTTTATGGCAGCGGCCTGAACGCCCAGGAACCCGAGCTAAGGCAGGCGCCCCTGAATCCCGCTTACCTTGAATGGCAGGCCAGGCAAGCTGAAAGAGCCGATCGCGTTGCGCGCGGGTTGTATGTCGAGCCTATAGACGAACGCTTCGGCTACAGACCCCCTTCATTGCTCAGGCCAAAATTCAATGGCGCGGCAACTCAAATTGAGGCCATGGTGAAAGCAGGGCTTGATTCTTACCCGCCCAATTACGATTTGAGGGACGAAGGTCTTGTATCGCCTATACGCGACCAGAACCCATACGGCACATGCTGGGCCTTTGCCGTGTTTGCTTCGATGGAGTCAAACATAAAAATAACGACAGGAAT
>JAISSN010000140.1 GCA_031273105.1 Holophagales bacterium | reverse complement strand
ACCCAGCCCGAAGCTGCTTCAACACCCATTAAAATAGCTTCAGCAAGCGTATCGCCTTCGGTGACACAGCCCAAAAGGTCTGTAACATCAACGGTGTACCCGCTGCCTTCATCAGGTTCGCAAGGGTAGAAAACAGCGGGATAACTAAGTTTCATGGCGTACTCCTGATTTATTTTAGGCCAGCTTGTTTCAAAATTGATTCGACAGTTTTGGGTTTCAATTCCCCTTTGTGTCTAGGTATCGTCACAAGTCCCTTTTTTTCTGAGTGAACGTATTGATAGTGCGAACCGTCAATTCTATCCAACCGCCAGCCGTCTTTTTTGACTATCTTCTCTGCCTCTCGAAAGTTCACCTCAACCTCACAATAATATTATCGGGTCATATGGCTGCGAAACGCAGCAAAGCCCCCGGGCTTCGGGGGCTTTTTTGAACGCTTCAGTGCTTCAGCGAATCAGCTAATCAGCGGATTACCTCTTGAGGCTCAGCGTCTCCTGCATCATTTCGTCGGAGGTTGTTACTATGCGGCTGTTGGCCTGGTAGCCGCGCTGGGTGATTATCAGGCGGGTAAATTCATCGGCCACGTCAACATTGGACATTTCATAGTGGGAGCCTAGCACCGCGCCCCGGCCCACGTCGTTGGCCGTGCCTATACTGGCGGGGCCGCTGGCTATGGTTTCCTTCCAGATATTTTCGCCCACCTTTTCCAGGCCGTGGTTATTCGTGAATATTGACATGGCGACGCGGGCTACGGCGTAGGTCTGCCCGTTGGTGAATGTGCCGATGATGAAGCCGTTTTGGTCAACGGTGAGGCCCTTGATGGTTCCCGCGCCGTAGCCGTTCTGGGAGGTGTTGCTGGTGCCCGACGGGCCGTCTGTCTGCGTCAGCAGGTAGTTGGGAGTTTCCGGCAATGGCCCGGCCGTGTTTAATGTCCAGGTAATCGCGCCATCTCCAATTATCTGAGACGCCGAGCCATTGTTCCATGTTACTTCAATCACAGGATTACCCGCAGCGTCAAAACGGTTACTGGGGATGGGGGGCGGGCCTATTGGGTCATAGGGGTCAGGAGTAACGAAATTATCGTACTCATGTATTATGTTGCCGTCCATTAAACCGCCGGTATCGAAGCCAATAAGCCCCTGCGCCAGAACCTCGTAGTCGGTACCGAAAGTATATGTTCCACCGCCGGTCTGCCATCCTTCGGGCGGGGGCATGGTCTTAGGATTTGAATCCGGCGACCAGATGAAATATCTCCACACGTTGGGTACAACATCATTATTAGTCAAAGGCGCAGGAGGAAGCACAGGAGTAGCAGCAGCACCCCAGTCAGGGTGGGTTCCGTACGTGACCTTTTCATAGGTAATTAACAAGTTATGCCTGGTGCCAAGGCTGTCATAGGTTTGAACGCTGGTGGTGTACCTGGAATTTAGGAGGGACGCCGACGCGTCCAGGTTTGTCGTAAAGGAAATGGCCTCGGTCGCCTTGGCGGGTATGGTCGCGCCGACGGGGAGCTGGATGTCCGTGGATCCCATGGTGGTGTCTATGACTCCCCTGGAATCCCTGTTGTAGCCCTGCAATTTGTTGCCGGAGGGGTCAACCACGAAGCCGAATTGATTAACGGTGAAGTTGCCCGCCCTGGTGTGGCCGAAGCCGCCGTTGACGAGGCTCATGTAAAAGAAGCCCGCGCCCTGGATAGCCATGTCCGTCGGGTTTGACGTGCTCTGGAAGGTGCTCTGGCCAAAGTTCTGGTTGACGGCTCCTACTGTAGCGCCCAGTCCGACCTGGGACGGGTTACCGTTGCCCTGGTAGGCGCTGGCGCCCAGGGTCGTCGAAAACAGGTCCTGGAAGGTGGTCGAGCTGCCCTTAAAGCCAATCGTGTTGAGGTTTGCCAGGTTATTACCAATCACAGTCAGCGAGGCCGAGTTGACTGATAAGCCTGAGAGTGCTGTATAAAACGCGCCTGCTATGCCCATGGTATTCCTCCTTTACCTTTAGGCTTTAACTTCGATGATGTCGCCGAGCGAGTAGTACTTGCCGCCCGCCACTATTAAAACTGATCCTTCGGCGAAGGCGACGGAATCAACCTTTATGTCGCTGACGCTGGATGCAACTACGCTGTTGCCTTCGGCGTCTTTGGCCGTGAATTCAATAAAGTAAGTTCCGTCGTCCAGTTGAAGGCCCGCCGCCGTCTTGCCGTCCCATTCAAATTCGTGGAAGCCCCGATCAAAACCGCCCTTTTCGATGGTTGCGACGATGCGCCCGGTTTCATCCTTGACGGTCATCGTCACCTCGGCGCTTCCCGCCAGTTCCATACTGACCTTGGCGACGCCATTCTGCAGCGGGACGCCGGCGCCCTGGACGCGGACGGTTTTGCCTACCAGCGTCGTCGCCGAGGCCTGGAAGAGGGCCACGTTCTGGGCCTGTATTCCCTGTAACAGCGTACTGGTGTTCTGCATCTGCTCTAGCTGGCTGAAGGCCGTCATCTGCTGAATCATTTGGGCGGGGTCCTGGCTCTGGCTCGGGTCCTGGTTTTGCAGCTGGGCCACCAGGAGCTTTAAGAAGGCGTCCTTGTCAAGGTCTTGCGACGGCACTTTTTCCTGGGTCGTGTAGCCCATGTAGTTGTTGATTGCTGGTGTGTAAGCCATACTCGAATCTCCGTGGTTACTGTTTCACACTTCATGCCAATTAAGCGTAAAGCTCGACGCTGCCGTCATCCGCGCGTTGCGCCGTCAGTTGTATAGGCAGCTCTTGCCTAAATTCGGCCCCCGTCCAGGTCTCCATCATGGGGGGGGCGAAATGATGATGGGTATTGTGCTGATGCTGTCTTTGGCTCTCGCCCTGGGCCTGCTGGCCGCCCCTGCCGTGCTGAAGGTCAAAGCTGCTCAGCGTGAGGCCCTGCTCTTTAAGGCTGGTTTCTAAAAATGCCCTGTGGCCCTTGAGCAAGGGCAGCGTGCTGGCCTCTGTGGCCCACACGCGGGCGTGAACCTCAGAACCTTCAACTTTAATTTGAACCGTCACCCTGCCAAGGTTTGCGGGGTGCAGCTGGATTTCCGCGCCCTTGGCCTCAGTGCGGAGCAGCCACCTGACGCTGCCTTCCAGTTGGGCCATTGGCGTGTGGGGGGGCAGAAAGGGCTTCGCCGCCGCATGGACTATAGGCTGGCCTGATGGCGCGTTTAAGGCGTTTGTACCGGTGTTGGTCAGGGCAAAGTGGCTTTCGCCGCTGTTGTGCGCTATTGTGATTTTTCTGTCGCCGGCGGCTGTTTCGGGAGCGCCGCGCTCCCTGCCGGCTGAATCTTTAGCCAGATTAAATTCCGCCTTAAAGACGACGTTTTCATTGTTTTTTACATTCTGGACGTGCTTAATATCATCCGCGCCTTCTGAACGCTGGGGCTGGGGCTGAAGTTTAACCGCGCCCGCCTGCTCCGCACCCTGACCCGTCTGTTTTACGTGCAGAGCGGCCTTGTCAACCGGCGCGTTTGCCTGAGCGGCGGGCTGGTCTGGCTGTTCGGCAGAAATTTGTTTTGCCTGCTCAATCGGCGTTTTTACTCGTTCAACGGGTGGTTTAGCCTGCTCTGCCGACGCTTTTGTCTGTTCGCTGGTATCTACCGAAGGCTTCGCCTGTTCGGCATGGGCTTTTGTCCGCGCAAAAGGCGATTTAATCTGTTCCGCAGGCTGGTTTGGCGATACGGCGGGTTTGACCTCGCGCCCCTCGGCCTGCTCTATATGCTCAACAGTCTCAGTTGCCCGCTCAACGGCTGGTTTGGCCTGCTCTATGGGCTGGCCAGACTTCTCAATAGTCGGTTTGACTTGCTCTGCGGGTTGTTTGGTCTGTTCGGTTGTTGGCTTGACCTGCCCGGCAGGCTGTTTTGCCTGCTCGACGATGGGCTTTGCCTGTTCAACGGGTTTGCTGGCCTGCTCGGCGGGCGGGTTTATTTGTTCCGGCTGTTTAGGCGTGGCGTCAGCCTGGCGCTTGTTTTCAGTCAGGGTTTCTGAGTTGGTCTGAGCGTTTGCTGGCGTTTTTTCGGGAGCGCCTTTTACTTCAGCGTCGCCGCTGACCTTTATTCCTGCATTTTCACCTTTAACGCTCTGAGTATCCTTAATGTCATTCGCCGCTTCTTTTAGTTGTGGCTGGGCGTTCAAATCCGGCTGCTCATTTTTTGCAGTGTTTTCCGCAGCCCCCTTTGCGTCCGTTCCATCGGCGGGAGCGGCTTCTGCTTCCGGCGCTATTACTTCCGGCAAAACCTGGGCTTCGCCTTTGTTCAACTGAGGCAGGGCGCTTTCAATTATCAAGGGCGCTGTCCTGGGAACTTCTATTTGCGCCGGGGGCGCTGAATCCTTTTGAAAATGGGACGGAAAGTCCGGCTGTAACTCGATGCCCTCTGAAACAATCGCCTGGGTAATATGCGGCGAAAGCGCCTTTGCGGCGTCAGGCAAACTCATGTTTCCGGCCTCTTGTCTTGGCGCTTGACCATTAGTATCCGGCGCGACATTTTGATTTTCGTTTGACCTCGCTTCGGGCGCTTGAGATTTATCGCTAACGGCCCCTTCAATGTTTTTAAGCGGGTTTGAAATTGGCGGTTGGGCATCTTTGAGGATAACTTTTTCCGCCTGGGTCAAGGGGGTCTTAATGGCGGCTTCATTAATATGGATGCCCTGCCGCGTCTTAGCGCCATTATCCGCCGGAAATCCGGGGGCGGACTCCTGCTCTTCATTTAATGTTCCATCGGAATCCCCCTGGGTTTCCGCGTCAGTCTCGGTTTCAGGCTGCTGATTGACGATTATCGCGTTGTCGTCGCCCTGCAGGCCGGCCATGTATAACGTCACGAGTTCGTGGGCCAAGCCTTCGGTTTGTTCATCAACGCTCTCGCCTGGCAAAATATTTCCGTCTGTAATTTCATTTTGCGCTCGCTCCGCTGCTTTTATTCCAATAGTTTCAATCGCCGGCCCCGGCTGTTTGGCGGGAGCAGGCAATATTGGCACACCAGACCTGGACGCCTTTGCGCCTTTGCGGGGCTGCGCCGGGTTTTTTTTGCCCGCTCGTTCAGCCTTTGACTTCGAGTCAGCGACGCGTTCCTCCTTTGTGCTTGCTGCGCTTTCGGCCTTTGTGTTTGTTGCGCTTTCGGCCTTTGTGTTTGCGGCGCATTCGGTCTTTGCGTTTGCGGCGCATTCGGTCTTTGCGTTTACGCGCGCGTTTTCATCGGCGCTAGTTTTGGCCTGGGTGAAGGCTTTGCCGAAGGATTCTCCCGATTCCGATTCAGAGGCCCTGGGCGCCGCCGAATCGCTCTGGGGGGCGCTCGGAACGATAGGTAGTAACTGTAGGTCTGGCATGGAGTATCTCCCGGGAGACAGTCTCCCGCAACCAGGTGTCGCATGGCTCGTGCCTGATTGACAGGGCAAATGTGGCCTGGTTGTTTATTTGACGACCCTGCATTTTTTGTGATAAACTTCTTAATTTGAAGGCCGCCCCGCATTGATTTCCATCAACCTGAATCCATGGCGCTAAGCAAATGAACAGGCTATACAACGCGTTCAAGAGACGCCTGATGTTGTTGTGCATGACTATTTTAGCCGTCATCATAACGGTCATACACATAACCGTGTACCTCACCGTAAAGAACGACATCGAAGAACAATTTGAGATGAGCGCCAAGGGACTGGTCGTCTCAATAGCGGACACATTGATGATTAATATCGAAGAATACAAATTATTTATTGAAACCAGGAATGTGGATTCTGATTACTATAAAAAGATGCAAGCTTATTTCGCTAAAATTAAAGCCAATAGCAACATTAAATACATTTATTCAGAACGGAAGCTTGATGATAAAACAATAGAGTTTATATTGGACTCAGAGCCGATAGAAAACCCGGATTATTCTCCGCCAGGCTCCACAGGGCCTAATGACCCGGAGAGAGAGGCTACATACTCAACAGGGAAGCCCTCCAGTTTCAAGTTTGTTGAATATTCAAAATGGGGGCGCCTTTTAGGCGCCTACGCGCCCATTTTCGACGCTGACGGAGAAATGCTTGGCATAGTGGGCGTGAATATAGACGCTTCTTATTTATATCTTCATATTAACAGACTTAATCTGGCGTTGCTGGCCTGTTATGTGTTTATATTGGGCCTGTCTTTTTTGTCGCTGTCAAAATATTCAAACATGATTTTAGAGCCATTGCTAAAGGATAAGCTAACCGGGGCCTATACTAAACGATATTTTGAAAATTTTTTGCGCAGTGAAATAGATCACGCCATTAAGAACCGTAAAGATTTGGCGTTGATGATACTTGACCTGGATCATTTTAAAACCGTCAACGACACTTACGGACATCCTTTTGGCGATGAAGTGCTGTCGTTTATATCGGGAATCGTCAAAAAATCCCTGCGGCCAAGCGATTGTTTTGTCCGCTATGGCGGCGAGGAATTTGTTGTAATTATTTCTGACGCGAATATAGCGCAAGTAATGCAAGTCGCTGAACGAATACGAAATGCTGTCGAGAACAGCGAGATATACAATGAGGAAGAAAATATCCAGGTTAGAACGACTGTGAGTATTGGCGTATCAAATTTGAATAATTGGGTTATTGACGCAAAAGAACTCATTGACAGCACAGACAAGGCGCTCTACGCAGCAAAAACAGAGAGAAATAAGGTTTCATATCATGCGCCGCCAGGCCGTAATTTATAAGTGATTCAACTTGATAAGCGTCTTACAGTATTAAAGTTACGTCTGCGCTTCCCGTTTCTCTCCCCGCCTATCGGCGGCTCGCTGCACTCTCAGCGCAGCCTGCGCGCACCGCGCGATTCAACTTTTTCAAAGTTGAACGGCTATATAGTCCCAACTTCTCATGTCTGGCGACTTGTTTTAACATGGAATGTGATACTATCTCTGAATCACTGTTCATTTTTCACAGGAGCGTTCAATGGACGAAGCAACCCCCCAACCCCGCAGATTTTCAAGATTCACCAAGCACGTAATTCTGGGCGCCGTTTTTGGCGGCGTGTTATCCTCCATACCTGTCCTGAGCTGCATAAACTGCCTGTTTTGCTTACTGAATATGGCGGGCGTTGTCTTCGCGTTATCGCTGTATTTGAAGGCCAATCCTGAAGACACGCTCACCGTTGGCGAATCAGTGGGATTTGGCGCCGCCGCCGGCGCGGGTGCAGGTTTGATAGCCAGTATTGCCAGTCTGCTGCTCAATTTAATGTTTGGCACAATGATGGCTGCAATGACGGAATCCATGCCCGACGTGGCCAACAATGAATTCTTTAAATCCATGGCCGTTGGCGGCGCTATGAGCATATTGCTTGTTCCTGTATATATAATCCTATTTTCCGTTTTCGGCTTATTGGGCGCTTTCCTGGGAATGAAACTATTCTTTAAGACCCGTCTCCGCCAATCTTGATGAGGCGCTTTGCCATCCATATATCACATTTTGTTAAGGCTCCTGCTTATCCTGGCGGGCGCCTTGCCCTGGCTGCTCATCCCCTTTGGCAGTGACGCGCAGGGTATGCGCCTGGCGTTCAGGAGTTTTTGCCACCAGATACCTGAACGCTCGCTGATATTCTCAGACTCGCCGATGGTTGTATGCAGCCGCTGCGCCGGAATTTACGCCGGTATGGCCATCGGGGCCATGACGCCGCGTCTGGGCTTTTTGGCCCGTCACGGACGCAAAGCCCTTTGGGCGGTCCTTTGTGTTGCGCTATTAGACGCGCTCATACAAAACCACCTGGCGCATTCTGTAAACCACATTTTCCGAATAACGACGGGCTTCATTGCGGGCTGGGCCGCGAGCGCGTATTTGTTCAGTTCCATAGAAAAACCGAGAAAGGTTCAGGCTTTATAGCAGTTTTGATTTTCGTAGTCCAAGGGCAGGGTGTCAATGATTGGAATAAGATTGCAGTTATGGACTACCATTTGTGAAATTGCTATATCCCTCAATAGGCTGATATGCTTTTTCCTGCAACCTATACTGTCAAAGTCGGTTGTGGCGATAGGAAAGCCCTGAGTATGGTTACAGCAGAAGACGCTCAATTCATTACCAATACAATTACCCATACCAATCCAGAGGCATATAAGCCGCTAACGATGTCGTCCAGCAGGACGCCCCAGGCGCCATGCCAATTCCGGTCAATTTGCCGCGCCGGAGGAATCTTTATAATATCAATTATCCTGAACAACAGAAAGCCCGCCAACACTATCACCCATAGCGGCCCGGCAGTCACAACGAGCGGCACAACCATATAACCGGCCGCCTCGTCCAAAACAAATTGACTTGGATCACTATCCTGCCAGTACTTCTGCGCCCAGGGCGTCAGCCAGAAGTGCGCTATGCACACCGCTATAAAGCATAGCGCCAGGGCGAGCCATTGCCATTTTTCAGGAAGCAGCAGCGCAACCGCCAGATGCATTGCCACGCCCGGCAAGGCTCCAAAAGTCCCGGGGGCTATGGGCATCAATCCCAATCCAAAGGCAGAAGCAAGTATCAGGCGGCAACGGTCGCTAAATTTATTCACAAAACAACGCCTTTTTCGTTTCATCCCGCTGATTGATTTATGTCGAACGCCTCGCCAATATTCATGTATCCCTCCTGGCCGCAAACCGGACACAGAAATTTCATATTATTCCTGATATCAAGGCAGATAATTGCGCCGCAGGAGCAATGGCCGTGACCGGGGTTTCCGCAGTGGGGACACGGAACAAGACCTTCCAGTTCACCGGTTGAAACGGTCTCAATAAAACCAGCCTCTTCCTTTGAAAACGGCTTGTCCAGCTTGTGTCCGGTCCCACCTTAGACAATCCCTTGCCAAGCTCTAAGCGCCCGCCTTTTGTCAGGTTTATAGCCATGTTTACCTCCTGATGTATTGTTTTGAAATGAGTTGAATGGTGACACCCAGATTTGGGTGCGGGTATGCGTCGCCGATGGCGTTAAACTTCCATTCGCCATTGTGTAAATATATCTCGCCCATCACCAGCGCGGTCTTGCCCTGGTATGCGGCGTCCGCGGAAATGTTGTAGGCCGCAAATACTTTTTCAACACGATCTGGCGTTCCCTCGAACATCCGAATTGACGCGTATGGGATTTGCGAAAAATCCTCGCTGCCGCAATTATTCAGAAAAAAGAATATCTGTTTCACGTCCGTGTTAACCCGTTGCAGGTCAACGGTGATGATTTCATTGTCAAGCCCATCGTCCCCGTCCGTGTCGCCCGAACGATCATCACCCGTGTGGTGCAACGCGCCGTCTTGCGAATCAAGCTTGCCGGCTGCAGGCCGTATTGGGACAGAAAATCCTTACGGTATAAAGGCGAATAGAGGTGGTCGCGCAATTTACCCGTTGCGTCAAACATTATGCAACTCAAATCCAGATCAACGTCCACCGTCTTTTTTCCCATACCTAAGAAGCCTGGGGCCGTAATCGCTCCCCAGTTGCAGCCCACGCAAAATCGTTGCAGTTTTGCGCCGCCTTCCTTTTCCAGGTTGATCCGCTGGCCTTTTTGCAGATTGATTGCCATAATTCTCCTCCAATTGTTTTTGTCTATCCCGCCAACTGGCGAACATTAAAATTATACAGCAATCCATGAATTTTTTTCCAAAAATGCTACCCCTTTTAAGGGATTCTACAGTAAAATCATGGTTTGTGCGCGCCGACGCCATTTTGCTAAAGGATTTTACCATGAAAAGCTACGGTTTAACTACTTCGCAAGCCCAGGAATCAAAAGCCAGACATGGCGACAACAGGCTGACGGAGCTGGAAACAGAAGGCTTCTGGAGTAAATTCAGGGGCAACTTAAGCGACCCCATGATAAAAATTTTATGTGTTGCTCTGTTTATTAATGTTGTTTTTGTGTTTTTAGGACAAACGGAATGGTATGAATCCGTGGGCATAGCCATAGCCGTTATGCTGGCCGTATTTGTTTCCACCTTTTCCGAATACAGAAATGAAAACGCTTTTCAGAGGTTGCAGGCGGAAGCGTCCCGTATCATGTGCAAGGCGTACCGCGATGGTCAAATAGCGGAACTGTCCATAGACGACTTGGTGGCGGGCGACTGCGTTCTGCTCCAGCCGGGGGATAAAATACCCGCGGATGGAATAATCGTCGAGGGCGAACTCCAGGTTGACCAGTCAGTCCTTAACGGCGAAACCAAGGAAGCCCAAAAGATAGTAATGCCCGCCGGCTACGGGGATCAGGGTTCGTCAATGGACTTCCTCAATAAATATAAATTGTTCCGAGGCTCTGTAGCCTGCTCCGGCAACGCCGTCATGACTATCACAACGATAGGTGATAAATCCGTTTATGGGCAGCTTGCCAGTGAATTGCAAAAGGACGACGACCGCGATACCCCGCTGAAGGTGAAATTAAAAAATCTGGCTAACGGAATAAGCAAGTTTGGCTACATAGGCGGCGCCGGAATCGCGCTGGCATTGCTTTTTCAGCGCATCGTCATTCACAACGGCTTTGATATGGCCAAAATCATTGGATATTGTTCAAACTGGATGACTGTGGTGAACGACATCACCCAGGCGCTGATGCTTGCGGTGATAATCATCGTCATGGCGGTTCCCGAAGGATTGCCGCTGATGGTAGCCATAGTTTCAGCCCTGAACATGGGCAAGATGCTGAAAGATAATGTTCTGGTAAGAAAGATCGCTGGAATGGAAACAGCCGGCAGCCTGAATATCTTGTTCAGCGATAAAACGGGAACGATTACAAAGGGAGAGCTGGAAGCCGTCGCGTTTGTTTCAGGAAGCGCGAAGGAATATAAAACACTTGATGGTATTGAAGATGAACTTGGAAAACTGCTCTCGTTAAGCATTTGCGGCAATACAAGCGCGGTTGTGAGCAATGACGGCTCCTCTTTAAAGGCCATTGGGGGAAACGCTACCGAACGCGCTATTCTTAAATTTGCCTTCATTAAATCCGGTGCAATCAACGTAATATCTGTTAATTCAATCCCTTTTACCAGCGCAAATAAATACTCGGCAAGCCAGGTTGAGGGCGATTATGATTTATCGCTCATAAAAGGCGCTCCCGAAAAAATTCTCGGCAGATGTAAATATTATTATGACGAAAAAGGAAAAGCGATTCCGCTGGCTGATAGTTCGGCGCTCAGCGCCAAAATTGACGAAATGGCCTCCCGGGCCATACGCGTCTTAGCCCTCGCCACGAGCATGGAAAAGATAAAGGGCGACGCGCTGCCGGACGGCGATTGGGTTCTTGTGGGTATTTTAGGCATAAGGGACGAGATACGCCCCGAATCCATTGCTGCAATAGGCGAAGCGCAAAACGCCGGGGTGCAGGTGGTCATGATTACGGGCGACCGCAGGGAAACCGCAGTGGCTATAGCCAAAGAAGCAGGATTATTACAGGATTCATCAAGTATCGTCCTGACGTCAGATGAGCTTGCCGGACTTTCGGACGAAGAGTTAAAAAATAAGCTCAAGGACATTCGCGTAATAGCAAGGGCGCTGCCGAGCGATAAGAGCCGTCTGGTGCGCGTCGCCCAGGAATTGAATCTGGTAGCGGGTATGACGGGCGATGGCGTCAATGATTCCCCCGCCCTTAAAGCCGCCGATCTCGGCTTTGCTATGGGCAGCGGCACTGAAGTGGCAAAGGAAGCCAGTGAGGTTATTATTCTGGACGATAATTTCACTTCAATAGGCAAGGCCATTTTATACGGCAGAACGATTTTTAACACCATAAGAAAATTCATAATGTTCCAGTTGACCATAAACATGGCGGCTGTCCTGATTTCATTTATCTGCCCGCTGCTTGGCATGGAATTGCCGCTGACCATAATACAGATTTTGTGGATCAACCTTGTCATGGACACATTAGCCGCCCTGGCTTTCGGCGGAGAGCCGGCCCTCAAACGCTACATGCGGGAAAAACCCAAAAAGAGAGACGAAAACATCGTGAGCGGCTATATGTGGAGCACAATAGTGACAGGCGTTGTATTGACATTCGGGCTAAGCATGTTTTTCCTGCTCTCGGGTTTTCCCAAAACGGTTTTTCGACCGGACGCAGGAGAAAAGTTGTATCTCCTGACAGGTTTTTTCGCGTTTTTCCTGTTTGTCTATATCTTTAATGCTTTTAATGTTCGGACGGACCGGTTTAATTTGTTTGACAACATAACCAGAAACAAAGGTTTTTTGTCCATAATCGCTCTGATAGTGGTGGTGCAGATATTGATGGTATATCTTGGCGGCGACCTCCTGCGCTGTTATGGTTTGTCATGGAACGAATGGATATTTATACTTGCGATGGCTTTTGTTATCATACCAGTTGATTTGCTGCGCAAGTTTATTGTAAAAGGCCGTTATATTGATTCAACTTGAGAAGCGTATTTGACTTGCGGGACGCTTTTCTGCTCCACAAGTCAAACGGCCTCAGCACACCGCCACATTCAAATACACAGCGTCCCTGTCATCCTGGGTTATCCCTAAGTACCTCTTTGTTATCTCAGCGGTCATGCTTTCCAGGGGTTTATAGCAATTTCACAAATGGTAGTCCATACCTCCTAGATTCCCGTAAACACGTAACGATAAAACATCTAACTCCATTGATTACAAAAAATACGTTGATTTATTCCAATTCTAATTACAAATTGCATTAATTATCCAAGGCCAGGATGAAATGGATTTGGTGATTTCGGGATGGTTTTCCAGGTCTCTGAGACCGTGAAACAGTTGATCTTCCAAGGC
>JAISSN010000058.1 GCA_031273105.1 Holophagales bacterium | reverse complement strand
GGCGGCATTTCTTTAAGTCGTTTAGCCAATTCACTGAGTTTACTTGTTTTCTTGTCAGCTCTTTCTCTGGCTTGCTGGCAGGTTTAGCTGGAGCGGAAAAATAGGGCTTTTTCTTTGTTTCTTTCTCCGTTTCTTTCTTAATTTCTTTCTCTTGGCTTGCTAGTTTTGCGAAGTAGTCATCTAAAAGCATAATTGAATCTCCTGAATTTAATGATAACATACTTTCGCAAAACAAAGCAAGAATTGATGATGTTATAGTGTGTAACGAGATGGAGAAAATACTATCTGCGTTGTTTCTGGCACTGACCAGTCGGGTTCTCCTTCATAATCATTGTTACATTTTGTGCATATTTCCGGCGGACGATCTCGCCTTGGGTCAACGTCCACGTATAAGCCGCTGTTGCCTCTATAGACTGGGCGCGACCAGCTATCTAAGCCTATGAATGTGAGTTCGAGTGTGAGTGGGGTCATGGTTTTGTCCTTTATGATTTTGTGTTGCGGTTGTGTCCATATTTGGGCAGAATACTAACGAGGTGATTGTTCATGCCCAGAAATGCTGATATTCACGTCCGAACCGATCCGCAAACTAAGGCTGGCGCGGAACAACTCTTTTCAACATTCGGCATAACAATTTCAGACGCGGTAAACATCTTTCTGCGTCAATCCCTGCTGGTTGGCGGTCTGCCCTTTGATGTGCGCCAACCGCGCTTCAACGATGAAACTGAAGCTGCTATGAAGGAAGCCAGGGACATCATGAGCGGGAAAGTAAAGGCCAAGGTCTATTCGAGTGTTGCTGAGATGAACGCTGATATTGATGGGGACGATGAGTAGATTCCGAAATGCTTAGTCTCCAAACAACCGCCCAATACAGAAAAGACCGCAAACGAGCCAAAAAGCGCGGATTGCAGTTGAGGCTGTTGGATGATGTAATTCAAACGCTCATTGAGGAAAAGCCGCTTGCGCCTGGATACCGTGACCACGCTCTGACGGGCGGCTATGCCGGATTCCGAGAGTGTCACATTCAACCGGACTGGCTTCTGGTTTACGCGATTGATAAGGGCAATCTGATTCTCACTGCCACTCGGACGGGTACACATTCGGATTTGTTCTAAGGGCAAGCGCAGACTGAAGGGGTTGTTGGCTCAAGCGCAAATGTCCGTGACGGGTTCGGCTTCTTCTGTGGCATTGACGCCAAGTATGTGGTCAGCGGCCTTTTGCGCCCGTCCAGCGGCCACCACAAACAGCTTTGGATCGTCTTTCAGGGATTTTGACCAAAAGGCCAAATACGCCGCCTGATTCTCAATTACGGGCTGGGAAATGCCCGCCCTGGCGCAAAGGAACGCGCTGGTCATCTCGGCTGTCAGTTCTTCACGGGCGTAAGTTTGGTTGCTGGTGTTGAATGAAAACTCACGGTTGAGGCGGCTCTTGTGGCCGGTACTGTGTCCCATCTCGTGAAAGAGTGTGCAGTAGTAGGCTTCTCGGCTCTCAAAGGCGTGTTTAGGCGGCATCCTGATCTCGTCCAGAACAGGATTGTATGTAGCCCTGCTCCCGAAGTAACGGAGTTTGGGCGGGTTGGGGTAGTTGGCCCAAATGGATTCGGCGGCGGTGATGGGATCGAAGCCAGGGGGCGGCTGTAGCGTCTGTTTAAGTCTTTCGGGCAGTCTCAAGCCTTCGCACTGCGAGATGTTAAAGACCGTGTAGTAGCGCAGAAACGGAATCTGTTTGGGTTTGGCTCTGTCTGATTGATCCTCGTCATCGTCGTTCCTGGCCTCAAGCATCTTCCAATACACGACAGGGAAGCCCTTTTCCCCGCGCCTGACCGATTCGCCAAGTTCAATAGCCTGACGAAAAGTGAGGAATATCGGGCGATCATAGTTCAATGCGCTCAACAGGAAGTAGTTTGCGCCGCGATACAGATTGCCTCGGACATTCATCGGCTCATCGCCTGTGACAAGGCTCCACGGCCTTCGCCAGGGGATAGTGCCTTTTTCCAGCAGGGCCAGAATTTGCTTTGTGACGATCTCATAAACGCCGGAGCCTCTGTTGCCCTGCGGCTTTGAGGCTTGTTTTTGCTCAGATAGAGCGGTAGTGCTGATACCCATAGGGAACCTCGAAAAATGGAATATGGTTGTTGGTTAAGAGCGGTTGCTATGCTGCGGATGGCGGTTGATGCAAGCGGGGAAAATAATTATCCCCTCTCTCGCTATGCCCCCACACCTGGCTTGCCCTGAGACAGGCCAAGAGGGGAGTCGGGAGAGAGGGTCGGTAGGGTTGAGTACAGGCTGGTTTTCGCTCAGTACATCTCAAGGTACACAATACAGACGCATACCTATAGTATTCCCCTTGTTTTTCAATGACTTTCATTATTCAAGTACATGAAGTACATTAAGTACGCTGAAAATCAGACCATAATGAAGATAAGGGGAAACGACATGGAAAAAATTATCACCGTATGCGTAGAGCAGTTGCCGGAAGGTTGCTATTTGGCTACTTCAAATGCCATACAGGGACTTGTCGCTCAGGGGCGAACCATTGAAGAAACGCTCCAAATAGCCCGCGATGTTGCCAAAAAACTTCTTGAAGCCCAAGAGAACCTGTTGCCGCAACTGCCTGAAGCCGGTAGCCGCATTGAATATCCGCTCATAGTCGGCGTGTAGCATGGGGCGTTTGTCGGGGTTTTCATATAGCCAAGTCGTGCGTGCGCTCAGACAACTTGGATTTGAATTTCATCGCAATGCTGCCGGTAGCCATGAAATATGGTTTTCACAGGCATCTCGACGCTTTACAACCATTCCTGTTTTGTTCCTCTCCCCCCCATTCGCTAAACCATTGAATAAATCTTGGCGCCTGCCTCAGACATCCTAAAGTAAAAACCTGGCGTTTGAGGGTCTGTAATATTAACTTTTTCCCCAGTTGGCTTCAGTGCTTGAAGCGACTTCTGATCAAAGCGTACGTTGTTGGATTTTCCCATTGCTACCTCGTTTCATGTCAAATTTCAGTCTAACACCACGTCAAGTTTTTTGCCGATTTTGACAGATTGATGCAACTTTGAAAATGCCTTAAAACCTACATTTAACATTGATTATTTACAAACTCGACTATTTGGGATAGCTGATTCGTAAAAGGTAGAGGTAAGCATGGCAGTTGCAAAAAATCTTGGGGAATTACATACTTAATTCCCATTTTAATGAAAACTTGCATGAATACTGGAAAAATTGAAAGTCAGTAATTTTTTGGAAACAATGAACAAATTATTTGGCAAAATCAATGAAATTTTCATGGTAGTTTTCCAGAGAATAAATAGTTTGTGTTTTAGGTAACTGGTACGAGTTCTTTTAGACTTGTGATGATGGTTTGTGTTGTTGGTGAAGGGGGTACGTGGAAAGTCTTGTATATTGCTTCTATTGCGTTGTGTGTTGTCTCTGAATCTTTGCTTTCATCGGTGTTTTCAAGAAACAGGTTGCAAAGCGTTATACGTTCTATTCCTGTTTCTTTGGTCAGTTGATTGATGAGCCGTGCCTTGGCTACGTTTGAGAGGGCGATGAAAAAGTAGCTAGGTTCACATTCTCCTTCGTCAATATCCATTTTGGCAGCTTTTAGGTGGCGAGTTATTCTATCTTCGTTGTCTAGTTCGTAAAGCATTGAGAATCTGTCGAGGGTTGTCGTCATGAGGTTTTCTCCTGTAGTTTGTTCTTGATTGTTTTGGCTAACTTGATGTCGCGTGTCTGTTCGTTCTTGTTTCCTTTGTGTCCGCCGAGTAGTAGTCGGTACACCGTCTCGTTCTCTTGGTAGTAGTATAACCGATAGCCAAGACTTTTGGAACGCATTTCGTAAACTCCATCACCTACTGATTCTACGTCTCCAAGATTCCCGTTTTCAGCGCGGTCTATGCGGGTTTCTATTCGATCTTTGAGTGTTGTGTCTTTAAGATTCTTGAACCAGTCTTTGTAGTTGGTTGTTTTGAGAAAAGTGTTCATTGGTGTTCCTTTTTTGTTTCAGTTTTTCGTGTATAGGTGTTATTATCTTATGGAAGGGTGCAAAGTTGCAATTAGTCTGCCTTCGCCATTAGGTTTTTCAAAGAGATAAAACTTGAAATTCTTTACTGCATAGTAACCTTCGCATGGCCCAAGTGTAATTAGGATATTGTTTGCCCAAGATAGATAAATGTGGTCCTGATAGTCTATTGACATTTTTGTAATACCATTCTCAAAGCTAACTTTTATAGGATGTAGTCTGTACACCAATGCTTCAATTGGATTAATTTCGTGTTCATTTAAGAATTCAGATAGATCATCTTCTGTGTTTATACCAATAGGTTCAGTATCAGAGTCTGTTGTGATCCAAAAGTTATAGTCATTAAAGTTAAATTCTTTACATAAGTCTTCGTCCATGAAACATTCTTGATCTGCGATAATACTATCACGAGAGTTTAGATATACGCCGCCATTAATTTCGATGTAACCTTTTCTTTTGGTGCACATAAGTAATTCATATAGAATTTCAAACGGGGAATAGTTGGTGTTTTGTTGTGTGTTTTTTGTATCAGTTGATTTTTGCATTTTTTTCCTCTATGCGATTGTTTTTTCTTTAGTTAGCATTTTGTACGTAAGTCGTTTGTACATCATCCCTTTTGCTAATGATTCCAGTCTGTCCACTGTATTAATGGCGCAGTTTCCTTCATTTAGCCTGAATACAAACTCATCAATGTACAGCCCAAGGTGTTTTTCGTTGAATGAATGATAGACACCATAGAAACCTCTTTTGACTACAGCCCATACGCTCTCTATGCCATTTGTATGCACCATGCTGTCAATGAATTGCTTGGCTGAGTGATTGACTGTCCTGTGCTTGAATTGGCTCTTTATGCCATTGTAGGAAGGGTACTCGTCTGTGCAGACTGTTGACCCAGGTACGGTAGTTTGTAGGATGGCTCCTTGCAGTGTTGGGCCGTCTGTGGTTGTTATTACTTTTGCTACCACTTGTCCGCTTCTGTCTCTAAGGCCAACTATAGGTCTTTTGCCGACTGACCCTCTGCCTATGTTTAGCTTCTTGCTTTCGTGTTTGTTCTTCTCAATGCCGCCGATGTAGGTTTCGTCAACTTCTACGATTCCTGAGAGTATCTTCTCCATTTGGTTGCCACATGCGGCGCGTATGCGTTGAAGTAGAAACCATGCTGTTTTCTGCGTTACTCCAATCTCTTTTGACAGTTGCATTGATGATATGCCTTTCCGTGCTGTGACTATCAGGTACATTGCATAAAGCCATTTGTGGAGGGGTACGTGTGATCTGTGAAAGATTGTGCCTACTCGTATCGTAAATTCTTTTTGACAGTCATTACATCGGTAGAGGTTCTTGTTTCTTTTGTCGGTTATGTATTTGCTTTCGCAACGTGGACATACTGGGCCTTTGGGCCAGAGGATAGGCTTTAGGTAGTTGATGGCGGCTTGTTCATCAGGGTAGCGTTGCATTAGTTGGTAGGTGGAAAGTACTTTTGCTGGCGGTGGTTTTGGTCGTTTTGTCTTTTTGGGCATAGTTCATCCTATCATAGAATTTCGCTTTTTATTCGCCTGTGGCATTTTGTTAATTATTCATGTTATATCAGAATGAATAATTGGCTGTGGAATTTTTAGATTTTGAAGTTCTATGAATCAATCAAGTTGTATGCGTATGTTGGGAATTAAGTATGTAGTTCCCATTTTTTGCCTCAACAAAATGCCACATTTCATCATTTCCTGCACTTCATAGTGCCACCTCCACAGACAACACTATATCACTGAATCATTCTTTTGTAAACACTTTCAAAAAATGTTGTGCGTAAAGACTGGGTAAAAAAAGGAAAAAGCATGCAAGTGATAACAGTCTCGTTATTGTCTTGGTCATTTTAACACTCCGTTCTCTAAAAGCGGCGCAATGGCGGGACTATGCTCACTATTGCCCGAAACATTTTAGTCATTTTGGCGTAACAGGTCTGGTTTCTTTCAAAAAATAAACCATATCCCTTTCATCAAGCCTGAAGTTTATATTAGCCGCGTCATTTTTCGTTTCCCATCTCCATGTCCAGTGGGTCAGGCTGAAGGGTAACTCAAAGAAAATAGCTGCTGCAACCGGCTGGCCATGTACCGTTGCGGGGTTAAATCGCCACTGTTTCACATATTCTATGGCGGTACTCTGGAATGACGATGGCCCATCAATTACCCTAAGCGAATCAGGCAGACCATCAGCCCCGATGACGACTGCAAGGGTTACAGAGGCATCCTGATTGACTAACCTGGCCATCAGCGGATAGGGAGGCTTGGGAGGCAAATAGCTGAGGCTTAACTCTTTATCATAAAACACATGAGCATATTCAATTTGCCCTACACCCTGGTCTTGTAATTTATTCACAGCGCAGATAATGCGAAATCCGCCATCATATTTTTTTTCCTTTCTGTTTTGCCATGGATAATCATTTAATGGCTCAAAATCATCGTCTAAATTGCCAATGCTGCGGACATATTCCCATTCCATTTCAGTGGGCAAGCGATATTCTCTTTTTTCCATTAGACTTAGTTTTTTACAAAACCTTACAGCATTTTTCCAACTGACGTTTTTTACGGGCAACTTAGAGATTTTAACACTAGAAGCGATTCCGCCCATAACTCTTTCCCATTGCTCCAGGGTCACTTCATGCTGGCTTATATAGAAAGGGTAATCAATATTGTTATTATAGCCCAAGTTAATACCTGGCCGCAAGTTGGTAGTGTGAACAATATTACTATCAAGGCTAAACGCTGGCGCCAAGGCAAACTTAACGCCTATGCTGTTTGTTGAACTTGCTATCAGAGGGGCGTCTGGTTCTCCTGATCCAATCGCCATGCAAAATAGATTAGCAAAAACGATTATTTTTAAACCTTTTATTAACATCATCTCTTCATCCGTATATGTTAAAACAGTTTAAAAAACAATACAAATCTAGTTGTTAACAATGACATGTATTTCTACAGTCCCATAATATCTTGTGTTGTATATACATTTTACGATTGAATAGGTTAGGTATTTAAGAATTTGGCAACGAAACAACTTGCAATTAATTTCTTCACCGTTAGCGTTCAAATCAGGAATGGTAGGTGGACAGAGAGAGCACGATGCCCCTCCTCCGCTATTTCCGGGTCCGTCATCTCCAATGGGAACCAGATGGTATATGGGTTCATCTGGCAAATTTGGCGCAGCGACAGCTATTTGCCCCACGGACAGGAACAAAAAAAACGTTAAGCAGGTTCTTAAAATCATGGCATTCCTCCAAAATGGAAAATGGGCGCCACACCCTGTACAGCAGTGTACCCTGCCCCAACTTTTTTTCAATAGAGCCACTTGCAAAACCCCACCCATTGAGGAGCAAGTGAGTCTCAAGTTGTGATTAGCAGTCTAATGCATATTCATTTAGGGTTTCGCTTCACTGTCATAACGCCCTCCATAACCTTGACTGCCTTGCCCGCGATGTGTACCCTGTCAAAGCAGTCCCTGCAGCGGAGCCTGCCGCCTCGCTGTGAGAGCTGGCGGGCTTCCATGTTTGTTTTGCCGAGGCGCTCCGACCAATAGGGTATTAATGTGCTGTGGGCGCTGCCTGTCACGGGGTCTTCCGGGATGCCGTCCCGGGGAAAGAAGCACCTGCTGACAAAGTCAACGCTGTTTCCAGGCGCTGAAGCAAGCACGCTGAAGCCGGGCAGCGAGGCCATTGCGAGAAAATCAGGTTTAAGGGCGCGGACTTGTTCTTCTGTCTCAAGCACCGCCACGAGATCCCGAGACAAAAGCGCCCCGACGGGCGTAACTCCCAAGGCTTTTGTCAGGGCGGGTATGTGTTCCTGCGTTGGCGTTCCGGGCCGTCGGGGGAAATCCAAAACAAGCCATTCGCCGTCTTTTGTTACAGCGAGTCGCCCGCTTTGGGAATGGAATACTGCTGACTGCAAGCCTGGACATAACTCGTTGAAAACCAGCCAGGCGCTGGCAAGGGTTGCGTGGCCGCACAGATCAACCTCATTGGCAGGAGTAAACCAGCGAATGTCAAAGCCATCGCTCCCGTTGCCTGACGGTACAAAGAAGGCCGTTTCGGACAGTTGGTTTTCCATAGCTATAGCCTGCATCAATTTATCGGGCAGCCATTTTTCCAATGGCATGACGGCTGCCGGGTTGCCTTCAAATGGGCGCTCGGCAAAGGCGTCAATCTGGTGTATGGGCAAGCGCATAGAGAATCCAACCGGATTTCCAGAATATCCTATGCTTATTCCATTTTTACTTCAAAATTGCGTTCCGCAATCTTGAAGTAAAAAAATGTTTCAAAAGCACGACACTGCTTTCCCTTGCTTAACAGTCTCGGATTTTTTTTGATTTTCTCAAAAAAACAGTTGAAAAAATTTGTGGGGGGTAAACTTAACGTAGGGTATGGTATGTTACCCTTTAGGAGGTTCACATGATTTCCAGTTCACTTACCCTTATCCTGCTTCTGGTCGGCGGTCAGACGGCTGTTTTTGTACCGGATCCACCAGGCGGCCCAGGCAGAGAGTTTGTGTTTCCAATTGGCGACGGCGAGCCTGGAGGAGGTGGGGGTGGTTCATGTGGTTGCAAAGGTATATGCGATCTGGCCATCATCATGTCAGATGGCAAAGGCGGTGAGGTAAGGTGTGATTTCGTTGGTTGCCGCATGCAAGGTTTCGGTTTATACAAAGTTCTGGTTTGTAGATTTAAAAACCCCATAAATAACGCTATCGAAGAAAGAAGTGCAGGATCATGCTAGCGAGACATCCGTTAATCGCGGCATTTTGCCTGTTTTTTTCAGCCCTGGCCGCGCAGGCATTCGTGGACACATTTCCGGACAGAATGTATCTTTACGAGGCTTACAGTTTTGAAGATTTCAGCAAGACAATTTATAAGATTAACCCCGACCTGTCGCGGGAGAAAATTTCAATTCCACTGTCTGACAGAGTCAGTTTGGCAGATAAGCCGCGCCCAAAAATCCGCTATGATAAATTTTGGGTGGCCAGCCAAACGATGATTTGGTCCAGACCCCTGGACGCTAATCCAGAGCAGGGATGGGAACCTATAAAACTTCCGGACAACCTGACCTATTTTATTGATTTTGACATAATTTCCGATACTGAAGCGATTCTTTGCGGCTGCTCATGGAAGTCCCTTGACGAAGACGAGAATATTCCTCCCTGGGACAGGGTTCCGTTAAGCCTGGACATCCACCTGGTTTTTAATTATAAGACCGGCGCCGTGACGAAAACCATTGAAGCATTTGACCCTGAAGCCATTAAATTTGATCCGGCTTCTGATGAATTTGTCTTTACTTTGGCGAAAATTTGGGATTGCTATATATGTAGGTTTGATTCAAGGGTGCTGATTGTAGGCATATTCAGGCATGGTGACCGTATTTGACGCCAGTAACGGCAAAGTATCTAAATATGAGATTGTCTCCAAAGACGAGATGCCGGGCGACCCTAAAGAGTCCGTCAACAATGGCCGCGCTATAGCCTGGATAGGGCCGTTGGCGGGGGACGATGTGTTGATTTGTTTCAGGCTGTGGGTTGTTCCCAACAATAATCCCTCTAAACCTGTAGCTGTTTACTGCTTTCGCACATTAAACCTTAAAACAGGCAAGATTACCTTTGAAGGCTCCGGTTATCGCGGACACAACGCTGAATCTCACATGACGCTCTTTGAAGAGAATGGTCAGTTGCTGTACCTGCGCGATATTATCAAGGAACGCGACAAGTCCCTGGAATCTGAATCTCAGAGCAAGCAGGACGCATCTCAAGAAAAAGAACAAGACCAAAACCAAGAATACGCTACAGAGCAAGAGGAAGCCCTATCAGACAAAAAGGAAGAAGCAGGCGCGCACGTAAATTGATTTTTGCCAAAAAAAACCTATTAAAAAAAGTTTACAGGGGGTGTAAGCTGGGTGTCGTGTGTAGCGACCGTTTTGGAGGCCAAATGTCGGCATGCCGTTTCATACTTTCAATGATATTCAATCTTTACATGCTGACAGCAGGCGCGTCCGCGCTTGCCCAGTCTTATCCTGGCCAGTGGGTAGGTGATTTATACCTTATTTACTATCGTTCAAATGACTCCATCGCAAGGATTTTCATAGACGAAAACAGCATCATTCATAAGACAATACCGAGTGTTTCACAAGCTGTTGACTTTCCCGCTCCCCCATGGCGCCTCACAAACTCGTGGCGCTCATCTTGGCGCAATGACGCCCTTTACACGTTTGCCTATGGGGCAGACGAGACGGACGAGGACGGCTCGCGCTTTTTGTGTTGGACACTAGCAAAGTGGAAAGACGACGAATGGCATTTTTTAGGTGATTTTAAAGCAAACACAAGAATGTTACTTGAAGCAATACCCTGTGACAACGATCGTTTTATTTTAATCTCCAGCACCGATTACAATCTGATTGACGACAACAGACCGGACAGGACGCCGTTTCACGTAATATCCGTACCACCCGGCAAAACGGAACTCAGCGTGGATTATTCCATAGACCATGGTCAGGACGAATTGCGGCGATACATGTCCAACCCTGATTTTTTTAATTTGGCCTGGCTTAGCAGTGTCATAATGACAGACAGCCATGCCATACTTGTCAACGACAAGACGGGCCTGTACTGGGTCTTTTCATTGGAAAAGGCGTCGCTTATACACGCGGGGAGCATTTTCAAAAAGGTAACGCCCGAAATGATAGCCAGGGGCGGTTTTGGCAGGGCCGTTTTGTGCGTAAACCCTGAAAAAGACGGCAATGTTTTAATAGCGGCCCAGGAAGAAGATTTTTTTATCAAGGAAACCAGCGATCCATTTACTGATATGAATGAGTTCAGTAATACCTTTCAGACAGACGATTATGACGTTCTTAATCAACTTCTCACGTCTCGCCTTAAAGAGTATGCGGACAGAAGCCCATTTATTATTTGGCATAGAATTTATCCCGAAAGCGGAAAAGTTGAATTACTGGCGTCGCCCCCCGAAGGCAGCACGTTTTTTAGAAGCGATTTAGGGATTGACGTCTGGCGGCCAATGCGGGATGGGTCAATAAAAATGGGCTGGTCGGAAGACGACATTAAATACAAGACCGTGCGGCCAAAAGAAGAAGCAGGGGAAAAAGACGATTTGACTGAAGAAAACAAAAATGAACAAGAACGTGCTACAGAGCAGGAGGAAGCCCTATCAGACAAAAAGGAAGAAGCAGGCGCACACGTAAATTGATTTTTGCCAAAAAAAACGTCAAGCAGGTTCTTAAAATCATGGCATTCCTCCAAAATGGAAAATGGGCGCCACACCCTGTACTGTAGTCTACCCTCCCCAGGTTTTTTAACAGATTTTTGAAATATTTTGCGTCCCTTCTTCTTCCAGCGCCTGTTGCAGGGCTTCCCAATCCCGCATTGCGTACATCAATTCTTCCTCAAGCTCCTTGATTGCTGTAGTTTTTTCCTGAAAAATCTTCCAATCGCCTGGGTCTGTCTGGCTTAGCTCCTCGTTTAATTGAGCTGTTTGGGCTTCCATTTCAGACACACTGGCTTCGGCTTCAGCTATCTGTTTTTCCAGTTTCCTGATGCGCTTTTGCTTCTCTTTATCAATGGCCCTGGGTTTATTGTCAGGCTTCGTTTCAGTTTTGGATTCAGGCCCGGGGGGATTATCTTTTGTTAAAGCACTGGTCTTTGGGCCTTGGGTTTCAGCCTGACATTCAGCTTCTAAATCCAGGTCAACCCAGGCTTGGTTGTCCTCGTAGCCTCCTTCTCTGAATTCAGCCCTGTTTTCATGAATACGCATCAGACAATCGGCAACGCGCCCTAACAGGTAGCGGTCGTGGGTCACCAGCACAACTGCCCCTTCAAAGGCAAGCAAGGTGTCTTCCATGGCTTCCATGCTCTGTATGTCCATGTGGTTGGTGGGTTCGTCCATTAACAGTAAGTTACAGCCCTGGCGGATGAGGGTTGCGACGGACAGGCGCGCCCTTTCGCCGCCGGACAGCACGGATATTGGCTTTTCAACGTCATCCCCGCGAAACTGGAATTTAGCCAGGAAGCCCAAAATGTCCTGCTTAGGGGCAAGGGGCGCTGATACGGCCTGAATTTGCTGAAAGACGTTGTTGCGCGCGTCCAGATTGCCGTGGTGTTGATCAAAGTAGCCCAGCTTGACCTGAGCGCCAAGTCGGCATTGACCTGTCACGAAGGGAATTTGCTCGGCGATGGCCTTGAGGAGCGTTGACTTGCCCGTGCCGTTCAGGCCGACTATGCCCAGTTTTTGCCCGCGTCTTACCTGGTGATGTTCTATTGGGGCAAATAGAGCCTTGCCATTCCAGCCCGCGCTGGCGTGTTCGAGTACAAGCGCAACGTCGCCGCTCCGCTGAGTTTCCGGAAACTTAAACTTTATGCGGCGGCGGTCTTTGAGGGGGCGTTCCAGCCTCTTGAGTTTTGCCAGGTGCGTGCGCCGTCCTCTGGCCTGCCTGGTGTTCTGCCCTGCGATGTTGCGTCTGATATATTCTTCCTGCCTTTTTATATAAGACTGCTGAAGCTCGAAAGCCTTTTCGGCGGCCTCAATTTCAGCCTCTTTTTTTTCCATGAACTCGGTATAGGCGCCTGTATAGACGCGGCTGCAGCCCGCCTCAATTTCAAGTATCGAAGTCGCTGCGCTGTCCAGAAAGTACCTGTCGTGGCTGATTACAGCAACTGTCGCCGACGTGCTTTGCACAAAGTCTTCCAGCCAGCGCAAACTCGGCAAGTCCAGGTGGTTTGTTGGCTCGTCGAGCAGTAGTAAATCGCTGCCCTGAAGTATAGCTTTGGCGAGCATCACTCGGCACTTTTGGCCACCGGAGAGTGTTGTCACGGTTTTTTTGAGCGCCTCTGGCGAAAAGCCCAGGTTGAAAAGGATTGACTCGGCCCGTGCGCGGATCGTGAAGCCGTCCAGCCGCTCGAATGCTTCCTGGGCAAGCTGGTAGCGCGCCATGACAGACGCCAGGTCTTCACCCGCCTCAGACATGGCGAGTTCCATCTCTCGCATTTCAATGGCTAACCGTTCAACGTTTTCAAAGGCGCTTAGGGCCTCTTCCAAAATGCTGCCATCCGTTGCGGGTTCCAAGTCCTGGGAGTAGTAACCCAGCCGGACGCCGCGATCAGGAGTCGGTCGGACGACCGTACCGCTGTCCGCTTCAAACTGGCCTAGGAGCATCTTAAAAAGCGTGCTCTTTCCGGCCCCGTTTCGTCCGATCACACCCCAGACCTCATCGGGTTCGAGAATCCAGGTGACGTCCTTCAATACTTCAAGGGGGCCGAAGGCAAGATGGGCATGATTAAAACTTGCTAGCATGAATAGCACTCAAAATTGAATTATACTATTATATCGCTAGGCTCCAGGCCATATTTAAGCCGCTCGGCTTCCAGGCGTTCAAGTTCTCTTGCTCCTGAAATAACAATTTCCGGATCAGTTACAAAGTTCAAATCCGGATTCAATTTTTTGTACGGAACATGGCTCAATATCAGTTTCATTGTATTGAGTCTGGCTTTGTATTTATCGTCAGAACGTAATATGTACCATGGCGAAACCGGTATTGACGTTTGTTTTAACGTATCATATTTAACCTGGGTAAATTCATTCCATTTATTTTGAGCCTGCATGTCAACACGGCTTAGTTTCCATTGTCTTAACGGGTCTGTTTTTCTCCTGTTAAATCGTTCAGCCTGAACTTCTTTGGTTACGCTATAATACAATTTGATTAAAATTATATCCTGGCGTATCAAGTCCTTTTCAAAACCAGTTACGCCAAGCATAAAGTCTTTGTACTGTTTTTCGCTACAGAAACCAAATACTCTTTCAACCATAGCCCTTGTGTACCAACTTCTGTCAAAGAGAACTATTTCGCCTGCGGAAGGAAAATGAGAAACAAATTTTTGGTAGTACCATTGGGTCGCTTCCCGCTCTGTTGGTTTCCCAAGGGCGACTATTCTGTAATGGCGCTGGTTCATGTGCCTTGTCACAGCGCGAATCGTTCCCCCTTTACCTGCCGCGTCGCGCCCTTCAAACAAAATAATCATCTTTAATTTATTTTCAATTAAATATTTTTGCATATGAACCAATTCCGCCTGAAACTGGCTTAATTGAAGTCCTACTAAACGTCTTTTTACAACATTTGAAATAAAGTCAAAGTCCTGGGACGGAATCAGTTTATGGAACCGCCATAAATTTGTCAATTCTTCAAGGGATACCAATTCGTCATCAATAACAATACTGGCTGGAGGATGTGATTTTTCAAGAGCGTCAAGATCGGGTGATTTTGCGAAACGCCCCCTCTTGTCTCTTAGTATTTTTTTATCACCCCTTGTCGCTGACGCTGCTACAGGAGGGAACGTTTGACATGCGTCTTGTTCGGACGGCGGCAAAACGAGTTCGTGGAACCCGTGCGGCTTTGGCGCTAGAGCCTCTTCAGCAGGGGTGGGTTGACCTTCATCCATTTCAAAAAACTCATTTGTCATCGCACAGACCCTTCGCCTCGCAATTCAAACATATAAACTATGCCATAAATGGGTAACATTTGTGTAATCTCCGGGTAAATTTGATTATTGTCTGGCGATTTGCCGTAAAATGTCTTTATTACCCGCTTTTTGTAAGCGCCGGTAGCTATGTTGCCTGGAAGCAACCGACACTGCTTCTGGCGCTTGAGGAAAGCATTGAAAGAGCCAACAGCAGACAAAAAACACAAGCCGCCTTCAGTTCAATTTCCGCTGAGGCTTGCAGGCGTTGACATTGGTTCCAACGCGATACGTCTGATGGTGGCTGAGTTTGATTCACGCGGCGCTTACCAGATAATTGAATCAGACCGCGCGCCCGTCCGTTTAGGCCATGACGTCTTTCTCAGCGGAAGATTGCGGGAAAGCGCCATTGCAGCCGCTATTTCAGCACTCGGTCAGTTCAGGGCATGTTGCGAGCTGCACAACGTCCAGGCGATGCGCGTAGCTGCCACTAGCGCCGTTCGCGAAGCGGATAACGGAGCGGAATTTTGCGATCGCGCAAAGGCGGAGCTGGGTCTGGATATAGAAGTAATTTCCGGAAGCGAAGAGGCCAGGCTCATCCACACCGCGATAAAGAGCAAAGTACACATGGGACGCAGCAGGTGGATATCCATCGACGTTGGCGGCGGGAGCGTAGAAGTCTCACTGGTTGACAGCGAGGGAATTATATTGAGTGAATCGCACCCCATTGGTTCAGTCAGACTGCTTGAAGAGCTTTCTGAACTAGGCGCCGAAGGCGGGCGATTCAAAAAGCTGCTTACAGAATATATCGGCAACCTCAAACTCCCTAACGCAGCCCAAAGCTATAAGCCCGCAGGTATAATTGCCACCGGCGGCAACATTGAGCTTCTGGCCAAAATAACCAACAGTCAGAATAACCAGGGAATCAGCTCCATCCCGCTTACAAGCCTGAGGTCGGCAATTGAGTTGATTTCAAGCCTCAGTTACAAACAGAGAATTGAGCAACTGGGTTTGAGAAAAGATAGGGCGGATGTCATTTTGCCTGCATCCATTATCTATGAAAAAATTTCAACCCTATCGGGAGCAGAAGAAATAATTGTTCCGTTTGTTGGGGTCAGGGATGGTATTGTAATTGATTTATTTGATAAAATCACATTTCCGGATAACAGTTTATTAAGACAGGTCAATCAAGTAAACTCATCGTCTCTTGCCCTTGGAAGAAAATTTTTCTTTGATGAGCCGCACGCTTTACAAGTTCAGTTTTTATCCCTTTCATTATTTGATCAAATACACGAACAAATTGGCTTGAACTTCAGTGAGCGCCATATACTCAGCGCAGCCGCAATTCTGCATGATATCGGCTGTTTTATATCCAACAAGCGTCACCATAAACACAGTTACTATTTGGTTCTGAATTCTGAAATAATGGGCCTGGACTATAATGAATTGCAACTGGTGGCCTCCATCGCAAGGTTTCATAGAAAAAGCGAGCCGAGTTCCCGTCATTATGAATACACGGCGCTATCAGAGGAAGGCCAGCATAAATTGATAAGGTTTGCGGGAATACTCAGACTGGCCGATTCCCTTGACAGGGAACACTTACAAAGGGTTAAATCTATAAAAGCAGAGGATACTTCCGGTAAACTTGAACTGCACATTGAGGCAAGCGGCGATCTCTTGCTCGAAAAGTGGTCGTTTATAAAGAAGTCGCAACTGTTGGCAAAGTTGTTCGGTAAACCCATAGCTATCGTCTGACCCAACTTTGACAACCGGAAGGGTGTATTTGAACATGTGTCCCGCCAGCGTTCTTTCAAATGCTTTTGCGGCTTCCCTGACCGACATGGAATATAGCAATTCCACCCGACATTACTGCTGAACGCGGTTTTGAACCGGAAACGCTATCGCTCACTTCACAAACACGGAATAAACATAGGAGTTTCTGCTTCCATCGCTGAGGCTTTGGGGAACGCCGTTTACCCAGAGTGTGGCGACGTCAATAATTCCGCGCACCTCAATTCCCGCCACATACACATCGCCGCCCGACACATAAACGGAATAAGCATAAGTTTCGTTACTCCCAATGCCAAGGTTTTGGGGAACGCCATTTAGCCATAGTTTGGCGGTTTGAAAATAATCAGCGTCAATTTCAAGCCCCGCTACATATACATCACCGCCCGACGCAAAAACGGAATTAGCATAAGCGGCAATTCCATTACTACTGAGGCTTTGGGGAGCGCCGTTCACCCAAAGCGTGGCAATACTGCCCTGCGAGTTGCTTTCATTTCCAGCCACATACACGTTGCCGTCCGACACAAAAACGGAATAAGCGTAAGTATCGCTGCTCCCGTCGCCGAGGCTTTGGGGAACGCCATTTACCCATAGCGTGGCAATATAATCATACTGCGCGTTGAATTGATGTCCCGCCACATACACATTGCCGCCCGACGCAAAAACAGAACGGGCTATCGCGTGGGTATTTCCATGGCCGAGGTCCTGGGGAACGCCATTTACCCAAAGTTTGGCAATAATGACATTTTGCGCGTTGCGTTCATATCCAGCCACATACACGTCGTCGCCCGATGCAAAAACGGATTCAGCGTGAACATAGCTGCTCCCGTCGCTAAGGTTTTGGGGAACGCCATCTTCCCATAGTTTGGCAACACTGAAAGACTGCGCGTTGTTTTCATATCCCGCCACATAAACTTTATCGTCAGAAACAAAAACGGAATTAGCCTCAGAGCTTGAAGCCCCATCGCTGAGACTTTGGGGAACGCCGTTTGCCCAAAGCGTGGCCACATAAACCTGCTGCGCGTTACTTTCATAACCCGCCACAAATACGTCGCCAGCAACGGGTCTTGGCGTAACCATTAAAGCGCAGCTTCCGCTTTTACCTCCCGCCGTTGCAGTGATAGTGGTTTGGCCCGCGCTAAGCGCCGTCACAGTTATAGTTTCGCCCGTTGTGGCGGAAATGCTGGCTTTGGTAGTATCGCTGTTTGTCCATGTCACGTTTTTGTTTGTTGCGTTGGCGGGCGACACATTTGCCGTTAGCTGTCGCGTGCCGCCCACTGATATGCTTGCCGTTGACGGCGTCACCGTAACGTTATCTACGGCTACTTCTGCGGGGGCAACGGTCACGGTAACCGTGCAGGAGGCCGTTTTATTGCCATCGGCGGTTGTCGCCATGATAGTGGTTTGGCCCGCGCTAAGCGCAGTCACAGTTATAGTTTCGCCTGTTGTGGCGGAAATGCTGGCTTTGGCAGTATCGCTGTTTGTCCAGGTAACGTTTTTGTTTGTTGCGTTGGCGGGCGACACGTTTGCCGTTAGCTGTCGCGTTTCGCCCACAAGTATGGTTGCCGCTGACGGCGCCACCGTAACGTCCGCAACAGGAATGATAACGGTAACTGTGCAGGAAGCCGTTTTATTGCCGTCGGCGGTTGTCGCCATGATAGTGGTTTGGCCCGCGCTAAGCGCAGTCACAGTTATAGTTTCGCCCGTTGTGGCGGAAATGCTGGCTATGGCCGAATCGCTGTTTGTCCAGGCAACGTTTTTGTTTGTTGCGTTGGCGGGCAGCACGTTTGCCGTTAGCTGCCGCGTTTCGCCCACGGCTATGCTCGCTGTTGACGGCGCCACCGTAACGCTTTGCGCGCTGACCGTACCAGCGCCTTTGCTGTTGCCGCCGCATGCTGTTGTGGTTAATATCAACGCCGTTATGGCTGACATCAGGTAGAA
>JAISSN010000049.1 GCA_031273105.1 Holophagales bacterium | reverse complement strand
CGCCCTGGTTGACTCCGCCCTGCACTACCTGCATATTTCACACTTCACAGATGACCATGTATTAGAAACCCGCATGGAGCATATTTTTCACCAAAGCATGGCAAATATTACTCAATGATGAACACTTCAATATGCAAGAACACATGAGAAAGTGACAGCCAGGCGAGCAATATTCGCAACATGGCTTCAATGTCAATTCTGTGGCGGCTGCGCTGCTTTAAAACACTGCGCAGACGGTCAAGCCCCAGTTGTTTTCCAGATTTGATTAAGC
This sequence comes from Holophagales bacterium, assembly GCA_031273105.1. Taxonomy (GTDB): domain Bacteria; phylum Acidobacteriota; class Holophagae; order Holophagales; family Holophagaceae; genus WRHW01. The sequence continues at coordinate 7,796 of JAISSN010000049.1, read as the reverse complement.
GTCCAAACATCCCCTAATGCGCGCGAGGAATCAAAAGCGGCAGCGCCATTATCGATAGCTTCAGTATTGACGCCAAGCTGCGGATACGGCGTCGCAAGCGTTCCAAGCTGCGGATACGGCGTCGCAAGCGTTCCAAGGATTCGAGACAAACCGACACACACAGAGTTTAAGGCATTGTCGATTTGGTCGAGACGACCAAGAGTGACGAGAGTTCGCTGCTTAGGGCGGCCCTGTGCATCGCGGTAAGCCTCAACAAGTTGGACGTAGCGGCGGGGTCCGGACTTAGCAAAGCCATAGCATTTCGAACGGCTATAAAACCAAAAAAAGGGGGCCGAAACCCCCCTTTTGGCGTGTGCGGAATATCAATCAGTCAACATTTGCAATTTTGTAAAAAACAAACGTATCCGTTGTACCATCAAGTGCTTTAAACGAATTGTTTAACCATACTGCCGAGACGAGAATACCGGATGATAATGTAATGCCATCCGCTTCTCCAAATCCAATCTGAACCTGACCCTTATTGCCAATGGCTGCGGTTGCTCGGGTAGTTTTTCCCTCTATGTCAGTTTCAGTTATAGGGTTTATATTGTAAGCGGTTAAAGCTGTGCCTATTCCTGGCCAGGGATTCTTTTCTCTGTGCATTGTGGGCACTTTTGTGTCACTTTCATCATTGCCAATGATGTCATTTTTAAGATTACCAGTCCATGCGCCTTCTTCCTTGGCCTTATCAATGGCGGCGACGAGATCGCCGACAATGTTGGTGGCGTTAGTGCTGGCGGTCTTATCCCTGGCGCGGGCGCGCTGGGCCAATAAGGCCGGAATCGCGATGGCGCTGATGATGCCGATGATGGCGAGGACGAGCAACAGCTCGATGAGTGTGAAGCCCTTTTGCTTCTTCATATTGGATTCTCCAAAAAAATAACGTGGCGACGCGCCAAGTTGAATCTTAATTTTCAACTTTCGTGCCAATACTTTTCAATGAATACTGTATAAATATTAATCATATGGTATGACTAAAATTGTTAAAACTGGCGAAAACACAGGTTATGTACATGATTGTTGTAAAAATTTATATAAATAATAAATGGCTATGTATTCCATGCTGACAATTCTGACAATGATTTGCCGAAATAATTAAACAAGTGTTGAACTATTTTATGTTCAAATTTGGGAGTCATACAATTTCCTATTTTCAATGTTAGAAAACAACAATCTATTTCCTTGCAATTCAATGCTTTCTTTGAACAGAAACTCACATTGGCGACGGGAAATGGTATCAGACCTCTTTCGTAACTCGCCCCGACTTTGATAATTATAGCAATTTCACAAATGGTAGTCCATACCCGCAATCTCTATACCAATCATTAACACCCTGCCCTTGGACTACGAAAATCAAAATTGCTATAGGCTGCAGGAAAAAGCATATCAGCCTATAGAGTTTGACGACCAGGAATACCGTGCTGGAAGCTATAATTTAGTTGCCAATGCTTTGGAAAGTAAGTGACCATCTTTGCTCCCACGATAGACACCAACGACTCCATACGCGCCACTTGGGCCGAGGTTGACCTTGCTGCATTGCGCCGAAATGTCCGGTTGATTCGGGGCAGCGTCAACGGTGTCCCCGGCGCAAAGCCGGTTGGTGTAATGCTCGTGGTTAAGGCCAACGCCTACGGTCACGGTCTTGTGGAAGTCACGAGGGCGCTTGCCGATATTACCGACTGCGTCGGCGTCGCCGTTTTGGAAGAAGGTATATTGCTGCGCCGCGAGGGTATTAACGCGCCAATCCTGGTATTGGGCGGCGTTTGGGGCGACCAGATACCTCTCTTCATAAAACATGACCTCATTCTTACAGCAAGCTCCGTTGACAGGCTCTCCCAAATTGACGAAGCGGCAAGGGCCATGGGGCGCCGCGCAAAGGCGCACCTCAAGATTGACACGGGCATGGAGAGGGTGGGAGTTCATTACTTCAACGCCCACAAATTGCAGGAAGCCGCGCTGAAATGCGCCAATGTTGACATTTTGGGGATTTATTCGCACTTCGCCAATGCTGATTCTGAAGACCTGACACACGCAAAGCTGCAACTGGAGCGATTTCAGGAAGTGCTTGCCTTTTACGAGAACAGATCAATACAAAGGCCAACGGCCCACATAGCCAATTCTGCCGCGATGCTGCGCCTGCCGGAGTCACTCCTGGACATGGTCCGCCCTGGGCTGCTGCTATACGGAGTCTATCCTTCAAAGCACGTACCTGAGAGCATTGACGTTGCGCCCGCCATGGCTTGGAAGAGCCGTGTGGTTTATTTCAAGGTAGTTCCGCCTGACCACCCGGTTAGTTACGGTTCCACATGGAAGAGCGATCACCCCGTGCGAATGGTGACAATACCCGTGGGCTACGGCGACGGCTATTTGCGGCGCATGTCGAACAGTTCACAGGTAATAATAAACAACCGCAAATATCAGCAGGTTGGGACAATTTGCATGGATCAGATGATGATTAATATTGAGTGGGACAGCGCCTATAACGGCGACGAGGTCATCTTGCTGGGCGCGTCGGCAGACCAGCGCATAACCGTTGAGGACATGGCGATATGGGCAAACACGGCGCCCTACGAGATACTCACGTCAATAAATGGGCGAGTGCCGAGGGTGTATACGTGTCAGCAAAGCATCTGACTTGTAGAGCGGAACTTATGTACGTTGACTACACAGTGGGAAAAGTGTTCCGCTCCACAAGCCACACGACTATATTTATAGTATGAAGGCTCCTAAGCAGGACATTCAGATAGCTAAACGCGGACGGCCCCTCGGAAATCCTGTAGCCGTGCAGCTAAAATTTCGTTTTGCCACATGGCTCGCCTCGGTTTTGTGGAAAGTGTTAAGGAGCACCCTTCGCCGCAGCAGTCAGGGATTTGAAGCAGTGAAAGGGTTGGTTGACGCGGATCAGCGCATAATACTGGCCTTTTGGCATCGCCGTCTGATTATGATGCCCCTGAGCTATCCGTTTCAAAGGCGCAACGCCGACGGCGAGCGGCGCGGCGTAGCCATTCTTTCCAGCAACAGTAAGGATGGGGAGATTAGCGCCGCAGTTTGCCGGCACTTTGGCATTCACTCCGTCAGGGGGACGGCGTCCCACGGCGGCGGCGCTCAGGCTTTAATTAAAATAATACAGGCCGTCAAGCAGGGCTGGGATATTGGCATAACCCCTGACGGGCCGCGCGGACCTCGTTTTGAAGCCAAGCCAGGCGTCATTGCCGTAGCCCATAAGACCAGAGCCTGGATAACGCCTGTCACGGTGGCCTACAGCAATGCCTGGACGTTGAAATCCTGGGACAAAATGTTAATACCAAAGCCCTTTTCCAGCGTGGCTGTAATCTATGGCGAACCCTATCAGGCGCCGGAGCAGATAGAAGACGAAACGCCGCACGTATTTGCGCTCCAGGAAATAATGATGGCGCTGGAAAACGCCGCAGACAGGTATTTTCAATGAGCCTGGCGATAGTGGCCCTGTCCGGCGGCATGGATTCATGCGTTACGGCTTCAATCGCCAGAAGGGAAGGGCATGAACTGGCCCTTCTGCACGTCTGCTACGGTCAGCTCACCGAGGCGCGGGAACGCCTGGCCTTTGAGCAAATAGCCGACTACTATGGCGTTCCGCCGGGCAGGCGTCTGGTTGTGCCGATGCAGGCGCTAAAGCTGATTGGCGGCTCGTCCCTGACAGACCCGGTTATACCCCTGGAAAAGGGCGATTTGGGGCGGAGCGGCATACCCTTGACATACGTGCCGTTCAGAAACGCCCACTTGCTTGCCGCCTGCGTTAGCTGGGCCGAAGTCATAAAGGCGCGGCGCATATATATAGGGGCCGTGGAGGGTGATGCGAGCGGCTATCCCGACTGCCGCGAATCATTTTTGAGGGCCTTCGAAACAGCCGCCAATGAAGGAACCAGACCTGAAACGAATATAGCCATTCATACGCCGCTGATTGATAAGACCAAGGCCGAAATAGTCAAAATCGGCATGTCCATAGATGCTCCGCTGCGTTTGACATGGTCTTGTTATTGTTCTGAAACCCTGGCCTGCGGCCTGTGCGATTCATGCCTGTTGCGTCTGCGCGGATTTGAACAGGCCGGTTTTGCCGATCCTATTGAATATCTGTCAGGAGATCAAGGATGAAATTACTTTTCGCGTTTTTAACGATTGCAGCCATTCTCAGCGCGTCTTGTACTAAAGTCAGTAATAAATTCAACGCGGCCCGCACGCGCCGCGTTGAGGAAAAATATTTATTTCAGCCCCAAAGAACAACGGCGCGCCCTGAAATGTGGAATCGCCGCAACATAGAAGTTCCGTTGCCCGATGGCAATACGCTGCGCGGCTTTGCCATTCTCAGGCCGGATCCGGTGGCAAACATACTTTATTTCGGGGGCGCCAGCGAACTGTCCCAGGCCGCCACCAACCGCATCATGGGATGGGCGGGGCGTTACAACGTCAACGTAATTTTCGTTGACTATCGGGGCTACGGGGCCAGCAGCGGCCTTCCGGCCATTAAACACCTGCCAGGCGACGCTCTGCGGGTTTTCGACGCCACGTCAGAGACCAGGGGGGAAATCCCCAATTTTGTAATTGGCTTTTCCATAGGCTCGATACCGGCAACTTATCTGGCCGCCCATCGTCCTATAGAGGGCCTTGTCTTGCTGGCGCCCATATCGAGCTTTGCCGATGAAGACATGTACCCGCGAAAACAACTGCGCGCCGGAGAACCGTGGTACATTCGACCGTTTGCGTCCTTTCTCAAAGTAGAGCGGGACTATGAAATTCCTGAAGGCTCAGAGCCTGTTTATCAAATTACGCAAGTCTCCGCGCCGTTATTACTGATACACGGCGAGGCCGACGTTGCGGTACCGGCCCTGTGCGGAAAAAAAGTCTATGAATTGGCGCCTGGCAATAAATCGCTGCTTTTGATACCGGGACTGGGGCATGACGATCTGTCGCTGATTGATGGTTCCGGGGCGGACACCTTCACCGCGTTCATGGCTGATTGCCTGGGTATCGAAATAGACGGCAGCTTAGAGGTAATCACTGAAGTTATCGGCGAATACATTATCTATGAACTCATTGATGGAACAAGCAACTCCTCTGAGGAATCCGAAAATGACGAACATGACGAACATTAAGAAAAAACAGCCCAGCTTAAACCCATTGCCAAAGCGTTTAGCTGCAAAGCCCTCAAAAAAACTCGAAACATTTGCCAGCCCGCGCCCGGGCAGGCCGTTTGAGATTGTCTTTGAAACCACAGAGTTTACCTGCCTTTGCCCAATGACCGGCCAGCCTGATTTCGCAAAGCTGAGGATTACTTACCAGCCTAATGAGTTGTGCGTGGAATCAAAGTCCTTAAAGCTCTATTTGTGGAGCTATAGGGACACGGGAGCTTTTCATGAAGAAGTCACAAACCAGATATTGGATGACCTGGTTGCCGCCACACAGCCAATCTGGATGAAGGTAGAAGGCGATTTTTTGATTCGGGGGGGCATCAGGACTCTGGTTGCCGCCGAATACGGAAAACGCTGCCAGCTATAGCCGTTCGACTTTGAAAAAGTTGAACGGCACGGTGCGCACAGGCTGCGCTGAGAGTGTAGAGAACCTGCGTCAGCAGGTGAGGGGAACGGCAAGCGCAGACGTCACTTTGGAGCCGCATGTTGCTTCTCAAAGTTGAACCGCTCTAGCCGGATTTGGTTGGGGAGGAAGGATTTGAACCCTCACCTGACGGAATCAGAATCCGTTGTCCTACCATTAGACCACTCCCCAGAAAAGCAACCGCCAAAAGCTGTTGTTGGGCGCTGACGCTGTATTTACAGCACCAAGGACACAACAGGCCTGACAGAGAATGATAATTGTTCAAAAGGAAAAACGCAAGCGCCTTTTTTATGCCGGTTCAAAACCGCAGAAAGCGGGTTTGAACTGGAAAGGCTATAATGGCAACCTGTGCGTGATTACCACCCCATTACCTTATAGAGCATTGTCAAATCGCCTTCGTCAACCACGCCGTCATTATTCAAATCGTATTTGTTTAAATATTCCCGTAACCTGGAACCGAACGCGCCAGACAGCCCGAGAAACTGAGGCGCTGTAGGCTTGTTGCCGTCAAACTCCGTCATGCCGGGATTGTTTATTCTGACATCTGCACTGGCGCTGAGTAAAGGCTCCATAACGCTCACAACTGTTATGGCAATGTCCTGAGGCTCGGCAGGCGCAGTGTATCTTCCCTGCTGGTCAATGTAGCCCGCAGAGGCTGTCCATGTAACGTCCGTGCTGCTTAAATCCGTCACGCTGGCCAGGAATGTCGCCGTATCGCCCGGAAACAGCGCGGCGGGCGCACTGATGATGGCGATGGCGCCAGGCACAACCGTAACCGTTGCCGTGTCGCTCTTTGTACTGTCCGCCAGGCTGGTGGCAGTGATTGTATATCCGCCCGGAGTTGCCGGGGCCGTGTAGACTCCATTCTGCGTAATCATGCCGCCCGTTGCCGTCCATGTAACATCTGTATTGCCAAAGCCGCCTGTAACCTCAGCCGTGAATGTCTGAGCAGCGCCCATGGTGAGCGTCGCCGTTTTGGGCGAAACTGTAACCGAAACAGGGTTCAGCGCCGCGTCTGACTCTCCAAACGCTTTAAGGCAAATAACGTACGGCGACTGCGTCCAGATTGTTCCGTCGCTCGAATAAAAACACTCACCGGGGCTGGCTTGTTGTTCGCCTATGGGTATTGGGTAGTCATAGCCGGATTCGGTCAGCTTAACTATCACGGCAAATTTGTCGCCGCTTTGGACGGCTACGGGCGACGTTAGTTTAACCCTGCGATAGCCGGGCGCGTCAAAGACGCCCTGCAATGTTTCAGACGCTTGCGCGCCTGTGGCGGGGTTACCCGTTACGCCTGTATTAACGGTGATTTCATACGATGCGCCCGCGGTTGACGTATAGAAGGAGACGTCGCTAATGGTATCATCCGCCGTAGCCGTAAAAATATTGGAAAACCAGGCCGTGTCAGAGCCAAGCCCATGGTTGTTATATATTCCAAGCAGGTCGTATTGATATATTTTTTTGTCTGGGATCAGCGACCCTTCAAAGGAGGCAAACCAATCCATGCGTGAGTCGTACGCCATGTAATAATAGCCGCTCTCTCCCCAGCTTGCGCCCCAGTTGTTCCGCACTATCCAGGCGCCATCGCTGGCAGGCCGGTTGTTTGATGGGAAGTTTGTCCTTGGGTATTCATCGTTCCAGCCTACAATGCTTACAGCGTGGTTGCTCTCCGAATTGCCTGTGTACCTATAGGTTTTATTGGCAGAACTGTAGTATGAGTTGCCATGATAATAGGCAAAATACAGCGCGCCGTTTGTGAGTACCAGACCCTTGATGGTGTCTTTGTCGGTTGTTTCAAACAAGTAACAGTTTTTGACGGTGGCAATAGTAATTTCATTTCCTGTGGGCAGGGGGCCGAGATAGGGCGCGCTGGCCTCGGATACGGGGCCTGTGCCTCGCGTCAGCATCGCCAGCGACATGTACTCTTCGCCGCCCTGGTCAAAGGTTGTATGCTCCCCTGGATAAAGCGGATACTTTTCAAAGGCGGGCCATCCATTCCAGGAGTTATAAGCGAACCATGACAGGTGCCATTCAGAAAAGTCTATTGGCATTCCTGTCGTTATTTTTATGTTTGACTCCATCGAAGCAAACACGGCAAAGGCCCAGCATGTGCCGTATGGGTTCTGGTCGCGTATAGGCGATACAAGACCTTCGTCCCTCAAATCGTA
>JAISSN010000002.1 GCA_031273105.1 Holophagales bacterium | reverse complement strand
CTACCTGATCGCCTGCTTTTAGCCCTATGCGCCTGAGGGTTCCGGCGGGAAACTCAATAAAGTGGTTGCTCAACACGTTGCCGCCGAATGAAGGACAGTCGTCGCCGAACAGGGGTGAGCAGGGGGAAGCGTTTTCCACAATTTCAACCACGGCGCCGTTTGAATTTATCCAGGCTATGTCCAGTGAAATATAGCAATTTTTCATCCAGATTGAGTGATAGCCCTCCTCGTCATACACAAAGAACATGCAGCGGTCTGATTTTAAGTGCGTCCGATACATGAGGCCCCGGGCGCGCTCTGCGGGAGTGCGGGCTACTTCCGCAAAAAAACGCTTACCTTTGACTGTTACAAAACCGCCGTCAACATCATCGTTTGCGTTGGCAGAGCTCGCGCCGACAACGCCGGAAACGGCAAAAACAAGGGCCAGGCTGAGAAAAATCAAACGCATCGCAGGCTCTCCGGTAGTTTATCTTATGGACTATAACATTTTCTAATTTGTTTAGCCAGGGGTGTGGGGCGAGAGGCGGTGTGGGGCAGGGAGTAGCAACTCCACGCCCCAAATTGATATAATCCACACAGAGCGTGTGGAGATGAAATGCGTTTCTGCAAGTGTATGGTTGTAATATATGCGCTTTTTGCCTGCGTCGGCTTTGCCCAGGAATCCCAAAAGGCGTTGCGAACAAGGCGGACGACGGGGCCGATGGTTATTGACGGTCGGTTGGGCGAGGCCGATTGGCAAAGCCTTCCGGCAGCTACTGATTTCAGCCAGGACTGGCCGGACCTCGGACGTCCGGCTACGTTCAGGACAGAAGTCAAGGTACTCTACGACAACAATCATCTCTATGTTGGCGCCAGAATGCATCATCCCAAGGGTAAGGCCACCGTTGTGAGGCGCGTCCACAGGAGAGACCAGGAGAGCGCCAGCGATTGGTTTGGCGTCTATATAGACAGTCTGCACGACCGCAGCACCGCCTTTGCCTTTTTTGTGAACGCGGGCGGGGTTCAGCGCGACATGATGTACTACAACGACACAAGCTCTGACCCAAGCTGGGACGGCGTGTGGGAAAGCGCCGTATCCATTGACGAAGACGGCTGGACTGCCGAGTTAAAGATACCGCTCACGCTGCTAAGAATTCGTCCCGGCGGCGGGGGCCAGACCTGGGGCGTCAATTTTTATCGCCAGGATCAGGGCGATGTGCGGGAGTACACCATCTGGGAGTGGGTGCCCAGGGGCCAGACAGCCTTCGTGAGTCGTTTTCCCTTGTTGACAGGCATAGAGGGCCTGGAGCCGCATCTCAGGCGGGAGTGGCTTCCATACGTGAGCGCCCAGCGCAAGTTTGAAACCATGGAGCGCGGTTTCGACGACCGCAAATGGATCAACAGGGCTGGCTTGGACGCGCGCTTCGGCATTACGACGTCTTCCCAGTTGGATTTAACTTTATGGCCCGACTTCGGGCAGGTCGAGGTTGACCAGAATGTGATAAACCTCGGTACCACCGAAACTTACTTTGACGAAAAGCGCCCGTTTTTTTTAGAGGGAACAGACATTTTTCGCGTCGTCGGCCAGGACTTGCTATACAGCAGACGCATAGGCCGGGGCGTACACGCGCCGCCGCCCAATGACGGCGAAACAGTGCTGGACGCCCACAGGACGGCTGATATCAGCCTTGCCGCCAAGTACACGGTCAAAACAGCATCGGGTTTTAACTTTGGCCTGCTTGGGGCTTCCGTCGAACCTGCAAGGGCAAAAATGTCTGACGCAAACGGCGAAAGGTTTAACAGGGAGATATATCCGCTGACAAATTTCGGCCTTATGCGTCTTCAAAAGTTTTTGGATAAGCGGGGCAGCTACATAGGCGGCTTTGCTTCTTACATGCGCCAGGCCGGCGACGCGGGGCGGGAAGCCCAAACCCTGGCTGCGGACGGGATAATTAAAAGCGCGGACAGAAGTACAACTCTTCAGGCATCCATCGCCAGGAGCGACGCAGGCAATCGGGACAGCGGCAGCATTGATGGATGGCGGGCCTACATGAACGCCAGCCGCAAGTGGAACAACGGTCTGGGCATAGAACTCACGGCCATTAACGCGAGTAAGACCTTTGACCCCAATGACGTTGGCTACCTGAGCCGCGCCGACGAGCAAAGCGTGTCCTTTAATATATCCAAAACCCATGATCGCCGCTGGCGGGCCGTTCGCAACTACACGGGCAGCCTTGGCGTTTCGCTGGGCAGGGATCAGGCAGGAAAAATTATAGAAAAAACGGCTACGGGCCGCATTTTTTTTAATTTTATGAATTATTGGTATTTTAATTGTGAGAGCGGCTTAGACTTTCCAGTTTATGACGACAGGGAACTCAGGACTTTCAGAGAACCGGTCAAGAAATATCTCCGAACTGAAAACCGCCCGTACCTGTACCTGAATTTTGACACAGCATTGAATAAGCCATATTACGCGCGAGTGTCCTGGATGGCCCAGTGGTACGAGGACGGTCCATCGGACGATATCAACCTTGAACAAATCATCAAGCCCCATCCGGCCTTTGAAATACAGCTTGGCACGGGCTACCTGAAGAGCGATGGCGAAAGGCGATACATGGAAGCGCCACAGAGTGGTCCGATTACAGGACTTCGCCGCCTGAGCCAGTTTAATCAGACGCTGCGCCTGTCATATGCCTTCGACCCAAATTTTACTGTGCAGTTTTTTAGCCAGTGGCTGGCAGGCTCATGGAATTTTCGTGACTACAAACAGTACCTAAACGACGATACCCTGATTTCTGTAGAAAACCCGACATTTACGGCGGACAGCGCCAGGAGCTGGACGCTGAACCTCATAACCAGATGGGAGTTCCGCCCAGGCTCAACCGCTTACCTGGTTTATACCCACGGCGTCTCCACAGACCAATTAATCAACTATAACGCCAGCTTGAGTCCGTGGAACGATTTGTCGGTATTAAAACACCTGCCAAGCGACGACGTGATTCAGCTTAAAGTTAGCTGGCTGTTTTGAGCAGCTTGTCAATTATCCCGACGGCTTCATATATCCTGTCAGACGGCGTCGACAGCGGGGGCATCAGGTAGAGGCAATCCCCCATTGGCCTTATCAACAGGCCGTGGTCAAGCGCCCTGCGATGCAGCTTCCACCCGTATCGCAGGCCGGGGGCATGGGGTTGGCCTGTATCGGGGTCAACCAGTTGGGCGGCGGCGATACATCCAAGGGTCCTGACTCTGCGAAGCAATGGGTGGTCGCCGAGTTTAGCCCAGGCGTCGCGCATAGCTTGCGTTAATTTTTCGGCACGGCCAAGCACAGGCTCATCGTCAAAGAGGGATAGGCTGGCGCAGGCGACGGCGCAGGCCGTGGCGTTGGCGGTGTGAGTGTGGCCGTGGAAAAAAGTCCGCCCTTCAGAAACCTCCCCCCAAAAGAGGTCATAGATGGCGTCGGTAGTCCAGGTCAGAGCTAGGGGCAACAGACCGCCTGTCAAGCCCTTTGACAAACACAAAAAGTCCGGCGCTACAAAGCAGGCGTCAAGTGCCAAAAAGCTTCCTGTCCTGCCAAAGCCGGTCATTACTTCATCAAGTATTAATAAAACTCCGTATTGGTCGCATTGGTTTCTGATTTCCAGCAATAGCTCAGGCGCCCAAAAGCGCATGCCGCCGGCGCCCTGAACCAGCGGCTCGGCGATAAAGGCCGCCATTTTTGCGCCGTGTTCCAAAAAATACGCGCGAATATCAGCAATGGCGCGCTCCAACTGGGGGTCAATGTCTTGTGGGGTTATTTCCCGCCTGGGGTCTTCGGGTAATTCAAGGCGGTCGCAGGCCATCAACAGCGGCCTGAACAGGCCCGTCAGCCAGTTGTCCAATTCACCAACCCCAACAGCGCCGAGTGTATCACCGTGGTAGCCGTCCCTGAGCGCGCCAAACCTGGCGCGCCCCTTTTCGCCCTTTTGTAATTGGGCCTGAAATGCCATTTTCAGCGCCACTTCCACAGCAGTGGAACCGTTATCAGAAAAAAAGCAGCGGGTCAGATGTTGGGGCAGACGCGGCTTTAGCCTCGCCACCAGCTCAAGGGCGGGTTCGTGGGTAAAACCGGCGAACATGACGTGATCCAGACGCCCCGCCTGGCGCTCCATCGCGCAGACGAGGCGGGGATGCCCGTGTCCGTGAATGTTGCACCACCAGGATGAAATGCCGTCTAGTATCCGCCTGCCGTTGCTTAGTATGTAATCTTCGCCCTCGGCGCCGATTACCGGCACGGGGGGATCGGCGATGTGTTCCTTTTCCTGGGTAAAAGGGTGCCAGACGTGTGATCTGTCAAAGGCAACGCGGCCTTGCCAGTCGGAGGGCAATAGCGTCATTTGTAACTCCTTTGCGTTTGGCAAAACATTGTATTCAATGCTAAACATCCAGATAAATCGGTTTATTCATTTTCAACCTTGAGCATCAAAACCTGTTGATTGGGAAAAACGTCATTGTTCCTTATTTTTTTCAAAAGCAACAGCAAGCAGCTGGTGCATTTTCATCAATTTCGCCACAACATCCGCTTTCGTCATATCCTTGTCAAATCCGTATATTTTCATCGTAGCCTTGTCAAGGGCGTTATGCGCCTTTAGCAACTCAGGCGGCATGGTCAGCGGGTCGTATAAGTCAGCTAATGAACTACCGGGAAACTTAGCCCTTGCGTCAAGAACCTCTTGGGCCAGCTTTTCTATTTCAGCGATTTGCTTTTCTGTCGCTTCGGGCCAAGGGAAATTGTTATACACAATGTCCTTGGAGTAGCGGTAATCGCTCTTTAGCCGCCCGCAGACAGCCCGCGTCCAAGCTATGTGGGCGCTGGACGTTAAAATGCCGAAGTGATACAGGGTGGCGTTTGGAATAAAAGTAACGAGATTGCTGACTATTACCGAAGGCGGTAAAAAGGCAATCGGAATATAATCCCGCCTCTCGGACGAAACCGCTGGAATTACAATAAAATCCTTTTCTGATGTGATCTGCTCGCGGAACAGCGCTGGGGTCTTGGCAAGTTTCCGTCTCCCTTCATCAGGCGCCCTCTCGCGGTCTTTTTTACACGCCTCTATCCGCTTCATGACATTCGGCATACGCCGCAATTCATCAGGTGAAACCCCCACGAGCCACAAACACCAGCGCTTTCTGTTGTTGATAAACTCTTCTGAACCCATAAATTGGCGGATGTAATTTTTAGAAAGCGGGTCGGCTTTGATAAAATCCGCCAAGTCTTCATCTTCAATTATCAAATGCCCGCCATCGGCCGGGCGGTTTCCCGTTATCAATGGCGGCACATCGCAAAGCGGCGTTTTGCGGCTCTCAACAAACACTATCGGCCCATCAACAAGGTAAGGGCTGATATTTTTCGCCGTTACCCTTTCCTCTCCATCATATATGACCCTTTCCCCGCCCCTCATTTTGCTGAAGCCAATAATCACGCAATGCACGGCGGCTTTGCCCTTGGCTTCGTTGCTCCACTTGAACGTGCGATATGCAAAATCAATGTGTATGCCAAACATTTCAAACAACGGCTTCCAGACTGCGGCTGCCTGCTCGCCCTGGGAGATTGAATTTGTGGAGACAAAGGCGGC
>JAISSN010000043.1 GCA_031273105.1 Holophagales bacterium | reverse complement strand
CCCCAGATTTGAACCAAATTGAAAAGTTCTGGGCCTGGCTCAAATCAAGGCTTAGAAAAGTATTGCCCAACTTCACTTCTTTGAACGACGCTCTCACGGACTGTTTTCAAGTTGCTTGAATATATATCATCTTTTTCCTCCTTCCTACGGACTTCCTTGGTGCAAGGAATCCAGGATTCAAGTTGGATGAATATGGTGGAAATATGGCTTCCAGGCTACGTAAACCTTCAACGGCTTTATCTATTACAGCTTTGATGCTCTTGGCGGAATATAGGACATTGCAGTATAGCGATATAGTCAACGCGCTTGAAAATCAGAACAAAAACGTAATCATCGCCTCCCAAAGCTCTGCTCCAGCTCACGCAGCGTCATTCTTTTTATTATCGGCCTTCCGTGGGGGCAGGTCTGGGGCGTTTGGCAGGAGATTAACGATTCCAGAAGCGTTTGGGCCTGAAGGTGATCGAGGGCATGGTTCTTTTTTATGGCTGCGCGGCAGGCCAGTTCGGCGTTAATGTCTTTGCGGAAGTGGTCTAAGTCAGGACAACCACCCTGTTCCATTTTCGCCAACAAGTCTTCCACCAGAGACTCAGGGTCGCGGTCTGTCAGGAAATCCGGCAGCGCCCTGACGGTTATAGCGTCTTCGCCAAATGCCTCAACCTCAACGCCGATATTGCACAGTTCTTCCAAAAACGGATGCAGCCTGGCCATGGCGGCGCGGCCAATGGAGATTATTTTCGGCGGCGTCAGGGGTTGAACAGCCGGAAGACGCTTGCGTAAAAACAGTTTTTCATAAAGCACGCGCTCATGGGCGGCGTGTTGATCCACGATCCAAAGCTCCGGCGCGTTTTCAGATCGAAATTCAGCCAGGATATATGTCCCCGAAAAGGCCCCCAGATACCTGACGGGCAAAGCGCCCGTTGTATCTGCGACGGGTTTTTCGGCGACCCTCATGCCTGGAGTTAAATAATCATAAGGGCGGTCAAGGTCAGGAGAAAAGACCTGGCGCATGGATTCCAGCGCCTCGCTATTACTGTTACTTCTGACTTCCCACAAACGTCTGTGTTCTTGAGCCATGCCGGGGCGCTTTTCCGGCGCGTCAAAATCCTGGTACACGGGCTTTGGAGGCAGGCTGAGGACACTCGGCAACTCTCCTTTGGCCGCGCCCCATGCTTCCCTTGTAGCCTGGCTTATCCATGGAAAAACCTTTTGCGGCTCACGAAAGCGAACTTCTGCCTTTGTCGGATGCACGTTTACGTCAACGGCTTCCGGCGGCAGTTCCAGAAATAGCACTACAGCCGGGTAAGCGCCTTTAGGAAAAAAGCCGTCCCAGCCGCTGACCAGGGCGGAAAGCATCAGCCTGTCCCTGACAGGCCGCCCGTTGACAAATAAATACAAGTGATTGCGGTCCCGGTAGCTCAGATCCGGCGGACTTATATAGCCGTGAACGCGCCAGGGGGCTTCGCCGTCGCTAAAGGCTGTCAGGCGCGTCATCTTTTCGCCCAGCAGCATAGCTACGCGCTGTTTTAAGTCTTGGGCGACGGGCAATATCAACGCGCCGGATTTGTCGGAACGTATGGCCCAGCGGACGCCGGGGACCGCCAGGGCCAGGCGCGTGATCGTGGCCCAGAGATGGGAGTGTTCTGTATCGGCGGACTTGAGAAATTGCCTGCGGGCCGGCAGTTGGGCAAAGATATCCCTTATGGTGACCGTCGTTCCCCTGGCCCTTGGCATCGGCGTTACCTCCCTTATAACGCCAAATTCAGAGCGCAGTTTATATCCCTGCCCATCGCTCTCGGCGCTATGGAGTTCAAAGCGCGTGACGCTGGCTATGCTGGGAAGGGCCTCGCCGCGAAAGCCAAAAGACTCTAACGCCTGCAAATCCTGGGCGGATTTTATCTTGCTGGTGGCGTGGCGCTCCAGGGCTAAATAGAGATCATCCTTTGCCATGCCGCAGCCATCGTCAGCTACTTCCAGTAATTTGCGCCCCCCTTGCTCCCAGGTTATCTCCAAAGACGCGGCGCGCGCGTCCAGGGCGTTTTCCACGAGTTCTTTGAGAACAGATGCGGGACGCTCCACAACCTCCCCCGCGGCAATCTGATTGGCCACATTGTCGGGGAGGATGCGGATGCGGGATGTGCCTGTCATCTCGGTTTAGAGTTTGCAGTGGCAACCACAGTATCTATTATATAGTCAAACTGCTCTACGCGCTAAGGGGCTTTTTTTTCCGATGGAGGGCCGCGGTGACTTCGGCGCCCAACAGCAATATGGCGCAGGTGTAGTACAAAAAAGTCAGTCCTGCAATAATGCCTATCAGCGAGCCGTACATGATGCCCCAGGTAAGGGCGTTATCAACATAAATCCTGAAGCCCCACCGGGCGATAGTCCATAATAAGGTCGTTGCAAGCCCGCCCAGAAACGCGTGGCGAAACGTAACGTGAACCCTCGTCATGAATTGTAATATCAGCGTTGCGGCGACAAGGCAAATGAAGGTTGGCAGAATGTCTGAAATCACGCTTTGTCGTACCGGCAAGTACTTGCCCACAGCGCCGCCCACCAACAGCGCCAGTACAAGGGCCAAAAGCGTCAATCCCCCCACCAGCAGGATGATTTGACGCAAAATGAGGTTCTTTCTCGTTTGCAGCTTTTTGTTGACGCGTACGCCAAAAACGTGGGCCAGCGTCGTATCCAACTGGTTGACGCCCCAATAGCCGCCAAACAACAGCACGAGCCATGTAAACCCCAGCGTGTTGCTTATCTCACGGCTATGGGTCAGGGCCTCGTTCAAAAAACTGACCGGCACAAAGGGAATCACATCGATCAGCGTTTCGATCGTCTGTTGGTAGTAAGCCTGCCTGCCCAGTAAAAACACCAGCATCTTAAAGAACAGGGTTGCAAGGGGAACCAAGCTTATCAGCAGCCAAAAACTTAAACCGGCGGCGTAACTAAAGCAGTCGTCGTAATAGTATTTTTTGAGCGTTCCCCAGCAAAACCGCCTGGCGCGGCCAAGGCCGGGGAAAATATCCTCAAGGGCCAGCCAGAATTTCAGAACGTGTTTCGACGCTACGCGCAAAACCCGGCTGTCCCCGGCCCACGCGTTCACTATCAGCGCCCAGGTGTTTGAAGCCATTTGCCTTGCCGTCCTCAGCCGCTCTTTAAAATCCTGTTTCATCGGCGCTAAAAACGAACCGGCGACCTTGGGAGCAAATACATAATCCAGGCCAGTATCAAACCGATGCCAACCAGACCCAGAGCGTGATTGATCATGCTCCTGAATGTGCGTTCCGGATGCATCGTCGGCTTGAGCATCCCAAGTACGGCGGAGACGCCAAGCCCCATGATCAAAAAATGTACAACGTGACTACCAAGAAACCGCATGTGAACAGAATACTGGAAATCTTGTTGTTCTGTTACACAATAAATGACCTGAAAGCAGGCCGCTATTAAAAAAGGCGGGCGTGATTCCAGGGTTGGGCTGGCGCGAATCGCTGTCCATCAGGCGTCTTTACCTGTTGTTTCAGATTGCTTTTTATCCTACAACAGATGGTGACCATATCGAAAAAAGGCGTCTTTCCCGGTTGTTTCAGATTGCTTTGTATCGCTTGCCTCGGGCAGCCTTGTCAGCGCCAGCGGTATCACTTCATCCATTTGGCCGACCAGGTGGATTGTCAGGCTGTCCCTCACTTCTTCGGGGATGTCTTCTAAATGCCGTGCGTTTTCG
>JAISSN010000099.1 GCA_031273105.1 Holophagales bacterium | reverse complement strand
TTCTTTTGTAATCATTACATCGTGGGCGTGGCTTTCCCTCAAACCCGCGTTGCTGATTCGAACAAATTCAGCCCGCTCCTGAAAGTTGCGGATATCCTTGCCGCCAACCAGCCCCATACCCGCTCTGAGGCCGCCGAGTAATTGCGTCACTAAATCTTCCAGCTTGCCCTTGTAGGGTACCTGGCCTTCGATGCCTTCCGGCACAAGTTTGACGTCTTCTTTCTCCGCCTGGAAATATCGGTCTTTACTCCCCGCCTTCATGGCTCCGATTGAACCCATGCCGCGATAGCTCTTGAATGTCCGACCATGGTAAAAGATTGTTTCGCCCGGAGCTTCTTCCGTACCTGCAAACAAACTGCCAATCATCACGCAATCCGCCCCGGCGGCGATGGCTTTGGCTATGTCCCCGCTAAACTTGACGCCTCCGTCGCCGATGCAGCATACGCCAAGCTCACGACATGCTCTCGCGCTTTCGGCAATGGCCGTGAGTTGCGGCATCCCGGCGCCTGTGACGATGCGGGTGGTGCAGATTGACCCCGGCCCTATCCCTGCCTTGACGGCGTCAGCGCCTGCCCTGGCCAGCGCCCTGGCGCCTTCGTATGTTGCCACATTGCCAGCGATGACCGGAGTTTTGGGAAAAGCTCCCTTGAGCGCCGCCAGCGCGTTCAGGACGCTTTTGCTATGGCCGTGGCTGCTATCTAGGCAGAGGACGTCAACCTTGGCTTCAATTAGCGCCTCGGCGCGCTCCAGCAGGTCTTCCGAAACCCCTACCGCCGCGCCGACCCTTAAACGCCCGAAGCTGTCCTTGCACGCGTTGGGATAATTGATCGTCTTTTCAATGTCCTTTACGGTGATAAGCCCCTTTAACGCGCCGCTGTCGTCAACGACGAGTAGTTTTTCAATGCGGTGTTCCTGGAGCTTTAGCTTTGCCTGCTCCAGGGTGGTGCCGACCGGAACCGTCACCAGGTTTTTGGACGTCATGCGTTGGCGCACCGGAATATCCATGTTTGTTTCAAAGCGGAGGTCACGGTTGGTGAGGATTCCGACCAGCTTGCCAACTTCAACGACGGGTACGCCCGAAATCCTGAATTTTGCCATCAGGGCTTCGGCTTCCCGGATTGGAGCGTCGGGCCTGATGGTGATAGGGTTGGTTATCATTCCTGATTCTGAACGCTTTACCCTGTCAACTTCTACAACCTGACGCTCAATGCTCAGGTTTTTGTGAATAATCCCTATGCCGCCTTGCTGGGCCAGGGAGATGGCCAGGTTAGCTTCTGTAACGGTGTCCATCGCGGCGCTGGCCAGGGGGATGCCAAGCTGGATGTCCGGTGTGATATATGTGCTGAGGTTTATGTTGTTTGGATGAACCTCGCTGGGACCGGGAACCAGAAGAACGTCGTCAAACGTGAGGGCGTGGGTAAGCGGCAGTGTCAGCATCAATACCTCTAAACTCTTCATGGCTCAGGAGCGCAACCGCGCGAGCGGTTTGACTTAATAATAATAACCGCTCCGGCTTGTTTTGCTATAAGAGCTAATTGCAAAACCTCCTGAGAACATTGTGCGCCAGTGTGACAACTCCTGAAAAATTTACGTCTGGCGCCCACATTGCTGGCAAAGCCCGGAGGTTTTGCAATTGGCTCATAAGTCAGAATTTGCCTGCAAATTATGACAAGCCCCCGAACGGGATTACGTGCGGATAAATATTGCGTGCTTCCTCGCTCTGCACTCCACTTACGTCTCTTTCGGCCCCCAGCGTTTCCAGAGGCCAAGGAGCAAAATACCCGGCAGGGCGGCAGCGGCGCACATCAAAAAAAATCCCGCCCAGCCATAAAATGTGGCGGCGTCTCCCACCACGGAGGCTATCAATGTGCGGGGCAGGGCGGCGACGCTCGTCAGCAGGCTGAATTGGGTGCCTGTGTAGGCTTGATTGCAAAGGCGCATGATGAGGGCGACATACGCGCTGGTACCCATGCCGAATCCCAGGTTTTCCATGGCGATAACCAGGCTCAGCAAGGCGTTGTGTTTGGCAAGCGTGGCCGGCAGCAGCAGGGACAAAACGGCGAATATCTGGATAAAGCCGAATACATACAGGGAGCGTTTCAACGGCCAGTTCTGCATCAGAAAGCCTCCGGCCAATCCGCCGACTATCAGGGCGGGCAGACCGACGCCCTTTGTTATCGCGCCGATGACGTCCTTGGCGTAGCCGCAATCTATGAGGAACGGCACGGTTAAACTGGTCGCTAGTTGGTCGCCCAGCTTGTAAAGCACGATGAAGCCAAGGGCGTACAGCGCGCCGCTGCGGGTGAGGAAATCGCGCCACGGCGCCACCACGGCCTCTTTTAGTGTTTTTGGCGGGCGGATGTCTGTCGGCTCTTCGGCTATAAAAGTGCCGACAGTCCCCACAAAGGCTAAAAGCGCCATTAACTGGTACGCGGCCTTCCAGCCATATTGATGGGCTATTATCAGCGCCCCCGCGCCAGCAGCCAGCAGGGCGGCGCGATAGGCCCCAATCCAGAGGGCGACGCCCGTGCCCTGATGAGCCTTTGGCAGTCTCTCGGTTCGCCAGGCGTCGGCCACAATATCCTGGCTCGCGCTCAAAAAGGCGACGCCAAGGGCCAGCGCCGCTATCCAGGCCAGGTCTCCTTTGGGGTCGCCCAGGGACATCCAGAACATCGCGCCGGCCAAAAGAAATTGTGTGACCAGCATCCATCCCCGCCGACGCCCTAGAAAGGGCAGGGAGTATCTGTCCACGAGCGGCGCCCATAAGAATTTAAGGTTGTAAGGCAGGCCGACCAGGGCAAAAAAACCGATGGTCTTGAGGTCAAGCCCCGCCTCCCGCAGCCACGCTTTGAGTGTAGAATCCGTCAGGGCAAGGGGCAGGCCGGAAGAAAAACCGAGCAGGGCCAGCGCAACCCATCCCCTGATGCCAAAAGCGCGTAATGGCGTAGTGTTCATTTGTTGATTATAATCAACTTGAAAAATATAGGGCCTGGCTCGCGTCAAGTTTCAGAAAAACATTGCCGTACTTTAGGATAAAATCACTAAGAGCAGGTTGCTTTGCGCGAAGCAGAATTGCTTTGCAAATCTCTCTTTATGTAACATTTTCCCGGAGCCGCCATGACGTCACTGAAAAAAACGCCGCTCAACGCAGTCCACAGGTCACTGGGGGCCAAGATGGTTGATTTTGGCGGGTGGGACATGCCTGTACAGTATCCAACGGGCATCATCGCTGAACACCACACCGTGCGGCAAAAGGTGGGGCTGTTCGATGTCAGCCACATGGGCGAAATTCGCGTAAAGGGCAAGCAGGCGATGGCTTTTTTAGATTGGCTGACGCCAAACGCCGTGACAAAGCTCAAGGCGGGCCAGATACACTACACGGGGCTGCTGCTGGAAACCGGCGCTTTTGTTGACGATTTGTTGTTGCACAAGGTGAGCGATGATGATTTCCTGCTGGTCGTAAACGCTTCCAACATAGAAAAAGACATTGACTGGATTAAAACCCTCGCCCGAAACTGGGACGTCCAGATCATCGACGAGTCGGACGCCACGGGTCAGGTTGCTCTTCAAGGACCGAGGTCGCTGGACGTATTGCAGCCCATTATTGATATTGACCTAAGCCAGATTAAGTACTACTGGTTTGCCTTCGGCAACTTCATGGGCCTGCCCGTAATGGTGGCCCGCACCGGATACACGGGCGAAGACGGCTTCGAGGTCTATTGCGCCATTGATAAGACCGAATGGGTCTGGAATCAAATTATGGAAAGCGGTAAAAACCAGGAGTTGATTCCAACCGGACTTGGCTGCCGGAATACCCTGCGTCTGGAGGCTAAGATGGCGCTCTATGGGCATGAAATCAACAATGAAATCACGGCCCTTGAAGCGGACATGAGTTGGATAGTCAAACTTCAAAAGGGCGACTTCCTGGGGCGCGAATCCCTTCAAAAACAGAGCGATGAAGGCGTGAGCCGCATACTGGTTGGCTTTAAAATGCTGGAAAAACGCGACATAGCCAGGGATCACATGCCGGTCGTTGAAGACGGCAAAGAGATAGGCTTTGTCACGAGCGGCGCGCCAAGCGCCACGCTGGGCTTTAATCTCGGCCTTGCCTTGGTTCCCACGCGCCTAAAAGAAATCGGCGCTCGGATATCCATTGAAATACGCGGCAAAAGCTGTCCCGCAGAGGTAATACCAACGCCGTTTTACAAGAGGGCAAAGTAAAGTGTTCTGCTCCACAAGGCAAACGGCTACAATCCTAATCAGGAGGGAACGATGTACCCCGCAGACTTGAAATACACGCGCAACCATGAATACCTGAAGCCCCTGGGCGACGGCACGGCTATGGTTGGCCTCAGTAACTATGCCCAAAGCGCCCTGGGTGACGTTGTTTTTGTTGAACTTCCCGAGATCGGCGCTTCTTTTGACCCCGGCGATGAAGTTGGGACGGTTGAATCCGTAAAAACAGTATCCGAGTACTACATGCCCACCGCCGGTGAAGTTCTTGAAGTCAACGGCGAACTTGAAGCTCATCCTGAATACGTCAACGAAGACCCATACGGCAAGGGGTGGCTGATCAAGATCAAAATCAGCGGCGAATTAAACCCTGAATTATTGGACGCGGCGGCCTACGAGGCCCACGTCGCCAGCGAAAGCCATTGAGTTGCGGCGCTTAAGTAAGGTATTCACGCAACGTTTTTTTACTGGCGCAGTTTTGTCACTGCTGGTTTGTCCTAATGTTCCGGCAACCCAGGCGTTGGCTTGGTTATGGGTCGACGTATCGGCGACCGCGCGAAGTCAGGACGAACACAAGGTACTCCGACTGAAGGAACTGGTCGAGGCTGCGGAAAAAGCCCTGGCCGACGGAAACGAAGACGCGGCGGCGGAGCGCATGGACGAAGCCGACGTCTTTATTGCCGATTGGCCCATAGAGCTTCTTAGCCAGGAAGACGTTGACAGTCTGCTTGAGCGGATGAATGTAGTCCGCAGGGCGCTGGACGGTGACTCTGATGATCTGGGCCTTAAGACGCCTGACGAAATATCCCCCCTGACCGATGACGACATGAAGTCCGAGCTGGAGCGCGTGGAGGCGGCGGAATCAGATACGGCGTTTGACTTCCCCATTGACTTGAATGACAAGGTATTGGCCTTTGTCGGGGCGTTTTCGGGCCGTTCAAGAGAGATCATTCAAAACAGCCTTAGCAGGGGGTCGCGGTACATTCCCATGATCCACCAGGTACTCGCCGAAGAAGGCCTCCCTCTGGATTTAGCATACCTGCCAATTGTAGAATCGGGTTTCCGCAATGAAGCCAGGAGCAGGGCCGCCGCCGTGGGCATGTGGCAGTTTATACGCGCTACTGGCAGGACATACGGACTGCAACAGGATTCCTGGGTGGATGAAAGGCGCGACCCTGAAAAAGCCACGAGGGCAGCCGCTAGGTTTTTGAAACACCTGTACGAAACCAATGACGATTGGTACCTCGCCCTTGCGGGCTACAATGCCGGGCAAGGCAGGGTAAACGGAGCGTTGCAGGGTACGGGGAGCCGTAATTTCTGGGATCACGCCAGGTCGAGGTATTTAAGGACCGAAACAAAAAATTATGTACCCCAGTTCTGCGCGGCTGTTCTGGTGGGTAAGCACCCGGAGCGGTTTGGCCTGGAAGTGGCGCAGCTGGAGCCTTACGAGTACGAAATCGTTGAAGTAACCAAGTCCATCAGTCTCATTACGCTGACAACTCGCGTGGGACTTTCCCCCGACTCTCTAAGGGACCTAAACCCAGAGTTGATACGCCGCACTACGCCTCCCAGGCGCTACCAACTGAAAGTTCCTGTTGGGAAAGCCCAGGACGTATTTGAGGCGCTGACCGCAATTCCGACCGCCGAGCGCCTGGAGTTCAGGACTTATAAGATCAAAAAAGGCGACACGCTGGCAAAAATTGCGGCGCGATATAACACAACGCCGGAGGATTTGCTGGCTATCAACAACATTTCGGCTTCCCGCTTCAGGGTAGGCAGAAATATTCAAGTGCCTGTCGTCCTTAAAGCCAACGCCCCTGCCCAAAAACCGAAGACGTCTAATTCCAAATAAAAAATTATATCTCTTGCTAAAGGTGAAGAGGAATCATCTGCCCAAAAACCGAAGACGTCTAATTCCAAATAAAAAGGGTTGCGCTTGCTTTTTTTCCCGCAGAATGGCAAACTGGTATTTCTCCTGGGGCTATAGCTCAGCTGGGAGAGCGCTTGCATGGCATGCAAGAGGTCACCGGTTCGATCCCGGTTAGCTCCACCACTCAATAATCCAATACAGTCTCCTTATCTTATTCACTCTGGCTCTTATCTATGCGCCCATTGTTTACGTTTCTCCTCTCTCTTGCCGTGACGTTCAGCGCGGCTGGCGCGGGTGTTGGTTTGCCTTGCGATTGTGGCTGCGGAAATGTTGAGGCGCTTTGCCCCTGCGGTCACGCTAAGGGCAATGTAGGCGGCAATTCTGAAGCGCCTGTTTCCTCCGCGCCCACTGCGCCCATTATCCCCTCTGACCCCGTTAACTCTGACTGCTCCCCCCATGAGCCGCTAAATTCACCCGCTGTAGCGCCTGCGGCGGAAAATCAGTTGGAACAAAAGACAAATACAACTATGGCGCAGGGCGCTGGCAAGGCGTTTGTATCTCTTTATGGCTTTGATTATTCGGCGCTCCAAACCCAATTTGCCGTGCGGCTTGACGTGCTGCGCGGCCCGCCCAGGCAAAGTTCTTTTATTAAAACCAACACGCGTTTAGCGGCTCTTTCGACACTGAGAATTTAGCGCTGTTTCAAAATTAAAATTGCATTCCGCAATCTTGATTTTGAAAGTTGTGTCGAAAGCCCGGATATACATTTGTCTTGTTGAGCAGCATTTTAGTTTCATTGCCTGAGCCGGAAAAGCCGCTCTGCCCCACAAGACAAATGCCAATTTTTCAGAGGTGAACGCGTGTACAGACATTTAAGATTAGTGGCGCTGGGTCTTTCCCAGGTACTTTTATTTGCCCGGTCGCCGGGCTATGAGCCTAAACCCCCCATAGCGGCGCTTCCCGCCGTGCGGGAATTGATAGCCCTCGCAAAGGCGAATAATCCCGATTTCGCCCTGGCGCACTCAATGTCCCGGGTCGAGCAGACTCGCATGGGCACTGCAGGGGCGTTGCCCGATCCCCAGGTTTCCTTTGGCCTGGGGCGAAGTCCGGAGAGGCACGTGACGATCATGGGCGCGGGTGATTCCCATCTGTCAGATCTGTCAGCCGCGTTGCCTGGGATGACCGAGTACTCTATGTCCTTGTCTCAGGGCGTCCTCTGGCCTGGGAAACGGGCTGCCAGAGAGAATGTGGCCCACCAGGGCGTCAAGCGCAGTGAAATCGGGATACATGAAACAACCCTGGCACTGGAAGCCGACGTGATGACGGCAGTCCTTGAACTGCTGGTCATTCAGGCGCGCAGTGAACTACTCGCGTCGCAGTTAAATTACTGGGCTATGACGGAAAAACTGATTAAGGCCAGAATGGATCAGGGCGAGAGCAGCGCCTTAGACGCTATCCAGTCCATGCAGGAACAGGCTCGGCTCAAGCTGAGGTTGATGGAGCTTGACAACCAGGCCCAAGACCAGTGCGACCTTCTGAACCAGTTGGTCGCCAGGGACACATCCACCCCCATTGAATTAGTGGCCAATTTATTGAACATGGCTCTGCCTGAGCCGCCGGATGAAAGCGCATTGCTGGACGACCTCAAAAAACGCAGCCCGCAATGGCTTAGCGCCCAGGCCGACGTACAGAGTGCGGACGCTGCGCTGCGCCTGGCAAAAATAGAGCGATTTCCTGATTTTCACACAGGGCTGGGCATAACCAGAAGCGGCTCAATGCCAACGGCCTGGATGATTGACGTGGGCGTGTCACTGCCGATCTGGAGCAAGCGCAAGCAGAGCAAGGCGATAGCAATGGCGCAAATAGAGCGTAATTCCAGCGAACTTTCCCAAAACAGCCTGGCTCTAGCTCTTACCACCCGGGCGCGCGAGCGCGCCCGGGCCTGGAAATTAGCCGATACTACGGCCAGATTGTATGAAACAGAGCTAATCCCACAAGGAACGGCGGCGCTGGATATATTAACAGCCAGGTTCCAGAACGGCGGCGCGTCATTTATGTCTATGGTGGAAGCCCTGCGCGCCCTGCTTGAAGACCAGGAGCGCCATCTGGAAGCGATAGCGCAGATTCACGGCTACGCGATACTTCAGCATCGCGCTTCGCTGGATACTATTTCTCTAAATTTCGGGCCAATGAACACAGCTTCTTCAAGCCGGATGTCAATGAACGCAACGAATGTCGTTTCCCCAAACCGCGGGTCAGCGGACACAACTTCTCAAAAGCGCGGGTCAATGGACGCCGCTGCTCCAATGATGTAGTGAATTTTTGATTTAGAAACGAAATGAGGTAACAAATGTCCGAACAGCTACGCTCTAAGCAAAACAATCGCCGTCTCGGCCTTGTGCCGGGAATAATACTTGGAATATTACTCGGGATGGGCACGGTCTGGTTGATTAGACCAAAACAGGCGGCTATGGCGGCGTCCGGCGAGACAGGCCAAAAAATGTATCAGTGCCCGATGCACCCCCAGATTATTCAGGAACACTTTGGCGGATGCCCGATTTGCGGCATGGACTTGGTCATCATGGAGGGAAACCAGTCGCTGATGAGTCCAGGCCCCGAAGGTCTGGTGACAGTCCAGATAGATACCCAACGCCAGCAGCTAATCGGCCTTAGAACAGCCATAGCCGAAGAATCAAGCCTGGGGGGCGAAATACACTCCCCTGCCCGGGTAGTCACGGCTGAAAACAGGCTATACCAGGTGACGGTTAAGACTTCTGGCTACGTGGAAAAACTCTATGCCGATTTTGTAGGCAAGCCCGTCAAGAAGGGCGAATTACTATTGGAACTGTACAGCCCCGAATTTCTGACGGCCCAAAGGGAGTACTCCGTCGCCGTGAGCGCCCAAAAGGCAGCCTCAGACCCCGCCCGCTGGAACGAATTGGTACAGGCCGCGAAGCGGAGACTGGAATATCTGGACGCGCCGCCAACGCTGATCAAAACTCTTGAAGAAGGCCAGGAGCCTGTGCGCCGCCTGCAGGTATTCGCGCCCGAGAGCGGCGTCATAACGGCCCGAAACGTCATTCAGGGCGGATTCACAGGCTCGTCCGATGTTGTCCTGGAAATTGCCGATATAAGCGTGGTGTGGGTATTGGCCGACCTTTACAAGCAGGACGTCGCCCAGGTCAAGGTAGGCAGTTCGGCCACACTGGAAATCCCGGCGCTGGGCAGCAGGAATAAACTCAAGGGCCGGGTGGTATTTATGGATCCAACGGTGGATCCTAAAACCCGCACGCTCAAGGCAAGGCTGGAATTTGCCAATCCGTCCGGGCTATTGCGCCCTGAGATGCTGGGCGAGGTCGTCTTTGAAATGGAAGATCGCCCTGTTTTAACCATTCCCATAGACGCCGTCCTTGACTCAGGCCACAGAAAAATCGTCTTTGTTGATGTCACAATGGGACACTTTGAACCTCGTGAGATAGAAACAGGGCGTAGCGGCGGGGGCAGGATTGAGGTGCTGGACGGTTTAGAGAAGGGCGAGGCCGTTGTGACGAGGGCGGCCTTCCTGGTGGATTCGGAGTCGCGCCTGCAGGCGGCGCTGGCTGAATTGAGCCGGAAATTGGCTGAAAAACATGAAGGCGGGGAGGATTAAGCAATGCGCGATATGCACGGCCCATCCAACTCCAATGGATTTTTAGCCCGAATCATTAAATTCAGCGCCGAAAACCGCTTTCTCGTCGTCGCCGCGACGATCCTGCTATTGGCCGTCAGCGTATGGAGCATGAGGAATATACCCCTGGACGCCCTGCCAGACCTCTCTGACACTCAGGTAATCGTCTATACAAAATGGGACAGAAGCCCCGACATCGTTGAAGACCAGGTGACATACCCAATCGTCGCCAGCTTGCTTGGCGCGCCAAAGGTCAAGGCAGTCAGGGGAATCACGGACTTTGGATTTAGCTACGTCTATGTGATCTTTGAAGACGATACCGACCTCTACTGGGCCAGGAGCCGTGTGCTGGAGTATTTGAGCAAGATTACGTCCAACTTGCCCCAGGACGCGGTGGTTGAATTAGGGCCTGACGCCACCAGCGTTGGCTGGATTTTCCAGTACGCCCTCGTGGATAGAACTGGTAAGCACAGCTCGGACGAACTCCGGTCTCTTCATGACTGGTTTATGAAGTACGCCATCCAGAGCGTGTCGGGCGTCGCGGAGGTAGCCAGCGTCGGCGGTCAGGTGAGGCAATTCCAGATAAGCGTTGACCCTAACAAAATGGCCAATCACGGCGTCAATATTCATGAAGTTGTAGATGCGGTAAAAGCTGCCAATAACGAAGCCGGCGGGCGTCTCATAGAATACGCCGGGCGCGAGTACATGGTGCGGGGGCGCGGGTACGCAAAAACCCCTGAGGATTTTGCCAGCGCCTTTCTGAAAACCGAAAACGGCACGCCAATACGCATTGGCGACGTGGCTACCGTAAACCTCGGCCCCGAAATGAGGCGGGGCCTGACAGACCTGGACGGCATCGGCGACGCGGTTTCGGGCATCGTGGTCATGCGCCAGCGGGAAAACGCGCTGAATGTTATATCCGCCGTAAAGGAACGTCTGGAGGAACTGAAAAAGAGTCTCCCCGATGGCGTAGAGATAGTCACGGTTTATGACAGGAGCGATCTCATTAAATCTTCCATAAGCACCGTCACAAATAAGCTGATAGAAGAAATGATCATCGTCTCGCTGGTCATATTGGTTTTTCTGTGGCACTTCCCAAGCGCCATAGTCCCCATAATCACCATACCCGTTTCTGTGGCACTGGCCTTTATTCCTCTGTTATTAATCGGGCAGAACGCCAACCTGATGAGCCTTGCGGGCATAGCCATTTCCATAGGCGTCCTGGTTGACGGGGCTATAGTGGAGGTGGAAAACGCCTACAAGAAAATTGAAATATGGAATTCATCGGGCAGGCCAGGCGCTTTTCACGAAGTGCGCCTGTCCGCCCTGCTGGAAGTAGGACCGGCAGTGTTTTACAGCCTGTTGGTGGTGGCTGTCAGCTTTATACCGATTTTTACTCTGGTTGATCAGGAGGGGCGGCTCTTTAAGCCCCTGGCTTATTCAAAAAACCTAGCCATGGCCATAGCCGCCCTGCTGGCTATCACGCTTGATCCAGCCATACGCATGATGTTCGCAAGGCCGGATCCCTTTCATTTTCGCCCGGCGTGGCTCTCCAGGGCGACGTCGAGCATAGCCGTTGGCAAATACCACCCCGAAGAAAAACACCCTGTCAGCCGCCTTATGTACCGCATATATGAAAGACCATGCAGGTTCATACTGCGCCACGCAAAAATGTCCATCGCCGCATCCATTGTGTTGGTGGCCCTTACTGCGCCCGTCTTTTTTAAGTTGGGCAGTGAATTTATGCCGCCCCTCAACGAGGGCGCGATACTGTACATGCCAAGCACGCTGCCTGGCCTGAACCAGACCGAAGCCATGCGGATATTGCAAGTTCAGGATCGTCTTATCGGTCAGGTTCCCGAAGTCAAGCTGGTGTTCGGAAAGGCGGGCCGCGCCGATACAGCCACAGACCCCGCGCCGCTATCCATGATGGAAACGCTGATAGAGCTAAAGCCCGAATCGGAATGGCGGGAACACGCCAGATGGTACTCGGGTTGGGCGCCGGAGTGGCTAAAGGCCATGCTTCGCCCCTTCTGGAGGGACAAGATTACATTCGACGACATTATCCGCGAATTGGATTCTACAGTTAGACTGCCGGCCATTCCAAACGCCTGGACTATGCCCATCAAGGCCCGCATAGATATGTTAAGCACCGGAATACGCACACCCGTTGGCCTCAAGGTCAACGGGCCGGATTTGGCGGTCATAGATGAAATAGCAGTTGAGGCCGAGGGCATACTCTCCAAAACGCCAGGCACCAGAAGCGTATTCGCCGAGCGCTTGGCATTGGGCTACTTTTTGGACTTTGAACTCAAACGAGACAAACTGGCCCGCTACGGCCTGAGCGTCGAGGACGCCAACATGCTGGTCATGCGCGCCATAGGCGGCGACAACCAGACCGTCGTGTTTGACGGACGCGCCCGCTACCCGGTGAATGTACGCTATGCCAGGGATTACAGGGAAAACCCCGACGCTCTGGCTCGCCTCAACGTGTCGCTGCACAACGGAACGCGCATAGCCATCAGCGATATAGCCGACATAAAGATGAGCGAAGGCCCGGCCATGATACGCAACGAGAATGGCATGTTAAACGGCTACGTTCTTCTGGACTTTGACACTTCCAGGGTTGACGTCGGCACTTACGTAAAGAACGCAAAGGCTCTGGCCGACGCCGAATTACAGTTGCCGACGGGCTATAGCCTTACCTGGTCGGGCCAGTTTGAAAACATGATTCGCGTGAAGGACAGGCTCAAAATAATACTTCCCATAACGCTGATACTCATTTTTGGCCTGATATACGCAAATACCAGGAGCGCGGTAAAGACATGGATTGTAATGCTGGCTGTACCTTTCAGCGCCATTGGGGCATTCTGGCTACTGTGGCTGCTGGACTACAATTTAAGCATAGCCGTCTGGGTTGGCCTCATAGCCCTGATGGGTCTGGACGCCGAAACCGGCGTGTTCATGCTGTTATTCCTGGACTTGAGCTATGAAGAAGCCAGTGCCAAAAATCAACTGAATACAAGAGAAGAATTAAAAGAAGCCGTGGTGCATGGCGCGGTAAAGCGCGTGCGCCCCAAGGCGATGACAGTCCTGAGCGGTATAGTAGGCTTGCTGCCTATACTGTGGAGTCTTGGCAGCGGGGCGGATCTGATGAAGCGAATAGCCGCCCCAATGGTAGGCGGCCTGACGACCAGTTTTATACTGGAGCTGCTGATATATCCGGCTGTTTATTATCTGTGGAAGGGGAGGGGCTTGCCCAGAGGGGTTCAACATTGAGAAGGTTGAACCCCTTCAGGCAAGCCAATTTTCGGGTTACGCGAGCCAATGCAAGTCGGGGAGCGGGTACGGATATGGACTCTGACACCATTTCCTATTTTCAATGTTAGAAAACAACAATCTGTTTCCTTGCAATTCAATGCTTTCTTTGAACAGAAACTCGCATTGGCGATGGGAAATGGTATGGCACCATGTAATATATGCGCTTTCTGTGGGATAATGTAATCTTTGGAATGCGTCATCTCACAAAATTCCAGAGGTTCTGCAAGCGGCTCGTTTAAATAAGGAGACATGACTCAATGTATGAACCCAAAACGAGGTCGTTAAAGTATCCGGCATCGGGGGGAGAATCAGACGCCCTTTCTGGCGCTGAGGAACCGGCAGAATTTGACTTGGCGCCCCCTGAAACAAATTCCGGCAGAATCAAGGAATCAAGCGATGAATATGCGCCCCCGGTTGGCTATAAGCCAACGGTTCCTGTGCGTGACGCAATCGGCAATCCGGCTAACCCATCCGCAAACCAGGATAAACCGCTGGATTTAGCCCCTGCGGTTGAAGGCCAAAACGAGTTGCAGGTCATAAAAGCGGGCGTTGAACGGCTTGAGCAAAACATTAAGGCCATTGCCGAGTCATCGGGGAAAACTGCCGACACAGTCCGCGAGATGCACAAACTTTATCATACCGAGTTCGCCAACCGCTTAAAATCCATGCAGGATGAGTTGGAGCGGTATCGGGAAATGGAAAAAGGACGCGCGTTCGACGGCATACTTGGCGGGGTTGCTAAGTTGTATAGCGAGTATGAGCCTGTCATTGACGAGACAGATGAGATGCCCGACGACAAGCTAAAGAAGCGGATTCGCTATATGTTCATGGATATTCTTCAGCTTCTTGAAGAAAATAATGTGCTTAAGCAGAAGAGTGATCCTGGCGTCAAGCGAAACACACGGCATTGCCAGGTCATCGAACGTGTTCCGACCAACGACCCCGCTCTGCATGACACGGTCATTCAAAGCCGCAGTACTGGATTTTACATTGAGAACCGTTCGCTGATAAAGGAGCGTGTTGATATATATCTCTTCGCCGACACAGCCGCCAATAACCCTGCAAAAGACTAAGGAGGAAACCGTTATGGCAAAGGTTTATGGTATAGATTTAGGCACGACCTATTCTGTCATCGCAACCCTGGACGAAAACGGAACGCCGGAGGTTATTGAAAACTACGCCGATTCTGTTCAGCTTCTCGCATCCGCTGTCTATTTTCCTAGCGGGGGAGACCCTGTGGTTGGAAAAGAGGCGAAAAATCAAGCGGAAGTCGAACCAGACAGGGTGGTTCAGTTTGTCAAAAGAGAAATCGGTAAACCTAACGCGCAGACATGGGATTTTGATGGCGTAAAATATGACCCTATCTCTATCTCCGCCCTTATTCTGAAGCGCATGAAAGAATACGCCGAGGAGCAGGGCCACGATGTAAACGATGTTGTCATCACCTGCCCGGCATACTTCGGCAACGAAGAACGCGCCGCGACAAAACAGGCTGGAATCATTGCCGGACTGAACGTCTTAAACATCGTTAATGAGCCGACTGCCGCCGCATTGAACTATTGCTTGCGCGAGTTCCGCGAGAGCCGCAAGATTATGGTCTATGATTTGGGCGGGGGTACATTCGACATCACCCTTTTTGATTTCAGCGTGGACGACAGCGGAAAGGCTTCCATTGACGTCATTGAGACCAACGGCAATGATCGTTTGGGCGGTATCGATTGGGATGCCCGTCTTTATGATTACATTTGCAAGCTTTATTATGACGAAAATGGAGTGACAAAGGACGAGATGGACGCCGAGCTCCGGCAAAAGATTCGTTCTCAAGTCGAGGACGTCAAGAAGTCCATCTCCAGTATGCCGAGTAAGAGCTTCACCATCAGCTACGCTGGCGACGCTACCCGCCTTGAGGTTACTCGTGAGAAGTTTGAAGAGCAGACACAGGATCTGGTGGAGCAGACCATGGACTTTGTCCGTCAACTACTGAAAGAAGCGAAACATTCTGCGGATGACGTGGATGTTGTGCTTCTTGTTGGCGGATCAACCAGGATGCCTATGATTAAGGCGGCTGTCGAGGGATTGTTTCGCAAAGTTCTCGTCGAGCAACCCGACTTAGCGGTTGCAAAGGGCGCTGCCCTTGCGGCGGCAAATGTGTGGAATGAACGCGTCGCCAAGCGTCGTGATGGGCAAGAAGTAGATTTTGCCTCAACCCAAGGCGAAAGCGGCGTAACTCTGCCGCCAATTACCGAAGAAGAGGCGGCGGGACTCATGATTAATGTCCCCCAGCAGGTAAGCGCCGTAAATGATAAACTCACCCGCTCATTGGGGCCAGCCGTCTTTGTTGACGATAATCAATACATGATCGACAATCTGCTCTTTATCGGCGATGAAATGCCTGCGGAAGCGACAGCTACATATGGCACTCAAAACGCAAATCAAGCGGAAATCAAAGTTGTTGTCTTTGAAAATGTTTCAAGAGACAAAGCAAACAACTATGTTACACCTTCATTGGATAAAAACGGGAACGAGCAGTACACTGATCCATCTTTGAAGGTTAAGAAAATCGGCGATGTCCGTCTGAAGTTGCCCCCGAATACTCCTAAAGGCTCTCCTATCGAAGTGTTCTTCCGCTCAAGCACAATAGGTCTAGAAGTCCGCGCAACCAATCTCGAAACTAACGAGTCAGCAGAAACGGTCATCACTACCGAGAATACAAAGACGCGGGAAGAACTGAACGAGGCAAGGGAGCGTTTTGCTTCTGTCCGCACCAGAGGACAAATTTAGTTAGAGGTGATGACTTTTGGTCGTTTCTGTCGGTATTGATTTAGGTACAACTTTTTCTGCGGTTGCGTACATAGACCCGCAATCCAAACTGCCGAAAATCGTCCCAAACCGCGAAGGCAATAAAATAACCCCGTCAGTCATTCAGTTTGTTAACGGACAGCCTATCTTTGGCGCCGAAGCGGAAAGCGCTTTTAACGCGGGCGAACCTGGTTGTGCCGCAACCTTCAAACGAGGAATGGGCAAAACAGAGACCTACTGCGTTATAGATGGAAAACCATTTACCGCTGAAGAATTATCCGCATTGTTGCTCCGCCATTTGAAAGAAGAAGCGGAAGCTGAACTTGGCGACACAATTAAAGAAGCGGTCATTACCGTCCCAGCCTATTTCTACTCAACAGAGCGGGAAGCAACCGTCCGCGCAGCCACTGCGGCTGGGATAAAAGTCAAAAAGATAATTGACGAACCAAACGCCGCCGCAATGGCATACGGTCTTAATAATTGGCGGGAGAACGCAAACATTCTTGTCTATGACCTCGGCGGTGGTACATTTGATGTGACGTTGACCCGGATGGGATGTAACGGGAATCTGTCAACAATCGCCACCCGTGGCGACCGCTTGCTTGGAGGGCGTGATTGGGATAACCGAATCGAGCTCCTGCTTCTGGACAAGTTCGCGGAAGAGACAGGTGCGGACATACACTCGGACGCTGCGACAAAAACGATGATCAGGGGAATGACAGAGGGAGTAAAAAAGCAGTTATCCGCCATGCAATCGGCAAATGCTACCGCGTCAATCCCTGATTTTGGCTCTGCTACAGTTGTCATCACGCGAACTGAGTTTGAAGAAAGCACAGCGGATTTGCTTGACAGAACAGGGGCGCTCTGCCAAGCGGTACTCACCGAAGCAGGATTTAGCGCCCGCGATGTGACCGATGTCTTGTTGGTCGGCGGCTCAACACGAATGCCGCAGATATCCCAATATATTTTCCGTATGTTTGGCAAAAAGCCAATTACTCATGTAAACCCCGATGAAGCGGTCGCTTTAGGCGCCGCAATACAGTCAACCAAAGAGAATGAGTCCTACGCCGCGCTTTCAATGCAGGTAATGAACGATGGCAAAAAGGTTACTGACCGCAGTGATTCAGGTTTAAGTTTACATCTGAGCGTTAAACCTTCGCAAAAGCTCTCAAGCCTCGGTTTGCTTACGTTAAGGGAAACTACCGCGCACGCTATGGGTATCATTGCCGTAAGCGCAGATACCACAAAGTATATCAATGATATTATTATCCCCGCCAATCATCCCCGCCCCGTTCGCGTCGCCAAGGCGTTTGCGTTTTACACCTCCGCCAATTGCGTAGATGAGATGGAGATTTATGTGCTGCAAGGAGATAAGGAGAATCCGCTCGACAATATTATTCCATATAAATATGTAGCGTCGGGCATTAGGCACATAAAAGAACAGAAAGGCAAAACGACCATTAAGGTGCAGTACAGCTACGACAATAACGGCATTATACACGTTCAGGCAAGGCAAGAGGACGACCGCATTGATTTGCCTATCCGAAAAGAATTCGTGCCAGATGATATGTCAAAGTACGCGCTTCCTATTGACCCTGCTGAATTCCAGCGACTGGAATTGTTGAATGTCGTCATGGCCGTGGACGTTTCAGGCAGTATGTCTGGAGCGCCGCTGAGTGATGCTAAGGCCGCCATGTGCAACTTCATTCGTCAGATGGACTTCTCACATACGCAAGTTGGTGTTCTTGCGGTTTCCGACAGTACCGCTATAGTGACAAAGCTGACTGATAACGAAAACGCGTGTATTCGCGCCATCCAGTCAATCACCTGTGGTCAAACGGGATATGGCAACGATGCGCATCCGTTTGCCATTATAAAAAGTATGCTCGAAAGCAAAGAAGGGCGGCTTTTCTCAATCATCTTAGCGGACGGCGTTTGGAGCTATCAAGATGCCGCAGTTGCCGCCGCTAAACAGTGCAACGCCGCAGGGATAGAAACCGCAGCCATTGGTTTTGGCAGCGCCGATGAAAAGTTTCTCAAAGATATATCCTCCGAAGACGCAAATGCGCTGCTCGTATCGCAATCACAATTGACAAGCGCTTTTGGAACCATAGCGCAGAGTTTGGGCGGCGGTACTGCGAGAAGCGGATACGACAACACGGCGTCTGATGCCGACACGTGGGATGACTGAGAAGGGGGGATATTTTTGGTTGATTTTGATTTATTCGAGTTAGCAGGTCTACCTTTTGACCCGCCCGAAAAGGCGGCAAAGAAGGTGTCTGCCGCAGTTGACAAAAAGAAAAAAGAACTTAATGGGTATCTTGGTACCGTTACGGAACAATCAGAGCGTGATGACATTAACGCAAAGCTCTCCTTTTTGGAGACCACTTCCGCCGCTATCTTTAGCAATGACAAAAAACTGACGTCCGCATATGAAAGGTTGGCGGAAGCGAAAACAAAACAGGAAATCAAAAATCTTAATGCGATTGCTTTTGTGCTTAAGCAGTCCGGCATTCGTGTAATTACCAATGGAACGATTAGTAATCATAGTAAGAAAACGAAGCTGTCCAAAGAGCATGTCAGAGAAGTTTTTGTCGCATCTGGCTTCACGATTTCCGAGATTAACCCGCTAATGGCTTTTCCAGAGTTTCCGACTCACGCGGATAAAATATATTCGGATATTGAGAGGCTACAAAAAACTAAAGACCAGGACCCTAAGCGCTCCGGCAGAACTCTGGTAAAAGATTTGTATGATTTTGCGGCATATCTGGTTGACAAACCGGAAAACGCGGCCGAATATCGCAGCAAGCCAACTCCCGAATTGGCGGCGTTGCTGGATGGCTTTGCCAAGGAGTTCGCCACACGGAATGACCCTCTTGGAAAGTTATACGCTTCTTTGGTTACTTCCGGCAAATCTTATGTTTTCAACTCCGAAGACAATCGGCAAAAATATGAAGCCTATTTAAAATATAAAACGCCTGCTCTTACTAAACTATTTTCATCAATGAAGGAAATTTCAAAATCTCATTTGTTGGACGCAGGCTTTGCTGAGGAGTGCATTAAGCAAATCTCCAATGTTTTTGACGATTATGACGTAGCTCTGGCGATTTATAACAAGGAAGCCGGATTAAAGGACGAGCCTTATACGCCAGATAAAGCGGTATTCCGCGTCAAGTGCCATCATTGCCAAAACCTGGTCGAGTTTGCCGATTTAACCGAAGCGCAGAAAGCCAACAAGTGTTCTTACTGCGGGAAGCCGCTTTATAAACAATGCAATAAATGTCGCAAGAACGTGCTTGCGTCCCTCGACAGATGCCCAGAGTGTGGATTTGTATTTGCGACGAGTGCCGTCATGTTCGCAAAACACTTTGCGGCGGCAGAACAGGCGCTCCGCAAGAGCGATTTTGAGTCGGCGCGCGATTTTTTATTCCACGCGCAGTCCGCTGACCCCGGCGAGAAATCCAGAACTGACGAATTGGCTGCACGCATCATGGCGGAAGAAAAGAAGTATGAGAAACCAATCAATGATTTGCGTAAATTGATAGCAGACAAGAAGTTTGAGAGAGCGTCCGGGTTAATAGCGGACATGATCGGAAAGTTTCCTGGGCTAAATGTGTCCGCTTATGAAACGCAGATTAATGCCGCCCTCTCTCAATCGCGCGCGACGTTTGCCAACGCGAAGAAACTTTCACCCTCAAGGCAAGCTGATGAGTGTCTGGCAATCCTGCGCGACTGTGTTGATTTCAAGCCTGCGATCAACTATTTACAGGATACGCCGCCAGAGATATGCAAGGGTTTTGCCATCATCATTGATGGCTCAGTCTGGCACGCAAATATAAGCTGGTCACGCTCGTCTGAGCAGGGAATAAGTTATAGGCTCGTCCGCAAGAAAGGCGAAAAAACGCCTGCCAACGAAAAGGATGGCGAAGTATTGATTGACGATGTCAAAGAGACATCCTATCAGGACAAATCTATATTACCGGGGCAATTTTACAGCTACGCCGTCTTTGCGACAAGGTCTGGCGTATTTTCCTCCGCTGCTGGGAAGACCATCGTTCTTCTTGCTGATGTCACTGATGTCCACGCCGAGCAAACGGATGCGACCGTTCGTCTCACCTGGAACAAACCGAAAAACTGCACGGGCGTTGCTATTCGCCGGACGCATAACGGTAAAGAAACCGTACTGACCAACAACGCCCAAGTCAGTTTTGAAGATAAGGATGTTCAATTTGGGACTACTTATTCTTATAGAATATTCGCTAATTACGCTAATATGCCTGCTAGCGATGGGATAGAGTTTAGCTTTACCCCTGCGCTCAAAATTGATTCTTTTACGATATCCGCAGAACGACTCAAGGAAAATATTTATAGGGTTTCTTGGAGCATTGATAGGCGCGGTACAGACTTGAGGGTATTGGTTGACGAAAACACGGCGCGCGGATTGAAGTCTGATGATGGCAGTTGTGACTTGGAATTACCTGCGGATGGCTTCCACACGATAGCCGTCCTGGCATATTCGGGCGGTAACTGGTTGCGAAGCGACAACAGTCTTCAGATTAACACATATTCGCCGTGTTTTATAGACAAAGCGGCTTCGAGTTTTCATGAGGATTCCATCGGCGGTTTGCAGGAAATCGCATGCAGAATAGAACTGCGTCTTAAGATTGGCGGCTTTATTTCGCCAGAAGTTGTTGGCTTTTACTATGCAGTCAGGACTGGCGCCTCCCAAAACCGATGGCCGACTATAGGTGAGATTGGCAAAGCGGATGATATTCATAGGATTGGACTTGCAACCTACCAAAAAAACGGAGAGATACTGCATACAGAAGCCACCCGCGAAGAAAGCTCTTATTATGTTTCACTCTTCACTGTTTATAATATGGGCGGCAAAGAAATAATATCACCCCCCAAGCCGTGCCGCTTTGACCGTCCCTTAAAAGCGCACTTGTTTTGGAAAGTCAGCAAGAGCTTTTTTGGCGGCTTAACGCTATCAATTGAAGTTTCCGGCAACCAGTCAATGGCGAGAATACCTGAATTGGCGCTATGCGCGTGTGGGGATAGCCAGCATCTGCTTTCATACAGCGATCCCAAAGCGGCGCGACTTCTGACGGTTCCAGAAAGCACCCTGAAACCGCCCCAAAGAGCGTATCAGAACAGCTATGACCTAAAAACTGATAAGCAATTGAAAAACGCTAAACTTTTTTTATTTGAAGTTGCGCCCGTTGACGGCGAAAATTTTACTCTTCGTTGGGCAACAGGATTTGAAGGAAAGGTATAGGTTAGAAATATGTCAAAGTTTACATGCCCGTTTTGTATTCGTGATTACAACAAAAGCAAAGTGTTTTACGTCTGCCCCGATTGCGGGGAAGCGACTACTCCGAAATTTTTTGAAAGCGAGCCTGTCAAATGCATAAATACAAGTTGCGGCGGCTTGGCTACTCTGCGCAAGTGTCCAAGCTGTGGACAGGTTATCCCGAAAATGGCTCTTGAAACGCCAAACCTGCCTTTCAGCATTGTCGGCGTATCAAACTCCGGCAAGACGAATTATATAACCGTCATGCTCCATGAATTGGAAAAGTCCTCTGGGCTTAGGATTGCTTTAGGCTCTCAGACAAAGGAAACCCGCGATCGGCAGAACGACAACTACAGATTGATATACGAAAAGCATACCCGTCCAGAAAGTACTCAGTCCGGGGAAAATATGCCTCAGATTTGGTATGTCAAAAACCTGCAAAAGAAACGCGGCAACAACGTGCCTACATATACGTTTACGATATTTGACGGCGCCGGTGAAGATCACGAGAACAATCTCGACCCTTCGTCAACCGTATGCAGGTACATCAACGCGTCCAAGGCAATCATCCTTGCCATAGATCCTCTTGTCCTGTCCAAAATCAGAAAAGGCGGCGTTGTTGATCCCGAAGTCATGAAGAAGTCCCTTGGCGGGTATGAGGGGGAAACAAAGAACGCCGAGGATGTTATCAACAGCGTTGCCGCGTATATCAAAGCGGCAAGAGGGATAAAATCCACCAGAATATTGGACATCCCCGTGGCCGTCGTATTGACTAAATTCGACACGATTCTCAACCATAAGTCCTTCGGGCCGCAAGCTCTTATCAGGGGAAGGAGCCTGAACATCCGCGATGGAAAAGTGAACTCGACCGAAATAGCGCAGGTTGACGGTGAAATTCGCAATTGGCTATATGAAATCGGAGAGGGCGCGTTTATCTCCGCCCTGGAGTCACATTTCAAGGAGTTCTATTTCTTTGGCGTTTCAAGCTATGGACAACCTCCGAAAGACACGGACACTCTGCCAGACGTCATCCGTCCGCACAGGGTTTTAGACCCGATGCTATGGCTCTTTAAAAAGGCAAAGTTCATTGATTGAAAGGAGAAACAGGCGTGTATTTCGAGCTGATTTACACTCGCTGCCGACAAGGCATAGACATACTGAAATCTGGGAGGCCTATATCCAGCGATGGATTCAAGGTATATTCCTGCGCGTCATCGCTTATGGAGGGCGATGACGCGGACTTGCAGTTTTTGTTCAATGCCGCCCAAGGAAAGCAGTCCTATGATGACCCTGCCTTTATGGACGATGCTTATCTGTACTTCGTTCCAGACAAAGGCGACGCTTTTATGGTTAACTTCCACCCCATTCCGTATGACCCAACCGCCAAGGGCGATTACTCCCACCGTGCTGGCAACTTCATAAACCAAATCCTCGTTGGTGATTATTCAGGCTTTTATCCGTTTGAATTATTTAAAGACGTTGCCGTTTGGAACGCGAAGGCGCGCGGCGAGGCGTTCTATTATGAAAATGCGCCTACGGCTCTGCCCTCTCGCAACGACATTGGCGACCCTGTGGGGAAAATAACCATTGACGACTTGGCAGCGTTCATTTCGGATGGGCGCCGGGATGCCTTGATGG
Organism: Holophagales bacterium; assembly: GCA_031273105.1. Classification (GTDB taxonomy): domain Bacteria; phylum Acidobacteriota; class Holophagae; order Holophagales; family Holophagaceae; genus WRHW01. Next base: position 3,755 of record JAISSN010000099.1, on the reverse strand, counting down.
CAGCCGTTTCGTTTCTGATTGCTCAGTATGGGCTGCCCTCAGAAAGCAGAAAATTCCTCGTAATCCGCGATGTGTCGTCTGAAAATATTGAGTTATGGATTGCCGCGATTGAACACGCGTTTTCTCCGCGCATTGCCGCTAGCATTCCCTTTGCGACGCGGCTGGATAAGTTCGCCACAGCCAACCGCTACACGGTTAACCAGTTGGGCGTGTATCAAACTCAAATCAACCTTCAAGACCCGAACCAGAAACAGCGCTACCGCGCCATGATTGTCGGCGTTGATGAGCGAGACAGGATAAACGTGGCTGCGGCGCGTCCTCTTGCCAACTCGCCGTTTGTGCTGCTTGAAGGTAAAGAAAAGCACGCTACCTTTGAAGCGGACGTTTCGCATCGTTACTATCGGCTCATAACCGCTTTTGATGACGCCCATCAAACTTTCTGTCGCGACTTCCTGCAAATGTTAGACATCAATGCGCCGTCTCCTGAAATTTTCCGCTTGTATGATATTTACACAGTTTTGGATAATTCCGCGTCGCTGCCGAATGCCTATAGAATGGCGGAAATGCTGGCCGTTCTCAGCAATTACAGGATGTTTGCTTGCTCAACAAGTCTGAGGAATTTGTATAGTCGCGTCATAGACGGTCTGGCGCGCTTTTTACGGGAAAACATATACAGCGCGTTACAAATAATCAAATGGTTGCAAACGGTAGCTCAGGCAGTCGGAGACCATACCGCCTCTGAGCGGTTAACCGAAATCCTATGCGAGGCGTTTGCGGAGCAAGTGTTCAGGAAGTCGGACGCCAATGGAACCTTCGGCTTTTGGGAAAGTATTAAAAAGAGCGAATTCGCATCCAGTGTAGCTATTTATATCGTGGCGCCGAAGACGCTTCAAAATAATCGTGTCCAGATAAAGCCGTCTGATTACATTACTTTCGCGCTCATCTACATCGAATGCGCGACCTTTATGGGAACTGTAGACAAGCAGGATATGAAGACTATTGTTGATGATGGGTTGAAATTCTGCTACCGTGAAAATGATGTGGAATCCGCCCTGAAAATCCTCAAAGCTCTATCCCATAGCAGGCTAATTACCGCTCAGGATATGCTGTTCTCCGTTGCGAGAGAAGCGGACAAGGGCTATACCGAGTTCCTTGTCAAAGGGCTTATTGAAACCGATGAGTCAATCATCGCTACCTGTGAATCCATGCTGACCTTCTTTAAAAAACTCGGCGCCGAAAATATGGGACGCTTATTTATATCCGTCTTGAAATACCGCCCAGATGCTTTGACAAGACCCGCAGAAATTGAGCAGTTTGTAAAACAGATCAAGAAAATTCAGCCTGCGCAAACAGTATTCCTGGCCGAGATATTCGAGGCCCTTGACGCCAGACTCGTGATGGGTAAAAAAAGCGCAAACGCCGCATTGGCAATCCAGCAGGAAAAGCCCAAAGAAGCGAGATGCCCGAAGTCGGCTCACATTTATGCGCTTGAAGTCCTGAGCGATAGCCGCAAGAGAGCTGATTTTACAAGCCTGTATGATGCCCTCAAACTCCAGGGCTTCCCTGTTGAAACCAACCAGGACTATATCCGAGTCTTAACCGAGAAACTCTTAAAAGCGCAGATGACTTCAAAGGAACTGGATTATGTTATTCAATTGTTTTCCAGTGTTCCAGAGTATATATCGGAACTAGTTGGCGCGATCCTTGAAATAACAACTCCCAAGCGGAACAATGAGTGGAATGTTTTGATAACTGTTGCCGCAAAGATACGCAACCAAGCTACCGATGCCGCTATCATTGGTGAATGCGCCAATCTCAAAAAAGGGAAAAAGGCGTTAAACCAGCTTAACGATATGCTGAAATCAAGGGAGACGCTCGACTATTTCGCGCGTATCACCGACGAGACAAAGGAAATAATCTGTTTAAGAAAGCCGCGGTCTGCCTTTGGTTTAAAAAGACTCTTCGGCGGCGTATTCACCAGGGACTATTCTGACAACGATAACCATCTAAAAAAAGAACGGCAGTGTTCCGATGATCTCGGATGTGATCCGCAGCGCGAGGAGAAGAGTAAATGGAAGGTATAATTTTTCTAATACTGATTGCATTAGTAATCTACCTTATCTACCTTTTGGTGGTTTATGTCATTGCCCCGATAGCTGCCATACTATCAATTGTATCACTAATTATGGGCGTTGGATATGCGTTTATTGTCTCTATAATGAGCTTTTTTAAGTCATTCGTTGAACATATAAACCCTTACGCGACATATATAGATAAAAAGTCTGATAAGCCATCTGGGGTTCGACGCAGTTATTTTTTCGGTCCGGGATATCACCAAATAGGCATCACTGTTAAGTATGCTTTTAAAGAACAAAAAAAGCGTGTTGACGCTCTGGCCAAATGGAGGAATGGCGTTAGTGCCAAGCTGGATGGAAATTGGTTGGTTATATGGGTATGGTTATTTTATTTTATAGCATATCTTTGTACCTTTGTCCTTGGCTTTGCTTGGATTGCTGTATTTTCAACCATCCTTTTTTCGGTCAATTTTGTTGGCATGTGTGTCTTTTATGTTTTCTTCACTCTGTTGTGGGTTACAGACCGCCTTGTATTGGCCGCAAAATCAATTCAAAGCAGGTGCGCCAACTGCAAAAGAATATCCATTGTTCCTGTTTTCCTCTGTCCGAACTGTGGAATGGAACATAAAAAGCTGACGCCGGGGCCGTATGGCATATTTCATAGAAAATGCGTGTGCGGAGAGCAATTACCAACTACATTTATCAACGGGCGATCATTTTTAAAGGCAACATGTCCCTTTTGCGCAACTGACCTTGCAGCGAGTGACGCGCGCCAATTCGGAATACAGCTTGTCGGAGGCGTCAGCGCCGGCAAGACGACTTTTCTTGCGGCATTCTGGCATGAGTATTTAGAACGGGTTAAGTGTATGACTGGGGTTTCAATCACAGCGTCGCCCGAAGACGCTTTTGCCCAACTGGAATATTGGTTTCAACACGGCGATAGTTCCGCCACGACCGAAACCAACGCGAATATGTATAGTTTGATTCACAAATACGGTAATAAAACGCCTGTCCAGATGACCATCTATGATATCGCCGGTGAGGCGTTCGCCTCACTGGCAGAAGGTATCCAGCAACAGCAGTTTCAATACTGCGAGGGAATCGTCTTTGTCATAGACCCAACGGCTAACCCTGTACATGTTTCGGAAACGGTATCCGGCTTTGTTCATGAGTTCGCGGGACTCAAAGGGAGACACTCTATGAAAATGTCGGATGTCCCGGTTGCCGTAATCATTACAAAAGCGGATTTATACAAGAGAGATATTGGTTTACCAAAAATCAGAGCTGTTTTCGAGTCCAGTGCGCGGAAGTATGCTGACGCCGATGGCAACACCAGTCTTGAGTTCGTAAGAAACGGGATATGCAGAGGCTTTTTGGAAGATCACGATTTTGGCAACACGGTGAATCTGATAGACGCAGAGTTCAACAGAGTTCAATATTACGCCGTCAGCGCGATGGGACATCCGGCAGCCGCTGGTCAGAAGTACGAACCGTGGGGAGTGTTAGAGCCAATAGTTTGGCTCATGAAACAACAAGGAATTTTTTTCCAAGATGTCGTATCTCGCATGTATCCCGACTTCTACACTTGAGTTATCGAAAATCATCTACAAGTATATTGTTATACCAAGTTGCATTCAACATAGTGTAAGTGTTATGGTGATGGAATAGGAGGTAGAGATG
>JAISSN010000045.1 GCA_031273105.1 Holophagales bacterium | reverse complement strand
CGGATTATTTTTTCGTAGTCCACGCCGGAGTAAATGATGAAGCCATTGTCAATGTGGGGTTCGTACTCTTCGCGCTCTTCAATGGTGCATTTGTGCAAGTCTAAATCGGCGTAAGTTTCAAAACGCTGACACGCCTGGGCGGCCAGGTCGCCGTAGGGCATGGGATGTCTGATGGCGACCACCTTTTTGCCCATTTCCTTGAGTATGCGGCTGATGTAGCGGGTGGTCTGGCTCTTGCCGCAGCCCGTGCGAACGGCTGTGATGGCTATGACGGGCTTGCTTGACTTGATCATGGTGCTGTTGCAGCCCATGAGCTTGAAGTCCGCGTTGGCAACCATGCAAATGCTTGCCAGGTGCATGACGAAAGCGTTGGTAACGTCAGAATAGGCAAAAACGCACTCGTCAACCTTTTCGCGCTTGATGATGTCCGAGACTTCGGCCTCTTCATAAATGGGGATACCGCTGGGATAGAGCTTCCCCGCCAGTTCAAACGGATATTTGCGCCCGGCGATGTCGGGAATCTGGGTAGCCGTGAAAGCCACGACGTTATATGCCGGATTGTCGCGGTAGTAGGTGTTGAAGTTGTGGAAGTCCCGGCCTGCTGCGCCAAGGATTAGAACGCGCTTTGGTTCTGACATGGTCTGCTCCGTTTGTCTGTGTGGCCCGCCCTGGGAATGCGAATACACTCCCGGCCAGGACGAAATCATGGCTATTTACAATATTAACCTGATACTAATTTTGCTTTCAAGTTTGAATTTTTGGCCGGGCTATGTTAACATTCATTTATAGAATTCAACGCCTCGGCCCTTCCGGGGCGTCTGTTTTTTTACTTGATAATTCTCCGCAGGGTAATTATTGACGCGCCTTACTGCGGCGCGGTTTAACGTCAATCAGGACGCCCCACTGCTCCGGCTCTGCCTACCCAACAGGTTTCTCCGCGCCCTGTCCCTCAGGCCGAAATAAACCGTTCCCGCCTCCTAACCGCTTTAGAAACTGTCAGATCATGGCACTACCTTTGAAACACGCCATCGAATACGCCCTTTATCGTCTAGCGGAGGGTACGTTGCGGTATTTGCCCTGGGATACGGCGGCGGCCATGGGCGAAGCAGCGGGCGCTGTTGCTTATTGGGCTGACGGGAGGCACAGGGGCGTTGTTTTGGAAAATATACAAAAATCCGATCTGGGTTTTTCCAAACGCAACGCCGTTAAAACCGCAAAAGCGTGTTTCAGGCACTTCGGCGCCCTCTCTTTTACGCTGCCCCGCCTTCTCTTCATGGACGCCGATGAACTGGCGCGCCGCGTACATTTTAATGGAATTGAACACTGGGACGCCGCCAGGCGCTCAGGCAAGGGGTTCATAGGGCTTACCGGCCACTACGGCAACTGGGAGGCAATGGCTCTGGCTCTTTCGGCTTCCGGCAGACCGCTTGCTGTGATAGGCAGAAAACTGGAAAACCCATTGCTAAATGAACGCCTGCGTACCTTGCGGACCAGATTCGGCAATCTCTGCATAGACAAGGGCGGCGCGTTAAAGGAAACCCTCAGGGCCTTACGGGAAGGCATGGGCGTAGGCTTCCTCCTGGATCAAGACGCCCGTTCCATTGGCGTATTTACTGAATTTTTAGGGCGTCAGGCCTCTACCTATCCTACAGCGGCGGCGCTGGCGCTGCGTTTTGACTTGCCAATAATTCCCATTTTCAGTTATCCCCAATCTGACGGCACGATTATGGTAATTGTTGAGCCTGCGTTGGAAATCCCGCAGACAGGCGACGCCCGGGCGGATATTCTGACGGCGACTCAACTCATGAACAATGCCCTCGAGCGTCAAGTGCGCCGTTTGCCCCACGCCTGGTTTTGGATGCACAGGAGATTTAAAACCCAACCCCAACCCCAATCCCAATCGCCAATCACCAACGCGGGGCCGCGCCCGGCAATTTTTTAAGGAAAACAAATGCCTAAGCACGTACTAGCTAAATTAGAAGCCGAGCACAAAGCGATAAAGCAGGCGCTTCTCACAGACATTCCAAAGGAGATAGCCGCAGCGGCGTCTCAGGGGGATCTTTCTGAAAACGCGGAATATGAGCAGGCGCTTGCAAAGCGGGATATGTTTCAGGGCAAATTGGTGGCGCTGGAGCAAAGGATTACAGAAATAGCAAGCCTTAACGTATCCAGGCTACCAGATGACAAAATAGCGTACGGTTCCAGGGTAAAATTACTGGACCTTGATTCTGAAAAAGAGGTCACCTACAAGTTGGTGCTTCCAGAGGAATTAACCAACGACCCCACGTTGTTGAGTATCAGCAGCCCCTTGGGTTCCTCTCTCGTAGGGTTAGGGGAAGGGGAAGAGGTGCGAATAAGGATTCCAGCCGGGGCAAAGCGATTTGAAGTACTGGAGCTTCAAACGGTTCACCAACAATAGAAATTCTTTTGAAAGCACGCGTGATATGGACAAACAACAAATCGGTCACAGTTGCTCTTTTTGCGGCAAAGGGCCGCACGAGGTTCAGCACCTTTTACAGGGCGCCCACGCCTTCATTTGCGACGAATGTCTTGAAGCGGCCAGCGTTCAAGTTCGCATGATCAAACGAAGCGGTCACGCGCCCAGGCAAGAGCCAAGGCTCTACCGCCCCAAAGAAATCAAGGCGTTCCTGGACGACTACGTAATAGGTCAGGACGAAGCCAAAAAGCGATTATCCGTAGCCGTCTATAATCACTACAAGCGCATACTTAAACCTAAAATCGGCCTTACGGACCACGCCGAAGTGGAGCTTTCCAAGAGCAACATATTATTGCTGGGCCCCACCGGCACGGGCAAGACCCTTCTCGCCCAAACCCTTGCCGCCTTGCTGGACGTTCCCCTGGCCCTGGCCGATGCAACCACGCTCACGGAGGCCGGCTACGTGGGCGAAGACGTTGAAAACATTCTCACCAAGCTGCTTCAGGCCGCCAACCACGACCTTGAGCGCGCCCAGCGCGGAATTGTGTTCATTGATGAAATAGACAAAATCGGCCGCAAGAGCGAAAATCCGTCCATTACCCGCGACGTCTCCGGCGAAGGCGTGCAACAGGCGCTGCTCAAGTTAGTCGAGGGCACGGTCGCCAACGTTCCGCCCCAGGGGGGACGCAAGCACCCGCACCAGGAATTTATCCACCTGGACACAAAAAACATCCTGTTTATCTGCGGCGGCGCTTTTGTCGGCATCGAAGACATCGTCAAACAGCGCGTCCGCGCAAAGGCCATGGGCTTTGGGGCAAAGGTTTCCCAAAAGTCGGACAAGAGTGAATTTTTAAAACTCGTTGAACCGGAAGACATCATCAAGTTTGGCCTGATACCGGAACTGGTCGGGCGCTTGCCCGTTTTTGCCTCCCTTGACCCGCTGGACAGGGACGCCCTCGTGCGCATACTGACACAGCCCAAAAACGCTGTCGTCAAACAGTTTGTCCGTCTCTTTGAAATGGATAACATCCTGCTCAGCTTTGAAGACGGCGCTCTGGAATATATCGCGGACCAGGCCGTGGCTAAAAAGCTGGGCGCCAGGGGTCTGCGGGCGATGCTGGAGCAGACTCTCCTTGACCAAATGTTTGAATTGCCCGACCCGGAGCGCAAAGAGTGCCTTACGCTGCACGTCACCCGCTCCCAAATCGAAGAAAGGCTGGGCGCGATACCTCATGCCATAGAAGAAGCGGGATGACGGTTTTTTTTTTGGTGCCTGGAGCCGGAATCGAACCAGCGACACATGGATTTTCAGTCCATTGCTCTACCAACTGAGCTATCCAGGCCGTAAAGATATATAGTATCATAATGCCGGCTATTTTGCAAGTGTTATTCCAGTTCTAAATAGAAATTAAAGTAATTTCTATTTAGAACTGGAATGCGCGACACGGATGTCGCGCCGAAATGCGTAGCATTTCGAGAGGCAAGGAACGCTTACGATGCCGTATCCGTAGCAAGGCGAGACCACGCTCTCGCCGCAGCCAACTACTTCAAAATTGCAGGACGCAATTTTGAAGTAGAAATGGAATTAAATTTCCTGTGGTTTAAGAATCTGCAATGGCAGTTTTGCAATACCTTCATTTGTCCCCACCAGCAGGAACTCGCCGTCAGGCAACAGTGCCGCGACACTGTTGGAGGGGAGGGGCAAAGCCACCGGCTCGAATCGCATGGCGTCCCCGCTAAGGCGATACAATCCTTTCCCCTCGGCGCCAAAAAAAAGCGATCCGTTGGCGACAGCAATACATCCTGCATTTATCTTAAGGTCCATCGTTTCAGGAAAGCTCCTGAAGCTGCCCTTAATCTGGCCTTCATTCTGAGCGCGGCTAACTATTCCGCCGCCGTATGTACCGATATAAACGATATTTTTGTAGCTTGCCAGCGCGGTTACCCAGGGATGGGGAAGAAGCCCGTCGCCGGCAACAGTGCGCCAGGCTACCCTGGCCCCTGATATTGCCCCCAAACCGGATGGCGTCCCGACATATAAGTAATCGTCCTGGAGTAGCGCAAGCGCCTGATTTCCGGGCAGGCCGTGGAAGGCGGATAAAAACTGTCCCTCCGGCAGGCGGACGCCATGACCATATCCAATGGCAATGCCCTGTGGCGTTTGGGCAAGGGAAAATGCCGCGCCGACAGGCGCTAGAGGCTTAATGCGCCGGCCTTCCATGCGCGAAGCTCCCCGCAGGCTTGCTACGGTGAGGGCGCCACCGGAGGGCAAAATGGCGTTGACGCCCCAGGCGTCGGTTGTTGGTAGCGCCCGCCAGTCGTTTGCGCCTTTTTGGTTCCATGTGCCGATGGCGACCCCTCCGTCAAAAGCGCCGACAACCAACTGGCCTTGATAATGGGCCAGCGCCGTTACGTGAGCGGATCCCGGCGGAAGCGAGGCGGCGCGATTCCTGGCCAACGCCCATCCCTGCGGTCCTTTCCTGTATAAGCCCGCGTCCGTGTCCGCAAAGAGAACTTCGCCCGACACAAAAATCCGCCTTGGTGCTTGGGGAAGGTATTCCAGGGTAAAGCGATTGCCTCGATCCATTTTAAAAATGGAATTTTCTCCAACGAAATAAATGTCGTCGCCAAGCTGGGCGGCGCCGCTGGCTTCCCTGGGCATTGGCCGTATTTCACCGTCAAGCGGCCCTGTCGCCAACCCCTGCGCCGTCAGCAGTACTACCCGGTTGTTCCTGAGCCCTATCCATTCAATCCAGGGGTCTGGCGCAGCTAATGAATTGGCCCTCCCGCCTGAAATGCGAACAAGACCTTTTTCGCCTCCTGCCAGGATAATACCGTCGCCAAGGGCAATGGAGCGGACGGGGGCGCTATGCAGGCGCTCTATGGTGTTGCCGCCCCACTGGGCGAGGAAAAGGCCCTGTGCCGCGCCGATATACAGCTCGCCGCCAACCCCTTCAGTTAAGCAACGCGCTTGCAAGGCGCCAAAGCCCGTTCTGAGTTCATTCCATTGACGGTCATTCAGCAGGAATAATCCCCCGGCTTCTAGGGCTATCAGGGGCCGTCCGCGCCAGAGCGTCATAGCGGAGACCCTCATGGACGGCAGACCCCTGTAAATTCCATTCTCGTTCATGACGCCAAAAGCGCCGGCCGTCCACAGCGAATCTGCGGATACGGCCACGGCCCTGACTTCGCCGCCGCCAAGCCATTCCACGGGAAATTCCTGAAATGGCAGCGCGACAAAACCCAAAGGCATATTTTCGCCGCCGTCAGCGGACATGGCCGTTTTAACTCTGTGACTGACAAAAAAAACGATTCCGCACACAGCCGCTAACAGAGCCGAGGCTGAAACAACAAGAAAAAGGCGCGTGCGATTGGCTGTCATCGCAATATTATGGGGTATTTAAGTCGAAAATCATTTGGCTTATGGCGCTGACTAAACAACTTGTCCTGCGTTCCAAATAGCCTACTATATATTCATGGAACTTGTCGGCATAGCTCAAAAAGCCATTGAGGAAGCTCTCAGAGACCAGGGACAGATAAATATTCT
>JAISSN010000094.1 GCA_031273105.1 Holophagales bacterium | reverse complement strand
AACGGCGATTATTATGCGCAAATAGCTAGTTTTGACGGCGATCAGGCTCTCGGCGAATACGCCCTTTATGTCACCGCCAACGCGGCGGAGCTATGGACGCCGGAAAACCCTGAAGACTGGTTTACCGGTGTGTACAAATCTCATCCCATTGCCCCCGGCAGGGTTGCCAGCCCAATCGGCGGCGAACTGAGCCTGCACGCCCAAACCAGGGCTGACGCCCAGAGCGTTGACTACGAGAAGATTTACTATGCCCGCTTCGGTCAAGGCGGTACCGGCGGCGCTGCGGGTCACTGGTACAAATTCACCGTACCCGCCCTCGGTAATAATTAGCGCGGCGCGTTATGTGTATGTCACCCACCAACAACCTGTAGTATGGAGGATTTTTAGTCCATGAAGAAACATCTCTACTTTTTGATAGCGGCCGTTTTGGCTTGTCTGTTTTCCTTTAACGCCTGTGGCGGAGACGACGTAAGCGTGACGGGCCTGACTCTGGATAAGACCGTAATATCAGTAAACGCGGGCAGTACAGAGCGGCTCACGGCAAATGTCTATCCGACAAACGCCAAAAATAAAAATGTATCCTGGGCAAGCAGCGACGCCAGCGTAGCCTCGGTATCAGACGGCGTCGTGAACGGCGTTGCTCCTGGTTCGGTTAGGATCACCGCTACCACGGAAAACGGTAATTTTAACGCCGACTGCACCGTCACCGTGACAGTCCCGCCAGCCACGGGCGTGGCGCTGAATAAAACATCCGCGTCAAGCATGGGTGGAGGGGACGAGCGCCTCACGGCCACCGCTGCGCCCGCGGCGGCAGACCAGACCGTGACCTGGACGAGCAGCAACCACGCCGTAGCCTCCGTAGCCGGGAACGGCGACGGCACGGTGGTATCGGTAAGCCCCGGCACGGCCAATATCACTGCCACAACCGCTAATGGCAGATTTGCGACTTGCGCCGTAACCGTGACGCGTAACAACATCGTCGTAACCGGCGTGACAGTGGCGCCGTCGTCATTGACGATTTACAAGAGCATGGTTGTTCCGCTGATGGCTAACGTTTATCCGCCAAACGCCCCGCCGAGCAACCCGCCGACGCCTATCATCTGGAGCAGCAGCGATGAGAGCAAGGCGACCGTCAGTAGTACCGGTATAGTGACGTCCCTTGCCGCAGGCAGCGCCACAATCACCGCCTCTTATGGTCTCGGCGAGAACGCGCCCAGGGGAATCTGCTCCGTGACCGTCCTCCCCCCGCCGCCGGTGAACGGCGTATCGCTGAATAGGACTTCTACACAAATGGAACTCAATAGCGATCTGCGGTTCAAGGCGACCGTGACGCCCGCTTTGGCGGAAAACAAGGCCGTAACATGGTCCAGCAGTGACCCTGACACAGTGAGCGTGAACAGCGCCGGCCTGGGCACGGCCAAAGCCCTTGGCTGCGCCAAAATCACAGTAAGAACCGTTGATGGCGGTTTTACGGCAAGCTGCGACGTGGAAGTGCTGGCCGAAGTGACCAATTTCTATATTGCGGGTTCTTATGAAGAACTGCCTTTTGGGGGAACCGTCTGGCAATATATGCCGTTTTGGGCGAAAAACGATGAAACCAAATGGCTGGACCCCAACGTGGTTGACCTTGGCCGCGCCCTTTCCGTTTTTGTTGACGATGAAGGCACATCATATATAGCGGGCTGGAATGACGCCAACGAAACCTACTACAACCAGGCCGTTCTATGGACAGACGGCAGTCCGAACCATCAAATTCTCGCCAACCCGGAAGCGAACCCTGTATCAATGGCGAGATCTGTCGCTGTGTCGGGCGAAAACGTATATGTGGCAGGCTACTGCGGTAATCCAGCAAGACCTTATTTCTGGCTGAATGGCGTGCCAACGCTCCTTCCTTATTCGGGTTCATACGCGGAAGCCAACCACATCACTGTGTCAGGCAGCACCGTCTATGTAGCCGGATTTGATTTCACAGGCGGCGTCCAGCGCGCCGTAATCTGGCAAAACGGAGCGCGAACCGACATCCATCCAGACGGGGCAATGTCATCTAATGCCACCTCTGTCTATATTTCCGGCAACAGCGTGTATGTAACGCTGAATTACAGCATCGCCGCTAACAGAACTGTCTCCGGCGTCTGGAAAGACGGCGTAATGCAGCCCTTGAGCGAAATTGACGTTGGATTCCCCACTGAATCAATAGCCGGTACTGGTTCTATAGTCGTAGTGGGCGATGACGTGCATGTGGCGGGATACGCCGCGTGGGTGGGAAGGTTTGACACTCGCTATGAATCAAGGTATTGGATAAACGGTGTGCGGCAGGAACTTGAAACCCATCTGGAATATGCCCACACCATGGCCCATTCCGCCCATGTGTACAAGGGCGACGTGTATGTTAGCGGGGGAATAGTCTATGATACCGGCGCCCCCTATTACGAAAGAGTCTGGGAATTGACGATATGGAAGAATGGCAAGCGATTCAAAGTCATTTCCGGCCCCCCCTGGGGATACAACCTCCAATTCGTCCGCGCAAGGTCTATTTTTGTGACTAACAAATAGATAGACTGATAATCAATCAGCTTGAATACAGGAAAAGCGCTGTTTTCAAGCTGATTGAGGATTGCAAAACCTCCGAATTTGCCAGGAACGCGGGCGACAGACCCTCATTTTTCAGTGATTGCCACGCTGGCTTGCAACGTTTCCAGAGGTTTTGCAATTACCTTGATTGAAAAAAATCCGGGTCTGGTTTGCTCAAGGGTCAGATTCAACGTTAAACTATTTCGGCTGACGCCTGCGGGACGCAACGCGCGTTGCGTTTATCCGCCGTTATGCAAGCGTCGCAAACGAAACCAAGAAAGGACTGCCCATGCTCAAACCAGCCATTATCCCCTTATTGGCAGGAATTGCCTTTTCACTTGTCGCAAATGCAGACGATGCGCCCAGGTGGCTGCGCTATCCGGCTATTTCGCCCGATGGCAAAACCATTGCCTTTTGTTATCAGGGGGATATTTATCGCGTGCCAAGCGAGGGCGGCGCAGCGACGCCGCTGACCCTGGGACAGGCATACAATACGCGGCCCGTCTGGTCGCCGGATGGAAAAACCCTGGCTTTTGCCTCAGACCGCTACGGCAATTTTGACGTGTACGTCATGCCGTCCGAAGGCGGCGAGGCCAGGCGTTTGACCTTTCACTCGGCAAGGGATTTCCCCTCAGCCTTCACGCCCGACGGAAAGCGCGTGCTGTTTACGTCCAGCAGAATAAGCACGGCCAGCGACTTGCAGTTTCCATCCAACTTTGCCCAGACATATACGGTTCCCGTGACGGGTGGTCAGGCGAGCCTGCTGCACACGGCCACCATGGAATACGCCGTCTATGACGCCAGCGGCTCGCAAATACTTTTTCACAACGTAAAGGGCTACGAAGACCAATGGCGCAAACACCACACGTCGTCTGTCACCAGGGATATTTGCCTGTTTGACGTTGGCGCGGGTTCGTTCAGGATACTCTCTCCCGATAGCAGCGAATACCGCAACCCCGTTTTTGGTAATGGAAACGACTATTACTTTTTGGCCGAAAGGGGCGGCTCATTCAACGTATTTAAGAGCAACCTGAGCCAGCCCCAGGACATTACCCAGTTGACGCGCTTCGATAAGCACCCCGTGCGCTTTCTCAGCCGCGCCAGCGACGGCGCGCTGTGCTTTGCCTTTGACGGCGATCTTTACACGATGCGGGATAACGCCAGCCCTGCTAAAGTCAATGTTCAAATCCAGATAGACACAAGGCCCCAAGTTGAGCGCGTATTGCTCATAAACGGCGGCATAACCGAGCTTGCCACCGCCCCCAGCGGTAAAGAAGTTGCTTTCGTTGTGCGGGGCGAGCTATTTGCCAGCAACGCCGACGGCACGGTGACAAAGCGTGTGACAGATACGCCTGTTCAGGAGAGGTCTGTGTCCTTCAGCCCAGACGGGCGTGCGATGCTGTACGCGGCGGAGCGTAACGGCAAATGGAGCCTGTACACCCTGGCGCTGACCCGCAAGGAAGAAAATTATTTCTGCGCCTCAACGCTGCTCAGGGAGACCTGCATATTATCAGCCGAAAAGGACGTATTTGACGTGTTTCAGCCTGAATTCTCCCCCGACGGCAAAGAGGTGGCGTATCTGGAAAACCGCACGGCCATTAAGGTTTTAAACCTTGCCAGTGGCAAGACGAGGACTGTTTTGCCGGAGGGCAAAAATTATTCTTACTCCGACGGAGACCAGAGCTTCACCTGGTCGCCCGACAGCAAGTGGATACTGTTCACGTACGGCGCCGGTACAAAGGACATAGCCATAGCGGACGCCAGCGGCAATAGCCCCATGGTCAATCTGACAAATAGCGGCTTTTATCATACAAACCCAAAGTTTTCGAGTGATGGCAGCGTTATTTACTGGGCCACGGACAGGGAGGCCGGGCGGGGCTTGAATAACCGGCCGGTTGCGTCAGACGTATTCGCCATATTTTTAACCCAGGACGCCTGGGACAGGTATCGCCTCAATAAGGACGACTTCGCGCTGCTCAAGGAAGCCGAAGAAAAGGAAAAGAAAGACGTCAGGGACGACAAAGACGGCAAGGACGCTAAAAGCAATAAGGACAAGGAAGCAAAGCCCGGCGCAGCGCCCATCAGGATTGACTGGGAGGGCCTGACGGACAGAAAGGCGCGCCTCACAACCCACACGGCGCCCTTGTCAGACCAGACTCTCTCCAAAGACGCGGATAAATTGTTCTACCTGGCCAGGTTTGAAAAAGGCTATGACCTGTGGTCGTCAGACCTGCGCACAAAAGAGACAAAATTGCTTGCCAAGCTGGACGCAAACTGGGCTGGCATGGTACTTACAAACGATGGCAAAACGCTGTTTGTAGTCGCCGATGGCAGGCTCTCCAAAGTAGCCGTTGACACCGGCAAACGCGACCCGCTGCCCGTAAATACGGAAATGCTCCACCGCCCAGGTGAAGAGAGGGCCTACATTTTTGAACACGCCTGGCGTCAGATCGGCCTCAAGTTCTATGTAGAGGACCTCCACGGCGTTGATTGGTATTACTATCACGATGAATATCGGAAATTCCTGCCCTCTATAGCCAACAACCACGACTTCGCTGAACTCTTAAGCGAAATGCTGGGGGAACTTAACGCCTCCCATACGGGCGCGAGATACCGTTACCAGGACCCGAACAGTGATTCAACGGCATCATTAGGTCTTTTTTATGAGCCTGCCCCATCCGGCGGCCTGAAAATTACGGAAGTAATAAAAAAAGGGCCGCTGGACAAGGCCGCCTCAAAGGTAAAGGCCGGACACGTACTGGTCGCCATTGACGGCGTTGAAATAAAGAGCGACCATGACTTCAACGCGCTGTTGAACCGCAAGGCCGACAAGCCAACGTTGCTGAGTTTTCTGGATGCCGCCGTAAATAATCGCTGGGACGAGAGCGTCAAGCCAATAACGACGGGCCAGGAGGCGGGCCTCCTTTACGACCGCTGGGTTGAGAGGGAACGCGCTGAAACAAATCGCCTCTCCAATGGCCGCCTGGGCTACGTTCATGTGAGGGGCATGAATGACGCCAGTATGAGGGTAGTTGTTGAAGAAGCCCTCGGGCGCAGCCTTGACAAAGAAGCTCTGGTTGTTGACACCAGGTTTAATGGCGGCGGCAACTTGCACGAGGCGCTTTCGGATTTTTTGAGCGGCAAAAAATACGTTGATATAATCCCTCGCGGCCAATACTACGGCTATGGGCCTGGTAACAAGTGGGTCAAGCCCTCTATTGTCATCATGGGCGAGGGCAATTATTCAGACGCCCACCTGTTCCCAGTGACCTATAAAATAAAAGGCATTGGAAAGACCGTCGGCATGCCCGTCCCGGGAACGGGAACCTTCGTTTGGTGGGAGACCCAGATTGACCCCACGCTGGTATTCGGCATCCCCCAGGGCGGCTGGCGCACGCTTGATGGAAAGTTTTGTGAAAACAACCAGCTTGAGCCGGACATAAAGGTAGCCAACGACCCCGCAAGGCTATCCAGGGGTGTGGATGAACAGTTGGAGAGGGCTGTTAAGGAATTGCTGAATGACATAGTGAAGTAGAAATTGCTCTGACCGGCATACCATGCGCATCCATGGCCAAAAGCACCTTTGTATTGATCTCCCTTTTGGAACGCTTGCGATGCCGTATCCGCAGTTTGTACGACCCATGTCCTGATTAGCGCCCTTTGCTCCTGTGCCATATTGGTTTTTAGTGAAGCGGTTTTTTTCTTTGTACAGCTAGTTGTATTGCCAGACTGGCCGCAATCCAAACAAATAAAACAATAATCCACCATGGTTCGGGGATGATATTGGACCGATTTTTTGTCCAATAATATTGATGGTAAGCTTCACCAATTTTCCAAGGAATAAACGTGGGTATAATTGTAAACGATGGCATAAACATGCCCATGAAACCTATGATAAAAGTAATAGTAAAACCAGGGAATCTCGCCGACAGCAAATTTAATATGGAAACAATGCTTACCCCTGTAACTAAGCAGATGACACCAGTTTTACAATAAACCCACCAAAGAATTGAATTGTTAAATTGTATATTAAGATTTAGATAAGTATATTTAATGATAAATAAACCAAGCACAACTAACGCAAAAAACATTATAGTTGCAATAGCTACATAGCACCAGCTATAAAAATACTTTGCTAATATTTGAACAGAACCTGAAATAGGCTGTACATTTATATGTTTCCAAAGACTTTGAGCGTGTTCAGGATAAAAATTACGAAGTGATATTAAAATACAATAAATTGGCAAGACCATAGCTATCCAAATCCCAATATTAATTGAAATATGTTGTGAAACAATATTTTCTACAAAAGAAGCATGATTCATATTAATTAAAAATAATTCAGCGGGTATTGACAAACTCAGAGGCAGGATTGCAAACAGCAACGGGCTGTAGCGTAAAAAAGTTCGCTGTCCCGTAATCCACTCGGCTTTTATTGCGTGCAGGAATTTGTTCATGCGTCCTCCCCCATTATGGCAAGATAGCGGTCTTCCAGCGTAGGCTCCAGACTGGCGCATTCAAGCACGTCTAAGCCAGATTCAAAGAGAGCGCGGGTGATTTCCTGCCTTTGCCCTGCAAGGCAATCCAGTAACAGCGCGTTTTTTTCAATTACAACGTTGAAGCCCTTGGAGCGCAAAAGCTCCTGGGCGCTTGAAATATCAACTGTCACTATGCGCAAATGATGGGAACCCGGCCCTTTAAGTTCGTCCAGCGTCCCTGTAAATCTGGCTTTCCCTTCTTTCAGCAGTACCGCCTTTTTAGCAATTTGGGCCACTTCGTTGAGTATGTGGCTGGAGAATAAAATGCTCAGTTTTCTGGAAGCCGGAGCCTCAGCCGCCCACTCCCTGAACCAGCGTATGCCCGCCGGGTCGAGACCGTTTGCGGGTTCGTCCAATATCAACAACTCCGGCTCGCCGATTAGAGCCTGGGCCAAAGCAAGCCTCTGGCGCATACCAAGCGAATACTTAGAAGCAGGCATGTTTCCGGCGTCAGACAGGCCAACCTCGGCTATCAGCTCAACAAGCTGTTTTGATGGCGATATTCCTCTGCGGTGGGAGGTTGCTTTAAGGTTATCAAGGGCGGATAAATTGCCGTAAAGTGAGGGCATTTCGATGGTCGCGCCTATCTTTGAAAGTGTGTGGAGGTTCCCCGGAGACCCGCCCATTATTTCCGCCTGTCCCACGCTGGGTTTGAGGAGTCCAAGGAGAAGCCTGAAAAAAGTGGTTTTACCAGAGCCGTTTGGCCCTAAGATGGCAACTATTTCTCCATACTCCATTTCAAAACTGAAATCATCCAGGGCAGTCTTTTTGCCGTAACGCACTTGGATGTTACTGGTCGTAATTAGCATTAAAGGCCTCTCTAAGAAAGCGAGACGTTAAGCAGAGTTAAGCCGCCTGAGGCAATTGCAAAACCTCCTAGCTTTGTCGGGAACGCGGGCGGCAGGCACGCATTTTTCAGGAATTGCCACACTGGCGCACAATGTTCTCACGAGGTTTTGCAATTAGCTCGCCTATTTAGAAATAAAATATGAGCCAGTTGCAAAACTTCAGTTTTGCAACTTCAACGGAGTTGATAGGCTGCGCCTTCATTTCACCGGACGCGACTTTGGAACGGACGGCTTCATTTCAGGCGCAGACGAAAACGGGGTTTTGTAATTACCTCGTAATAAATTCATTTCTTCTTGCGCTTTTTGTTAATTTCTTCCAGCATTTCTTTGCCCAGGTCTTTTTCTTTGTAGCCTTTGGGAAGTTCAAACCTTGACGCCGGGATAGGGCCTTCCTCAATTTTAGTGCTTTCAGAAAAGCCTCGCACGGTCATAGGCCCAACGGATATCGTGCTTTGGGTTTTCAAAGGAACCCCTTTAATTTTAGATGCCGCTTCCTGGAGCTTGCCTATGCCCGGAATCATCGCCATCATCCCCTTTACGCCTTCCATCTTGTCCGTGTTTTCCAGGGCGGCTTGCGGAATTGGCGCTGCCAGACTGGGGTCGGCGCTAATTTCGGTAACATTTTTTCCAAGTGAAACTTTCCATTTATCACAAGTCCTGCCAAGGATTACCTCACTGCCAACTTTTTCTATCTTGGCCTCATCATTAGCGTCGCCAAATATCGCCCCCATTTTTTCTTTGGCTTCAGGACTTTCTTCAAGCTGAGCCGCCAGGGCTTCCATAATCCTGAGGGCATCGTCCAGTGTGAGTTTTTCGATGGTTTTTTTCTTGTGGTTCACCTGGTACAAGACGGAATTTTTGTAATCAATCAGGGTATCCGTCTTTGCTGATTCATTATTGGTGCATTTATACTGCTCTGAGTAGTAATGCACTTCTGTAGATTTTTTTGTGCGGAACACCTTGGTCTCTGACCTGAAGGTTATGGTCAAGTCCCCCGCAGCCGCCAGGGAAACAACGCCAGCGAGACAAAACAGCACGGTTCTGAAAATTTTGACGCCACCCATAACTCCCTCCTTTGGATAAGGCGATATTGTTGCCTGATGAGCCATTTGCA
>JAISSN010000040.1 GCA_031273105.1 Holophagales bacterium | reverse complement strand
TTTTTTTAATAGTGAATAAAGGCATCAAAAAAATGAATATTCCGGTTTATCAGCTTGCCCACGCCCACGGTCTCCCCCTTCCGTCCCGGGCTACTCCCCAATCCGCCGGAATGGACTTGATGGCGGCGTTGCCTGAAAAATATACATTGATTTTGTTGCCAGGAGACCGCGGACTGACCCCAACGGGTTTGATAATGGCCATACCAGAGGGCTACGAGGCCCAAATACGCCCCAGGTCCGGTTTAGCCCTCAAACACGGCGTGACGGTTTTGAACTCACCCGGCACCATAGACGCGGATTACCGGAATGAAGTCATGGTTTTACTCATAAACCAAGGCCAGGCCCCCTTTGAAATCAGGCGGGGCGACAGGATTGCCCAAATTCTGATAGCCCCCGTCCATGAATGTTCATGGGATCTGGTTGAAAGCGCGGACGGCCTGGGCAATACAGAGCGCGGTCTGGGAGGGTATGGATCAACGGGGGTGTGATACCGTTTCTAATTATTTGGAATTGGAAAGAGCAATCAATACGCCCACCTGATCAAAGTAGCGCCGCAGGTGTAGCCTGCCCCAAAGGCAGCGAAGATCGCCAATTCGCCCTTTTTCAGCGCGCCCTTTTCCAGGGACTGGTGCAATGCCGTGGGAATTGTCGCCGAAGTGGTGTTTGCGTAGTGGACAATATTCATCGCCACCCGTTCCATAGGCATTTCCAGACGCTTGGCGACGGCCTCGATAATCCTGGCGTTGGCCTGGTGGGCGACAAACAGCCTTACGTCCACAGGGTCAACCTTGTTGCGGTCTATCATCAGCCTGCTCACGTCAGACATGCCCTTGACGGCGTTTTTATAGACTTCTTGCCCATTCTGGCGTACGAAGTGCATTTTTTTATCAACGGTCTCATGGGAGGGCGGGTTCAGCGACCCTCCTCCGGGCATAAGAAGGTGGGGGGCGCCGGCTCCATCCAGGTAATGCTCAAAATCCAGTATGCCCATGCCTTCTTCTACCTGCTCGACGATTACAGCGCCAGCGCCGTCTCCAAACAGAACAACGGTATTCCTGTCGCTCTTATCCGCTATCGAACTCATAATGTCACAGCCCACAACCGCGACGCGCTTTACGACGCCGCTCGCGACAAAAGCGGCCCCGGTAGTCAACCCGAATAAAAAGCTACAGCAAGCCGCGTTCATGTCGTACCCAAAGACGTTTTTTGCGCCTATTTTGTGTTGTATCAGTGCGGCGGTACTCGGAAAAAGCATATCCGGCGTAACCGTGCAGGCGATAATGGCGTCCAGGTCGCCAGGGCCGATCCCGCGCCTATCCAGCGCCATTTGCAGGGCTTTAGCGCCTAAGTCAGAGGAAGCAACGCCGGGCTCTACCCATCGCCTTTCCTTGATGCCGACCCTGGTGGTGATCCACTCATCGCTGGTGTCCAGATAGGCGGCAAAGTCTTCGTTAGTGACAACGCGATCAGGATAAAACTGCCCTGTGGCGGTAATGCCAACGGGAATAGCAAAACGTCTGGTCAAAGGCACCTCCGAAAGACTGCAGCGACCCAATCACATGATATAGTCGTTAGCAGGTTACGTTCAATCAGGATTGAACGCAATCTGGTGAGTGGCTGCCCGTCAGTCAGGCGGCCGCCGTCAAACACACATTACTCGGGTATTCTTTCCATAAAGATATTGTAACCATGAAAACCCTCGCCGTTCTGCCAGCGCGATTCGCCTCTACACGCTTCCCGGGAAAGCCATTGACCTTAATTGCCGGAAAACCCATGATTCAGTGGGTCTGGGAAGCGGCGAAAAGGGCTAACGTGGATAGCGTGGTTGTTGCTACCGACGACGAGCGGATAGCGGCGGCCGTGAATGATTTTGACGGGCGCGTGGTTTTTACGGACCCGGAACTGCCTTCGGGAACAGATCGGGTGGCCGCAGCTGTTGACAGGCTTGACGAGGCGTTTGACGTCGTCCTGAATATACAGGGCGATGAGCCTGCAATGCACTTTGAAACCATAGCCTCCGTTGTAAACCTTATGGCGGAACGGCCCGACCTGCCCATGGGTACTGCGGCCTGCCCCTTTAACCGTCTGGACGAAATATTCAACCCCAATAATGTAAAAGTCGTAGTTGACAACCAAAACAGGGCCCTCTATTTCAGTCGCAGTCCCATACCATATTTGAGAAATTCCACGCGCTTTGACATGGATTTTCGCCCATGGGCGCAAAATAGCCAGCTATCTCTGTTCCGCAGGCACTTAGGCATTTACGCCTACAGGCTACAAGTACTGAAACAGTTCATCTCCCTGCCCCCCCACTCCCTGGAGCAGGCGGAAATGCTGGAACAACTCCGCGCGCTTGCGGCGGGCATTGCCATTGGAGTAGCCCAAACTCCCCATTGCAGCCTTGGCGTTGACACGCCGGAGGACGTTGCGCTCGTTGAAGAAATGCTGAAAAATTATCACTTAGAATTGGGGTCAAACCCATAGCCGGGCGCGATTCCAGCCCCATTCCTGTTTGCGCCCCAAACGCCGAGGAGTATCAGCAATGCCCCCGTGGCTTGCAGGAGGCCGAAGTGTTCTCCGCGAAATATAACGCCCGCCGCTACGGAAACGGCGGTTGACAGATTGGAAAAAACCGATGCTTGGCTTGCGCTCAGCCTGCTCAGATTAAAATTGACCAGAAAAAACGCCACAACGGACGACAACCCGCCAAGATAAGCGATATTAGGCAAAACCTGGGCGGCCCTCTGAAATAAGTCCGGCGCGCCTTTGAACAGGGCCAGCGCCCCAAATGTCAGCGTGCCTGAAACCATCATGACAAAAGTTGTCTCCATCGGGGTAAAAACCCGGCTGGATTTGCGGGAAAACACGTTGTAGAGGCTTGCCGAGGCCATCGCGCCAAATAATAACAGTAAGCCAAAAAACGTGTTTTCACCGCCGCTCGTGCTGAGGGCTATGAAGCCAACGCCGCACAGTGAGATTAAAAGGCTTATCGTCCGTATCCAGGTTGGTTTTTCGTCCAGCGCGAGCCAGGCCAGAAAGGCCACCGTCACTGGAATAGCGCCCAGCATGAGGCCCGCCGTGCTGGTTGAACACTCCCTGATGCCAAAGGTCTCAAATGTAAAGTACAGGATTGGCTGGAACAGGCACACGAGAACCAGTTGACGCAGGGGCTTTCCGCGATAGGAGAGCTTGATGATTTTGCAGGCGGCCAACAGCAAAAACAAAAGCGTGGCGAGGGCAAACCTCAAAAAGAGCAGTTCAAAAATGTCCAGTTTTTCAAGGGCGCTCTTTGAGGCGAGAAAGGAAAACCCGAAAATTGTGGAGTAAGTAATGCCTGCGTAGGCTGGGGCGTATCTTTTCATGAAATGAAAGTGTACAATGTATATTTACTCTTGTGTTCCCCTGTTTCGTTAGACGGCTATCGCCTGTTTGCGGAATGTCAGCGTTCCAGGAATCCCCTGGACACTCCGGCTAAATTAACCGCCAAACCCGTTGGAGCAGACATGTTCAATATTGAAGCCTGTTTCGATCAGCAGCTTTTAGAGGTCAGGAGGGAAAGGCCCACCGTCGTGTTTCCTGAAAGCCTGGATACGCGCGTCATTGAGGCTATTTGCCACCTCATCAGGTTCGTGCGCCCTGTATTGCTCGCGCCCCAAAGCGAGGTCGCCGCCATAGCCGCAGGGGATTCAGCCATTGATAGCGATCGCCTCGCGTACGCCTTTTCCGAGTGCGCCTTCATAGATATAAGCCAGCGCAATGATTTAATTGAGGATTACGCCAATTTGCTCATCGGGCGACTTGGCGAAATTGGAGAGACGATTGACAGGGAAGAGGCGCTGAGAAGGGCCTCGCAGCCTGTATGGTTTGCTATCCTGGCAGTCCTCGCTGGTCACGCCGATTCCGTGGTTGGCGGTGCCGTATATGGCCCCAAAGATTATTTCAGGCCGATGATAAAACTCCTGAAAGGCCGCCATGTGGCGACAGAGGCCGGAATAGTTATCTTGCCGGATGACCACAAGCACACGCTGTTTCCCGAAAACATCCTTGTGTTGGGCGACGCCGGGGTAAACGCCGTCATGGACGCCCGTACGCTCGCGGAAGTAGCTGTAAGCACCTGCGCCATAGCCCGTGATATATTTCCGGAAACTGTACTGCCAACAATTTACGGCACGATAGTCAGCTATTCGCACCACGGATCAGACGAAGGGCAGGGGGCGGAGCTTGCTCGCCAGGCGTTAAAGCTGTTGCCCGAAATTCTGGCCAGACGTATTCAAAAGGAAGAACGCTATTCGTCAATCAAGCTACAGGGCGAAGTAAAGGTAAACGCCGCGCTGAGCGAGCGCTCCGCGATGTACTACCACGACCCCGGTTTTGAGGGCAGGCCGAATGTATTGATTTGCCCCAACCTTGATACGGGAAACTTGTTATTCCACCTGTACGCGGCCCAATTTCCCGAAGCCAAAAAATTCGGCTCAATTTCCGGCGTTAGCTTCAGGGGAATGAGTCTGGCCCAGGATTGCACCGCCGAAGACGTTCGCCTGACGGTAAAAGCAAACGCGATACGCAGGTACAAACGCGGCAAATGGCAGCGCACACCCGTTGACGCGTTTTTTAAGCGATACAGGATTCTTTCCATCAACCCAGGCTCGACCTCTACCAAAATTGCCATGTATGAAGGCGACACTGAAAAATTCACCCAGGAGATACAACACACGCCGGAAGAGCTTGCCCCCTTTGAAGGCCAGCCCATCACCACCCAGCTTCAGTTTCGCAAAAACGCAATTCAAAGGTTTTTAGCTTCTAACAAAATATCAGTCACAGACCTGGACGCGGTTTCGGGGCGGGGGGGACTGTTGCACCCGATGCCCCATGGAACCTTTATCGTAAACGACAGGATGCTGGAAGACCTCAAGGCGGGTCCATTTGGGGAACACGCTTCTAATTTGGGCGCCCTGATAGCCAGAGATTTGGTTGGGGATTCGGGCATTCCAGCCTTTATCGTTGACCCCGTTGTGGTTGACGAAGCGCCAGACAGGGTAAAAATCACGGGCGTAAAGGACATCCGGCGCAAGGTGATAAGCCACGCCTTAAACCAAATCGCAACGGCGCACAGATACGCGGAGGAGCATGAGACTTTCTATGAGCGCCTGAATCTCATCGTCTGCCACATGGGCGGCGGAATTTCAATTGGCGCGCACAAGAGAGGCAGGTATATAGACGCCAATGACGGGCTGGACGGCGAAGGCCCCTTTTCTCCCCAGCGAAGCGGCAGCTTGCCGGTCGGCGCGTTCATGAACTTAGCCCTCAGCGGTAAGTACACGCAAGCTGAGCTAAAGCAGCTGATCAAGGGCAAGGGCGGCCTCATTGACCTCCTGGGCACGTCAAACCTGATAGAGCTGGGCAGGCGTTACGAAGAGGGCGACAAGCATGTTCAGTCCATATTGGACGCCCAGGCCTATCAGATAGCCAAGTGGATAAGCTCCATGCTTCCGGCCTTTGACGGCGAAAGGGTTGACCGGATACTCCTGACGGGCGGCATGGCCAGGGCGGAATTCCTGATGGCTGAAATTCACCGCCTGCTCCAGAGCTTTGGCTGTGGCATAACCGTTTATCCTGGCGAAAACGAAATGTCAGCCCTGGCAAAAGGCGCCGTCAGAGTACTGGCAGGAAAAGAAAAGGCTAAAGAATATTCGCCTGATTCCAATTCCAAATAGAAATTGCTTTAATTTCTATTTGGAATTGGAATGCGCGACACGGATGTCGCGCCGAAATGCGCAGCATTTCGAGAAGCAAGGCGAGACCACGCTCTCGCCGCAACCGACTACTTCAAAATTGCAGGACGCAATTTTGAAGTAGAATTGGAATGAATCAGTTTGAATCCAGTTTAAATAACAGGGCCTGTCCTGTTATTCAAACTGCTTGCAATCACTCCACCACAATCCAAACCTTGCGGCTCTCTTTTGCGTACTGGCCCAGGCTGATCATGGCTTCGCTCAACTGCGGCGCTGTAATTCCGCCGTCGCGGAAATCAACGATCGTCACTTTGTCGGGATCGGCGACAGGCAGGCAGACGCCTCTGGGCAGAGCGCGGGATCTTCTGATCCCTTCGCCCCGGCCAGGAGCTGTGGGCATCACAAAGTTTTCGCCTTTTTCCAACGCTTCAATCGTTGTACGGAAAAGGGCTGCCAGAGTGACAATCGCCGAGCCGGAAGGCTTGATCTTGTCACGCTCCCAAAAGGAGATGGACGCCTGATCCACGCGCAGAATTTCCGCCATTTCTTCCTGAGGCCAGTCCCAGGCTACGCGCACGGCTTTAATCCGTTCGCCCAACGTTGATAGAGCATCGGGCTTTGACTCTGTCGCGCCGTCGTCTGTAGGTATCATCAAGACTCACCTCCATTTGGAAAGCAAATCGGTTCTATCGCGCCGATTCTTACAAAAATGATACAATTTTTCTCAAAGGAAATCGAATAAATTTTCGAAAAAACTTCTCAAAAGACTTGAAAAACATAATTTGTCAATGGCAGGACTCATAAAAAATGAGTGGTAAGCAATCAAAATAACCGGATTGTTTTTGTTGTTTTTCTATGACTGACAAAATGAAACGCTTTGTTGACAAAGCGCTCTGCTGCATAAGGCAAACAAATATAACAAGGAAATATTTATATAGAGAGTTAGGGTCGCGCTCATTTATGGGCGGCGCGCCCTCTTTTTTCAAGTTTGTTTGTTATATTTTCGGCAGTTGTGAAAGGATATATGAGATTGGCATGTATGGAGTCATCCTGTGGCAAGTTTAAAATCCGGCGTAAAGCCAAAGCAAAAAACCAAAGGTGAAGCAAAGCCTGACGCTACTTCTAATAGCCTCGTGATCGTTGAAAGCCCCAGCAAGGCCAAGACGATTACCAAGTATTTGGGCAAGGGCTTCAAGGTAATGGCAAGCGTTGGCCATATCAGGGATTTGCCCAAAAAACTCGGCGTTGACATTGAGGACGGCTTCAAGGAGGAATACGAAATTCCGGCGTCCAAAGCAAAGGTGGTGGCCTCTCTGAAGGCCGCCGTAAAAAAAGCCGATGAATTGATACTGGCCACCGACCCAGACAGGGAGGGCGAGGCCATCAGCTGGCATCTCATAGAAGCCACCAGGCCGCCAAAGGACGTTAAGATCAAGCGCGTCAGGTTCAACGAGATAACCCCTTCCGGGATAGCCAGGGCAATGGCAAATCCAACCGATATTGACAAACATCTCGTTGACGCTCAGAGGGCAAGGCGCGTGCTGGACCGCCTGGTCGGATACAAGGTCAGCCAGGTGCTTTGGGACAAGGTTCGGCGCGGCCTTTCCGCCGGTCGCGTCCAGAGCGTGGCCGTGCGTTTAATCGTTGACAGGGAAAAGGAAATTCAGGCGTTTAATCCTGTTGAGTACTGGGCTATCAAGGGCCAATTCAACGCCAGGACGCCTCCGGCCTTCTGGATGAGGCTGGTAAAGCTGGGCGGCGCGGCGATCCAGCTTGGCAACAAGGAGGCCGCCAGACGAATTGAAAACGAGAGCCAGGCCAATTACCTGAAAAAGCACATGGAGAGCGCGTCCTGGAGCGTTACATCCCTGGAGACAAAAGAAAAGCGCCGCAATCCGCCTGCCCCGTTCACCACGGCGCGCCTGCAGCAGGAAGCGGCTACAAAGCTGAAGTTTGCCGTGAGCAGAACCATGCAGACCGCCCAGCGCCTGTATGAAGGCATAGACCTTGGTAAAGGCCCGATGGGTCTGATTACATACATGAGAACCGACTCGCCCCGCCTCGCGCCGGAAGCTGTGACAGCCGCGCGGGAATACATACGGAAGAAATACGGCGCCGAGTACCTGCCGGATAAGCCCAGGGTTTATAAGGGCAAGTCGGACGCTCAGGACGCCCACGAAGCCGTTAGGCCCACGGATATAACCCTTACGCCGGATAAACTTAAAGGCCGTTTGGACAGCGACCAATTCCGCCTATATTCCCTGATATGGCGCTGCACCGTGGCCTGTCAGATGGAAGCGGCCAGGTTTGATGAAACAGTCGTTGGGGCCGCCACGGCGCTGCCCAACGCCGAAGAGGCGCTCTTTGAGGCCAGGGGCCAGATTGAAAGATTCCCGGGCTGGCTTGCCGCCTACAGAAGCGATGAGGAGCCCAAAAGCGACAACACCAATGGCTCGTCAAGCGAAAGCGAGGAAGATGATTACATTGGCCTGCCGCTCCTCACCCCTGGCGCTCCCCTGACCCTCAAAAAACTGGAAGTCAGTCAGCAGCTCACCACGCCCCCTCCGCGCTATTCCGAGGCGTCGCTCGTCAAGAAGCTGGAAGACGATGGTATAGGGCGTCCTTCCACGTACGCGAGCATCATCTCCACCATTCAAGACCGCGACTACGTCAAGAAGCACGAGGGCAAATTCCGGGCCACCGAGCTTGGCATGGTAGTCACTGATCTGTTGATTCAGGGCTTCAGGGATTTAATGGATCCCAAGTACACCAGCGGAATGGAAACCAAGTTAGACCTCATAGAAGAGGGCAAGCTCACATTTCTGAAAGCGATGCGCGACTTCTACGGCCCCTTTGAGCGGGCGCTGAAAAGCGCGGGAAATGACATGGCCAATATCAAGGTGGGTATCCCGACAGACCAGACTTGCCCCAAGTGCGGCGGCAATCTGTTAAAGCGCATGGGCAAGAACGGCGTTTTCTTCGGGTGCAGCCGCTATCCCGACTGCGACCACACCGCCGACGCCGAAAAATTAGAAGAGCCGGAAGACGCGCCTGAATGTCCAAACTGCGGCGCGACGCCCATGATTTTGCGCAAGGGCCGCTTTGGTCCTTTCTGGGCCTGTCCCAACTACCCGGCGTGCAAAGGCATCGTAAAGGCCGACCCAAAGGGCATACCCGTTCCGCCGGACGTTCCTACAGACGAAAGTTGCCATGTGTGCGGCAAGCGTTTTGTTAAACGGCACGGGCGCTACGGCGAATTTATCTGCTGCGAGGACTATCCAAAGTGCAAGACGGTCAAAAAAGAAGTTCTCGGCATACCCTGCCCCAAGTGCGGCGGCGACCTGTCGCCCCGCAAGACGCGGTTCGGCAAGGTCTTTTATGGCTGTACAAAATATCCCAAGTGCGACTTCACCGTTTGGGATAAGCCCGTCCCAAAGAAATGCCCCAAGTGCGGCCAGCCGTACCTGTTGGAAAAAGTCCGTAAGCCGCGCGGCAAAGACCCCGTAACCGTTTTGATATGTCCCAACGAGGGATGCGATTTTGAGGAGATCACAGGATAGCCGATGAGCAATTCTGAACTTCTATGGCGGGGTATATGGGGATTGGACATATCGGATATCTCCGGCCCCCGATCAGGCGGCGTGGTGATTTTTGCCAGAAACCTCGACGCGGACCCGGAAACAGGCCCGGAGCGTCTGTTTAATCTGAACCATGAAATTCAGCGGAATTGGGGGACTGATTGTCCCGTTGCCATAGCCATTGACCAGGAGGGCGGCAAGGTCAGTCGTTTGCGAG
The DNA here is from genome assembly GCA_031273105.1 of Holophagales bacterium. Classification (GTDB taxonomy): domain Bacteria; phylum Acidobacteriota; class Holophagae; order Holophagales; family Holophagaceae; genus WRHW01. Next base: position 2,360 of record JAISSN010000040.1, on the reverse strand, counting down.
CCTGGACGGGCGAGACGCCATCGCTCAGGCAAATCTGGCTCAATGGGGGCGCCGAGGCCTGCGAGCGATGGGGCCGCCTTTGGGGCGAAGGCTTATGTCACTTAGGCATTTCGGTAAATTTCGCGCCGGTCTTTGACTTGTTTGACGGACGCGAGGATACGGGACTGGGCAACCGCTGCGCCAGCGAAGACCCCGAAGAAGTGTGCGCCGCCGCAGGGGCTTTTTTGAGTGGACTTGAATCAACGGGCGTTCGCGGTTGCTTGAAGCATTTTCCAGGTCTGGGCGGTACAAATGTTGATAGCCATAAAGCCATGCCTTCCATTGACGACCCTTTCGTCATTGCCAAAAACGTTGAGACTTTTTTACGTTTGTCCAACCCTGATCGCCTGATAATGGCGGCCCACCTGCAAACGCCAGAATCCGACGGCCTTCCGGCAAGCCTGCACCGGGGCCACGTGCTTGAAAACCGCTGGGGGATAAAGGCCAGATGGATTCCAGACGACATGGAAATGGGCGGCTGCCAGGCGTCTGATTGGCAAGAGCGGGTTAAACTGGCCATAGAGGCCGGACACATAGCCCTGCTGGTTTGCCAGAGCCAGGAGGCCGTTCAGCGGGCCGCAGGAGCGGCTGAGGCGCTGGAAGACTCACTGGCGCAGCCTGCTATTGAAGCTTTCAGGTCACTTCGAAAAACGCTCAAACCCATGCCCAACGCCTTTGACAGGGCGTCCTGGGAAGCATGGGTTTGTGAAGTAAGACTGCAGGCAGAAAAGACGCTCTAACGGAAAGAATCCGCTAAAAAACAAGATTTTTTTATGGCCTGAATTATTAACAAATTTTTTAGACGCCATAAACTACAAAAAGTCGAATTGCTATATGACAAATACCTTCCCCGCGTTAATTTCCTGAACCAGACATGCCTGCTTAACGGCTAAAACGGCGTCGTCAACGCTTTCTTCGTTAAGCGTGAAGTCCTTTAATTCCGATATTTTTTTGCCGTGAACAAGCGTCCGCTTGTCGTAGCGCAGCACAGCTATACCATTTTCCGCAATGGCGCATCTCCACAAGTTTGGCCTGGTGCGGCAGTTCTGGAATTGATATAGTCAACACCATGACGTACAAAACAATATTACCCGCCCTTTTCGCGCTCTCCACAGTCCTGTCGGCCCAAACGCCCGATACCAGGCCAGGGGAGGGTCTGGCCGTAATCAGCCAGGTAGGCGAAGTCAAAACCTGGGGGGAAGTTGATGCATTTTCGCCCTTGGGCAATCTGGCCAAGATACTTTGGCTGCGCCTTGAATCCGATGAATGGAATGCCCTTGGCCTGAGAAATAAGTGCAAGGGCGAATTGAACGGTATCCGCTGCTCCAACCCAAAAGGACACGGACGCGTGGATTTGCCGAAGTCATTCAGAGAGGATTGCAACGTGTCTTTCAGCCTTTGGGTTAACCTGAGCCGTGAAAGATTGAAGAAAGATTTAGGCGACGGAGGCGCCAGGCTCCGACTAAACGAAATATTCGGCCCGTTTTTGGGCGACCGCCTGCCAAAAGCCCCGCTACTGCCGCCGAAATTTGGTACAGAGTGGTTCGCCGATGGTCGCTTGCTCCAGGCCAGCCCTGCCCAGTTGGCGCAATGGCTTGCTAAACCCGCTCAGGAGAGGCTGCTGCGCGCCTGCCGCAATTACATGCTCGGTTTTATGGACTTTGCCTTTGACAATAACGACAAGTGGTGGGTCAAGACCGCCGAAGCGCCAACGGTGGAAATACCGGCAACTATGGAAACATCAACTCTGGGGGACGGCCAAAAACAGGTCTGGGTAATGGGGGGAAACAGCACGACCATTGCTATCCTCCGCCTTCCCCCGGGCGTGACGCCTAAAGACGCCCAGACCCGCTTCAGGGCGCTGTTGAATATCAGGAAATAAATTGAGCTAACCTGCATCTAACCGCGTTAATAAACTCAGTCACTTCAAACCGCCTGGGATGCTGGTACAAGGTAAGACCCATACAGTCGGCATAGAGCGCAACAATTTCCGGCAGCGGCACTGGTGCGGCAGGTTCCGCCGCAAAACCTGCATAGTCTCGCGTTGTCTGCTCATGATAGACCTGACGGTTTCACTTTTTGCCCGTTTTCACGTTTATGGCTCGCGTGAGGAGATAGAAAACCTTTGCTATATTCCTTTGAAATACTCTCAACAAATGAAATAGGTATTCATGGCTCTTTGAGAAGCTCCACTGATTTATGTATAGCGCTTCCCCTAAATATTAGCGTTATTACATAATTCAATTATGTCTAGTGGAAAAAGGTGAAGTTTAGCGCCAGCGCTACTTTCCGGTTCAAAGCCGCAGTTATAGCATCACAAG
>JAISSN010000003.1 GCA_031273105.1 Holophagales bacterium | reverse complement strand
TTATGGCGAAATCACCCAAAAACAACGAAAACTCTATGACGCCCTCGGTATCCAACCCCCTGCATAGATATATTTCTGCGGGATTTTAGGTTGAAAAAGGTCGGCGTGATTGCCGAAATGCGCAGCATTTCGAGAGGCAAGGAACGCTTACGATGCCGTATCCGTAGCAAGGCGAGACCGCGCTCTCGTCGCAGCCGACTACTTCAAAATTGAAGGAGGCAATTTTGAAGTAGAATTGGAATAAGCTGTTATCCTAGATATATTCTTGCGGGACTCCAGGATATAAAAGGATTCTTGGTGGGTTATACGCTTCTGAAAACACTGACCCCAGAGTTGAAATGTTCTGCCGTCAGCATGTCTGTTTGGATACTTGAACCCGTGTTTTATCTTGCCGCTTTCCGTAACGCGTATTCCGCGGCGAATTGTCCCGCGCTTTCGCCCTCGTCTGAAGCGTGATCCGCTAAGGCGTGGACGCGCAGGGAATTGCCCGCGCTGAATATGCCCTCCAGCGACGTTTCCAGACGCTCATTCACCTGCGGCCCTCCGCTGATTTTGTCAATTAGTATGCCGCATGATTTAGCAAGCTCGTTCTCGGGAATCAAGCCCACAGAGAGTATGAGCGTATCGCAATCAATGGCGTATTCCGCGCCGCTTATGACGCTTCCGTCATGGCCTACTTTTGCCGCGATGACGCGCATGAGGCGTTTGCCGCCCTGAATGTCAATTACTGTTTGGCAGAGCTTCAGAGGAATATCGTAATCGTCCAGGCACTGGTTCTTGTTGCGGGGCAATCCAGACAAATAGGGCAGTTTTTCAAGCACGCATACCACTTCCATACCTTCCAGCGTCATGCGCCGCGCCATGATCATGCCTATGTCGCCGGAGCCAAGGATTACAGCCCTGTCGCCGGGCCTGATATTTTGCGTGTTGATGAGCTTCTGGGCGACTCCGGCTGTGTAGATGCCCGCGGGACGGCTGCCGGGCAGCGCCAGCATCCCCCGCGTCCTCTCGCGGCATCCCGTCGTCAGAATAATCGCCTTAGCCTGATAAACCTTTACTCCATCGCGCGTCACGCAGTGGATTTTTTTGTCGGGCGTAATCTTTGTGGCTATGGCGTCCAGCAAAATATCAACCCTGGTGTCTTTGAGCATTTCAGCGTAACGGGCGGCGTATTCCATGCCTGTTAGGCTCTCATTGAATTTCACCAGGCCAAAGCCGTCATGTATGCACTGTTTTAGAATGCCTCCCAAATACGCGTTCCTGTCAATCAAGAGCACGCGTCCCGCGCCATTATCATGCGCTGATCGCGCAGCAGCCATTCCGGCTGGGCCTGCCCCTATTACAGCTACGTCGCAGCTATTCATTTACATCTTCCGAAAAACGGCGCGTCCCCGATATTTCTGAATGTAATTTCATTTGGGGGAATGCCCATCTCATTTGTCAAAATATCAACAATGTGAGGCAGGCAATATCCGCCCTGACAGCGTCCCGTCATAGTTCTTACGCGGTTTTTTACCGCTGTCAGGGTTCTTGCGCCCAGGGGGTTATTTAGCGCGTTCAAAACTTCGGCCTTAGTGATATTTTCACAGCGGCAGATGATTTCGCCGTAGTCGGGGTTCTCTCTTATCAAATTGTTCTGAGACTCCATGTCAAGGCTTCGGAAAACCGGATTCGCTCTATATACTGGCTCCCAACCAGCCTTTTCAGCCAGTCTGCAACGCACTTGCAGCATTTCGCACACGCGCCGGGCGATGGGCATGGAAGCGGTAAGCCCCGGCGATTCTATCCCGATCAAATTTATGACGCCCGGAGCAGAGTGACTTTCCTCTATGATGAAATCGCCAAAATTACCGCCGCCGGGGGGAACCGTCTTGGCCCTGATTCCGGTATAGGCGCCGATTATCAAGTTGCGCTCCAACTGGGGCAGAAGGGCCTGGGCCTCTTCAAAGAGCTTGTCCATCATCCTTTGGGTTGACGCGTAATCTTCGCAATGGCTGACGTACTCCGCGCTTGGCCCAATCAGCATGTTGCCGTCTATCGTCGTCGTCAGATGGACGCCCAGGCCGCCCGCGCCCTTGCGCGGCACGGGGTATATGGGCCTGGCGACCAATTCACTGGCCTGTTTGTCTAATATGAAGTACTCGCCGCGGCTTGGATAAATCCTGTACTGAGTATCCCCCGCCATGGCGGCTATCTTGTCGGCGTACAGACCCGCCGCATTGATCACGCGGCTGCACGAAAAAACGTTGTCTCCAGCACAGACGCTGTATTTGCCACCGCTACGCTCAATGGCCGTCACTTCGCTGTTCAGATAAATTTCAGCGCCGTTTTGCATTGCCGCTTCCGCCAGATGAAACACATACAGAAACGGATTGATGATAGCCGTGTTTGATGAATACAGCGCCGCTGCCCCGCTGGCCAGGGGTTCTAATTCTGTCATTTCGGCTCTGCCGATTTTTGTAAGCCCCTCGCAGCCATTTTTTTGGCCGGCCTCTAACAGGTCGTCTATTATGGGCAAATCGCTTTCATCAAGGGCGACGACGAGTTTCCCCGTTTTTTTATAAGGCGCGTCAAGGGTCTGGCACAGGTTTTCAAACTCCATGTTGCCCTTTACGCATAATTCGGCCATCAGCGATCCGGCGCGGTTATTGAACCCCGCGTGAACTACCGCGCTGTTTTTACCGCTGGCGCCCATGCAGACGTCGGGATTGCGCTCGAGCAGGGCAATTTTCAAGTCATAGCGCGACAAGACGTAAGCTATGGCGCACCCAACCGCGCCGCCCCCTATTATAGCTATGTCGCAATCACGCCTCATCGCCGCCTAATTTCTTACGCCTTATTCCATTTCTGCTTGAAAATTGCGCTACAGCAATTTTGAAGTAGCCGGTTGCGGCGAGACGCGGTCTCGCCTTGCCTCTCGAAATGCTGCGCATTCCCCTGCTCCCTCATTGCGACGTTATCCAGTCCGCCGTTCTGCGGATGCCTTCAGCAAATGTGAGCAGGGGCGCGAAGCCGGTGTCCTCGGCGAGCGGGCCTGTGTCATAGTCCGCGGCGGGCAGATATATTCCATTGAAGGGCATTTCGCCGAAGCCGAGTTCAGCGTTTGGATTAACTATGTCCCTCAGTTCAGCCAAAAACTCTTTTAGCGGTTTCGCGCCTCCGCTGCCTATGACGTACGTTCTGAATTCCAGGCCGCGCTCACCGATGCCGGCAAAGGCCCTCGCCGCGTCGGAGACGTGGATAAAGTCATATACTTGGTTGCCCTCGCTCAGTTTCTGACGTTTGCCCGCCAGCAGGTTTTTTATCATGGTGTTTATCAGGCGCGGGGAACTTTCACCCTCGCCAAAAATATTAGTGATAATGGGCCAGAAGAATTTTATCCCCTCGCGGCTCGCTACGCTGCGCCCCATGTACTCGCAGGCCAGCTTTGCGGTCTTATAGACGCGGTGTTTATCGTGGGCGTTGACCTGCCCTTCCAGAGTTCTCAATTCATATTGGGATATGCTTCCAGCGCCGATAAATCGTTCACAACCGAGTTTTTTTGCCGTGACTATTGCGTCCATGGCGTATCTGATGTTGTTCGTCTGAATGGCATAGTCAAGCAGCGGTTCGTTGAATAAACCATCCCAGGCGAACTGATACCACGCGTCGTAGTCCCTGCCTGACAGCAATTCAGGCAGCTTGCGTATTTCCCTGATGTCGCACTCTATTGTCTTTATATTCAAACCATTCAATCGCTGGTCTTTCGCGCCGCCGAATCCCGGGTACACAGCCGCCGTTACATCAGCGCCCCGTGAAAGCAGCTCCCTGACGACATTGCTCCCGACAAACCCGGCTCCGCCAACCACAATTGCTTTTTTCATTGCGGCCGCCTCATGTATAGCGCGCCGCGAGCCTTGAAAAGCCGGTGAGCGTAACGGCGCGCGCAGGCGTAAATCTTCATTTTTGTACTGCTTCTCAAGTTAGTCATATAGCAAAGAACTCGCGGATTTGGCGCAGGCATATAGAGCGCTCCGGCTCAGAGTTTTTTTGGCGTTTAAAAAAATCGGTCAAGTCGTACAGCATCTTATCGAGAGGCTGTTCCGGCGACCAGCCCAGCAGATCTATTGAGCGTTCAATATCCAACCCGAGAGTTTTTGATTCCTTAACGCTGAATTTTCCTGCGGCGGCGTATGGTTCAGAGCTGTTGAAGTACTGGCTCAATTTTTCAAAGACGCTTCCCACGGGACAAATGCCTTCTTTTGCCGGCCCTATGTTCCAGGCGGTTGAAAACTTGAGGGGTTCTTCATATAGTTTTCGGGCTATCGTCAAATACCCGTTAATCGCGTCAAGGACGGACTGCCAGGGGCGCGTCTGGCCGGGGTTGCGAAGCTCCGCCGGTTTCCCTGACGCGAAACCGTTGAGTATAGATGGAATGAGCCTCGACTGAACATGGTCGCCGCCCGCTATAACATTGCTGGCCCGAACCGTGGCTATTCCAACAGTCCGCCCTTCGGTTTGCAGGTAGGAGTTCTTGTACGAATCTGAAACAAATTCCATGCACGTCTTGCTTGCGGAATATGGGTCGGCGCCGCCCAGCGGGTCTCCGACACTATAAACAGCGGCGTCGCCCTTATTTTCATACACCTTATCCGTGGTGATAACGACGACGCTCTTTACGCTCGGGGCTTGGCGGACGGCCTCAAAGAGATTTACCGTACCCATCACATTTGTTCCATATGCCCTATGGGGGTCGTCGTAACAGTCCTTTACGATGGCCTGCGCCGCCAGATGCAGGACTACCTCAGGCTTGAAGGATATGAGCGCGTCGGTAATTCTGTCAACCTCCCTGACGTCTCCTATGACGTGGTCAATGAGTTCAGAGCCGTTTATTTTGGCAAACAAACAGCCAGGCTCAGGCGGCAGCGCGTAGCCGCGCGCCCTTGAGCCGAGTTCATTCAGTATCTGCGTCAGCCACGCGCCCTTAAAACCCGTGTGTCCCGTGACAAATACGCGTTTATCCCCATAGAACTCTTTGTTGAGCAGGCTTGATTTATTCACGCTTTCAACGCCTCCTTTACAGACGCTGCGACCGAAGCCGCGTCAATACCAAAGTGTTTAAGCAGCCATTGGTAGTCCCCCATGCGCTCCGGATAGCGGTCGCGGATTCCGAAACGCTTAAACACACACGGCGCGTTGAGTTCAGCAATGTATTCCGCCACGGCTCCGCCAAGGCCGCCTATGATATTCGCCTCCTCAAGCGTGAATATCGCGCCGCATTCCCGTAATGCCTCGTCAATGGCGGCTGTGTCCAGCGGCTTTATCGTGTGCGCGTTATACACGCGCAGTTTAATGCCATCCCCGGCAAGGGCGGCGGCGGCCTCCATAGCCACGGGGAGCATTGAGCCAAAGGCGAACAGCGCCGCGTCGCGTCCGTCGTTCATCCTTATCGCGCTGCCAATCTTAAAACTTTCAGCCCCGTAAGGCACATTAAACTGCCTGGGAGCGCGGGCCAATCCGATGTATATCGGCTTGCCGAGTTCAACCGCCTGCCGCGTAGCGGCGCGCGCGTCAATCTCGTGGGCGGGAAAAACTATCGTCATGTTGGGGAGAGCGCGCATGATTGCTATGTCTTCAATGGTATGGTGCGTCGTCCCCGCCGAGCCGTAGCCAACCCCCGGCCCCACGCCGGCGAGTATGACGGGTAAATTTTGGTAGGCGACATCCACGCGGATTTGCTCGAAGGCGCGCATCGTGAGAAACATCGCCATGTTGTAGGCCACCGGGCGCAATCCCCGCAATGCCGCGCCCGCGGCAGTACCGACGAGGCTCTGCTCGGCTATGCCGACGTTATAGTATCTGTCTGGAAATTCCTGAGCAAACCCCTCTGTGACAGAAAAACCGCACTCGGACATCAGCAACGCGATTCGGGCGTCGTCGCGGGCAATTTTTGTTAATTCATCAATAAAAATACTTCTCATAGCGCCAGTTCCTCAAGGGCGATTTTCAACTGCTCGTCGTTTGGCGACTTGTAGTGCCACTCCAGTTTGTCTTCCATGTAGGAAATACCGCGCCCCTTGATCGTCTTTGCGATAATAGCCGTTGGTTTGTCTGTTGAGCGCGACGCGGCCGTTTTCAGCGCGTTTTCAATCGCCTCATAGTCGTGTCCGTCTATGTCAATGGTATTAAATCCAAAGGCCCTGAACTTTTCGCCCATGTCGCCGTAATTAAGCACCTCCGCGTCCCGCCCGCATCCCTGCAAGCCATTGCGGTCAACAATCGCTGTCAGATTATTCAATTTCTGTTTTGAGGCAAAGGCCGCGTTTTCCCACACAGAGCCTTCGTTGCATTCGCCGTCGCCCATCAGTACAAATACATTCGCGTCGCATTTCAATATCCGCGCCGCCAGCGCGCTGCCGACGGCCTGACAGATACCGTGCCCCAGGGCGCCTGTGCTGGCGTCAATGCAGGGATACGTTCCGCGTTTGGGGTGGATGATCATCTTGGTGTCATTCATGCCGTAGGTCTCAAGTTCGCCGCGGTCTATCAGCCCCGCGGACGCCAGCCCTGCGTATAGCGCGCTGCTGGCGTGACCCTTGCTCAGTATGAACATATCCCTGGCGGGATCATCAGGGTTTTCAATGTCGAAGCGCATACAGCCATGAAACAGCACGGTTATCAAATCGGCGCAGCTCATCGCGGCGCCGCCGAAGGAGCCATTCGCCCTGTTCAGCATGGTGACTATGTCGCGCCGGATTTTTCGCGCGAGGATAGCGTAGTCTTTCATCATTCAGCCCCTCACTTTACGCGCAGGTTTTCGTCAAGAGTCCCCTGCTCTATGCGCCGTTTCAGGCATTTCAGGCGCACGGTCTTATCCCCGTTGAATATCTCCTTATTAAACTTTACGTCATTGTAAAACGCCATCAGTTCGTCGCCGCCCTTTTCAATGCTCCACTGCGGCTTGTAGTAGTCCTTCAGCGCGGTCAGCAATTTATTTGAAGACACGCGGTAACTGCGCGAGTCGGTGTGTTCGCCCGTAAACGTGAGTTCTGCGCCCTTCACGCACTTCTGCGCCGCCGTTGCCAGGTCGCGCACCGTGTAATTATTGTCGGGAGTTCCCACGTTAAACGCCTGATTCTTGATCAACGCCGCCGGGGTTTCGATACACGCCATAAACGCGGCGGTGATGTCGCGGATGTGCGTCATGGGGCGCCAGGGGCTTCCGTCGCTCTTGATTTCTATCAATTTATTGGTAAAGGCGTAGGCCACGAACTGATTGAACACTATGTCGGTTCTGAGGTTCGGGCTGGCGCCGTAAGCTGTGGCGGGGCGCAGATAGGCAATCACGAAGTCGTCGGAACACAGCGGTTTTAAGTCGCATTCGCATTGCCATTTAGTTTTGGCATAGGCCGTTATCGGGTTTTTTTCGCCGTCTTCGTCAACCTCCCTGCTTGTATCCGAAACGCCATAAACGCTTTGCGAGGATACGTACAGAAAGCGCCTTACACCGGCCTGCCTGGCGCATTCGGCCAGTTTCATCGTCGCCGCGTAGTTGATCTCATGGGTCAGCGTCGGATTAAACTCTCCCAGCGGGTCGTTTGATAACCCTGCAAGGTGAATTACACAATCAATGCCGGCTAAATCGTCAACGGTCACGTCGCGCAAGTCCTTCTTGATCTGTCTTTTGAGCTTCTGTTTTTGTTCAACCAGATAACAGTCCTCGTAGTACCCGGCGTCGAAGCCCGTCGCTTCGTACCCGGCGTCAACGAGAATCGGAACCATGGTCGAGCCTATATAACCCAGGTTGCCCGTTACCAAAATTCGTTGTCTGCTCATTTTTTCTCCTATTCTATTATGTATAGCCGTTAAACTTGTGGAACGGTTCAACGCTACACAAGTTAAATACACGGATGCGCTAGACTGTGCCGATGTTCCGAGAATCCATGCATCATTATTGTACCGCTTCTCAAGTGAATTACCTAACCATATGATTCAACTTGGTATCACTACCATCCTGCCTGCCCCAAGACGCTCATTCGTATTGTCCGCGGCAAGAAACAATAATGATTTGGCGGCCAATCACCTTGTAAACAAGCCTATGTTCCTTTGTAATGCTACGGCTCCAGTGTCCAGCCAAGTTGTATTTCAATTCGTGCGGGTTGCCTTGTCCCTCAAATGGAGTTTTCAGCATTTCCACTAAAAGCTCGTCAATATGGTTGGTAATAGGCTTGTCGCTTTTTTGCCAGTCCAAGTAATCAGACTTTGCTCTATTGTACCATCGCAATTTATACATTCTGCATCTCTAGCGGGTTAAAATCCTCCAGAACAGCGTCCCCATTAGCTTCTATGTCCGCAATCCTGCGGCAAAGCTCCGCCTGTGTTTTCCGATTAAAATAGGGGTCTTCCGCCTCAAGTTCCGCGCTGTATTCAAACTCCAACGGCTCCGGCTTATCAACTTCAAAAGGAATTTTCCCCTGCTTGATGGAATAGCTTACAAGGGCGCTAATGGCAGTTGACCAGTTCATGCCCAGGCTGCGAAAAAGCGCTTCCCCACTCTCTTTTATGTCTTTGTCAAGCTCTACGGTTACATTGATTGTCTGGTTTTGTGTCATAACGCCCCCATTATGCCATAGTATGTATGTTTTTTCAGCTTTCATCCAGCGTTTTTCATAGCGTGGTTTGCCGCATCGCGTCATATATTTCCAACGCTCTCAGAACCGCCTGGTCCATGTTGTAATACTTGAAATCCGCGAGGCGTCCGCCCAAATGCAGGTTCTTTACGCTTTTCGCAAGCTCGCCGTATCGCTCGCGCATATCCATGGATTCCGCCGTCAGCACGGGATAATACGGCTCCTTACCCTTTGCGCCGCCATATTCCGCAGGGTATTCGTACGCCACGATGGTTTTACCCCTGCCGTCCTGAGGGGGCAGTTTCGTATATTCGGTTATCCGCGTATATCCCTTCGCCAATGGGTGGGCGACGCCGGGGGCGTCCTGAAAACTATCCATGTTTAATGTCTTAAATTCAAACCATACCGAGCGGTACGGCAGCTTTCCAAACCTGCGCTCAAACAACTCGTCCAGCGCGCCCGTGTACACCACCGGAACGCGCAACTCTTCGCCGTCGAACATTACGCGCCCATTTTCTGTATCTATCTTCAAATGTTCCAGCGCGTCGCAGTTGAGCCTTACTTCAATCAGGGGGCTGCCCAGCAGCTTTTTAAAGAAAGCAGTAAAGCCGCCCTCTGGCATCATCTGGTATTTGTCGTCAAAATAGCGGTCAATATAATCGTTTCTGACGGGGACGCGGCTCAATACGCTGATATCCAGTTCTTCCGGCCTTATATTCCACTGTTTGACAGTGTACGGGCGATAGTCGTTTTCAAAGAGAAAATCCGCGTATTCCCTGATTAGCGGGTCGTCGCTCTTTAATAGTTCAACAATAGTCACTTTAGGCGCGTAGCGATAGGTGTCCATGAGCCGTTTCTTGAGGGCGTGAGCCTTTTGCGGTTCAAAGTATGTCTCAATCGTAGTAAAGTTGAACGGAGAGGGCGTCGCCCTGCCCAGCATCTCAACACGCGCCGTCAGCGTAAAGGGGTACCAGTCTCCGACAGAAGTAAGAAAGTCGTACACCCTGTCGTCTATTGTATGAAACGAGTGAGGCCCATATTTTTGTACGAGTATCCCTGTATTTAAGTCAACCTCGTCGTACATGTTTCCGGCAATATGGCTTCTCCGCTCCAGGAGCAGCACGCGTTTATTATTCTGTGCGGCAAGATGAGCGACCACGCTGCCCACAAAACCGCAGCCAGCCACCACCAGGTCATACTCAGCGACGCGCATTATTTCAGGTCCTTTCCCGGATTGAGGCAATCATTTCATTTAGCAAATCGTCAAATTCCGTGGAGCATCTATAGCCAATGATATTATTTAGCGCGTCTGTATCTGCCGTCAGTATTTCACTTGTACTGTTTTCAAAATTGAGGGATAACAGGCGTTCGCAATTCATTTTTTGGGCTATCGTCCTGAAGACATCCCCTATAACGCGCGGTATGCCGCTGGCTATGTTGACGACGCCCTGATATTGTTTTTCAATAACCTCGCAAGCGGCTCTTGAAGCGTCGTCAATGCCGATGAAATCCCATATATTGCAGGGAGATTTGCACACAAACGGCTCCCCCGCCGCAAACGCGGCTATGGCCGCGGCTATGGCGTTAGTATTAGCGTTAATGCCTTTGCCAAGTACGGGGAAAAATCTTAAATTTACATATTCAATTCCGCTGACGCCGCACAGCTTTGACGCGATTCTATGGAAGGAGTTCTTGCAATGGCCATAAAGCGTGACGCTGGTATCATTAGCAATATTGGCTGTTTCACGCTTTTCAGAAAACCCCCGGAAATATCCATATTCGGCGCTGGACCCGGCAAAGGTAAAATATTTTCCGCCCGACTCAATAAAAATCCGCAGTATTTGCAAACTTGCTTCAAGCCATACAAGGTTATTGGCGGATTTCGAGTAACCAGATTCCGACAATTCCCAGGCCAGATGCAGCATGATTTCAGGGCGGATTTCCTCAATGAGGCGCTTTGAGCGTTCACTGTCGAGCAAATTTGCCGTCACAATATTCACGCTATTGGGAAAGACGACGCTTTTTCGCCCCGACGTTACGGCATATACATCATACCCGCCATGCTCCGTAAGCTCATGTAATATGGGCATTCCCAAAAAGCCGCTCGCGCCGGTTATCAATATTTTTTTCATGTCTGTTTGTCCATGCTGTTTGAGAGGGAATTTTTGAGCGATTCAAAGGCGGTCGTATTTAAGTTATCGTTGCGGATCATCGTACTTGAAATTTCAGGGGTTTTGGGCAGATACGCCACCTCGCAAAATTCACTCAGGTAATCAAATCGGCCCTCCCAGTCGTCGCCCATTACGAATATATCCACCTTGTAGAGTTTTATGTCGTCTGGTTTTTGCTCCCACGTCTCTTCCGGTATCACCAGGTCAACGTAGCGGATGGCGTCCAGCATGAGTTCGCGGGTTTTATAGTCAAAGTAACTCTGCTTGGCTTTTTGTTTTTGATTAAACTCATCCGTTGACAGGGCGACGATCAGATAGTCTCCCAGCGCCCTTGCCCGGCGGAGTAAGTTTATATGCCCATAGTGCAGCAGGTCAAAGGTGCCATAGGTGATTACGCGCTTCATCTGTTTTTTTCCCTGTCTAAGTGTTCGAGGGCGCGGACAATCGTTTTTTTCAAATCCCCATCCTTGATCAGGCTTTCGGATACGGCCCTGCGCAGATACATGGGTATGCCGCTGCCTTTCAAAGCCAATGCCAGATTATTAAACGCGGCCTCGTCGTCGTTTCCCACCAGCTTTATATAGAAAATAATACTGCGGACCCGCGTGGCCGCGTACATGGGCATTATATCGTGGAATACCTCTTGCAGATCGTGAGAATTGATGTACCGCTCCGCGCAGTCAAAGGCGCGGGCATAACTATCGGCGATGTTTTTGCTGCGGATCGTCAGCCGCATGGTGGAATCTTCACGCTGAAAGTAATTGTAGTAAGAATCGCTGATATGTACTACGCGATTGGCAAAGGCCGTGCAAAACATGGTGAAAATAGTATCTTCAGAAATATCAACAGGTTGAAATTCAATGCCATGCTCCAGAGCGATACCGCGTCGGATTATCCTCGACCAGAGATAGTTGTTTGGGCGCGGCATACAAAAATATTTTGTAAAATAATACTGATATCCGGTTTCCGCGATATTTATCACTTCATCGCCCATGTCTGAATATGAGTGTGATATTCTATCGGGATAGACCAAGTCGTAGTTACAGACGACTATATCCGCGTCGTGCTTTTTTTGTTCACGGAACATGTGTTCATACATGCCAGGCTTTACGCTGTCGTCAGAGTCTATATACGTTATAAATTCACCCGACGCGGCTCTCAGGCCAAACTGGCGGGTCTCCGTCGCCCTGCCGTGCGCGTCCGTCATTAAGTATTTTATTCTTGAGTCCTTTTTTGCGTAGTCTCTCAATATATCCGCGCTGCCATCGCTGGAATGGTTATCAACGCAGATAAGCTCAAAATTAACAAAGGACTGTGACAGCGCGGAGTCTAAGCAGGCCCTCAAGTATTGAGCCGTATTATAAACAGGGATGATGATAGATAACTCAGGCATTTTAGTCATCCCTTTTTTGCGTATAACAGTTGTTCAAGTGTGTTGCTTATATTGACATTGCCTGGTTTTCGGGCAACAATATTGCGGACGGGTATTCGTATGTTTCGCTCAAAATTTGTCATGTCATCACCCCTGTACAATTCGCGGTAGTTGTCTATGGTGCTTAAATTGGCGTACGTAAAAGTTTCATTATAAAAAATGTCCTCAATGGAGTCTATGCTAAAGCCAGCCAGGGTCAGCAAGTCAATTATTTCATTGAGCGGCGCGGCGCTGTTTTTCCTGACGCGGGCGGAGTCCCTGGGAGAATCCCTCTGGGACATGAGTATATAATTCATGGCCAATAGGCAGCCGGAATTTTCAGACAAAAAATACAGTTTTCCGTTGATGCTTAGCCTGCTGTATATTGCGGATAAAAACCTGGCGGGTTTTCGCAATTTCATAATATCGTCCGTATAAATGACGGCGTCGAATACTTCGCCCTCAAATACGGTTTCCACATCATACCAGTTATCCATTTGTTGAAACTTTACGTTTTTGCCATATTGTTCCAGTTTTAACTGTTCCATGGTATCCGCCGCGTAGTATTTGGTGTTCTGATTGTTCATCACCTTATTCAGCCATTGGAGCTGCATCAGGGGATGCGATCGGCCCGAACCCAGAAACAGTACTCCGGCGCCTATTACCGATCCAGAACCTGCAGCTCCGGCTATTACTCCGATTGGCAAATTCTTTTCTATGTCTGTGGGGAAAAAACCGTATTTATTGAAAAACTGCTTTTCGCCCGCCGCCAGCATAGCGCGTCTTTTTTGCAGCACCGTATGCCCGCCGTCAAAGTGATGTATGTATGTATCCCTTGCCTGCACAGCCCTGTATCCCGCCCTTATTTGGGACAGGATTATATCTCCGTCCGAGTAATAAAACGAAAAGTAAAAACAATCCTCGTGATAGCCGATTTTGCGGCGCACCGAGGGCCTGGCCAGCAGAACAAAACCATAATATATCAACCAGTCCTGCCACATATTTGGATTGCTGACGTTGTACCTTTCGCCAAAATCTTGTACGTCTTCAACGTCGTACAGTCCAAATGGCGGTTGAATACACGCTGACGGGGCCGCGCGGTTTGTCGTGGGAAGAACGGAGGCGATTCGCGGGTCTGACATTATGCACCTGAGCATGTTTGACGCCCAGCGCGGCGTAGCCACCACGTCGTTATTCATGTACATCCAAAACTTGCCGTTATCCAGGCCCGACTCGTAAAAAATATGCAGGGCAAGCAAAAGACCCGTGTTTTCGTCCAGTCTGATCAATTTGATTCGGCCATCGTTCTTGAAATATTCATACGTTCCGTCGCTGCTTCCATTGTCTATCAGATATAATTCGTAGGATACGTCGCCGGTGTTCCTGAAAATGCTGTCCAGACACAGCTTTGTCAGTTCCAGTTGGTTATAGGTCGCCATATATATGGTAATATCAAAAGGTTTATCCGAGGTTTCTTCTAGCGGCAGTTTTTCTTCATTGCGCAACTCATCACACAAGCGGATTATACCGTTGTTTCGTTCACAAACTTTATCAGGGTATTCACGAATATTTAGATCGTAGTCGGCCGTGCGCTGCAAGGTCTTTGCTATGGCCGCGAGGATTTCAGTTTGATAGCTGAATTGGGAATCAGGGGTATTAAGATAAAAGATTAAATTTTTCAGTAACTTTATTAAACGATAATCTGGATTTGGTTTTACGGCGTACCATTCTGAAAGATTATTCTCACACAACGCGGCCGCTTCCAGACAAGCGTCGGCATCGCCGTTTTTGTATGCGGTTGCAATGTTTATAGCATTATCTGTTAATGCGCAAATTTGATCGTACAAATCCATATTGCCCCCTACTTATGCGCGCAAATAAAGTGAATCAGCGTATTGAAAATCTGTGCCGGTACAGGCGCGAGATTGCGCCTGCTTGCATCGGCGTATGCGGCTGTATCGCTCCTGTCGCCCTCCAGGTTATAAACAGTCGTGTTTTTAAAACCTAATTCAGCTAGTCTCGTAATAAGGCAATCAAGGGGTATGGTAGCGTTTCCACAGAGTTCGCCGTTATGTTTAATGCCATTACCCATCAGTAATTGGTCTATATCACCAGCGTAGCTCAGATTCCATAGACCTCCGAGCAATACTCCGCCAGGCTTTAACAGGCGATAGTACTCCCGGAACATGGCGTCGCAGTCGTCAACAAACCCCATGTCCTCGCAAACTAAAACGGCGTCATAAGTTGCCGTTGGTATTGAAGTCAAGGGCGTGTGGGAGCAGCCAAAGAAAACATTGTTACAAAAATCATGCGCCGCTTCTCGCCATTCACCGTCAGACACGAAGGCGGAAAATTTTAAGCCGTGGTTAATATTGAGAAAAGACAGAGGTAATTCACCTGTCCGTGGATTAATGCACAATACGTTTTCGCCCGGAATTTTATCAGCAAAACGATTTAAAGACAGTATTTCAGTCGCTTTCATCGCTTTATTCACCTCTTGCAACTACTTTGGCGCCATAATAATACCCATCACAATAATCACAAAGACTCAGGATATCTTTTTTGTATATAAAATCATTCACTTTAGTTTCCAACAGATCATTGCCCGTGTTTCTTATGTCAACAAACGCTGACGCGTCAAAAGGAACATAACCGTCTTCGTTCGCTAACGACAATGAGCAAGGATACAAACGTCCATTATAGAGGTTTTTGCAAAATGATGATCCGCAAGTTATATATAAGTGTTTCAATTCAGCTTCGGTTCGATTTCTCTTTTGTGAAATATCACCTCTATCACGCCAAGGAGCATTGTCTTCATTTGATATATAAACGGGTATATTTAATTTTTTGCATAAACAAACTATATCTTCGAGATACCTTGACTTGTCATATTTACTTAAGTGAACCGTAACCAGAGCTAGTTGCTTATAGCGCGTAAGGATCTCCTCAGAAGGAAGGAGTGTCCCATTTGAGACTATCCAAAAATCACCAACATTATTTATGTTGCGCATTTTTGATAATAAATCAAACAACAATCCCAACTGAGGGTGTAAAAATGGTTCGCCGCCGATTATTGCTACTCTCTCAATATATGAAACGGATAACAGTTTGTCCAGGTCTGATACAATTTCGTGAGCGTCAAAGTGCGTTGGTGTTTTTGCGTACGGAATCATTTCCATACAATGCTTGCATCTAAGAGAACAGCGTGTAGTTGCAATAAAATTTAGCAAACCGATTATCGTTTTCATGTTTGTTTGAATAGACTTTGAGGTCGGGAATGTTTCTTGATGCATTTTTAATGCATACAAATACTCGCGCTGTTGCAGGTCATCATATACTACAGGAATTTCCATGAAATGACGATACATTCTGTAGTCAGCCCAAACCCCAAAATCCGCAAAGTCCACACATTCTTGAAATCCGTTTTTTTCTAACTCGTTTCTCACAGAGATATATGCGGCAGAGCTGCCGAGGGCAATACAACAGAAAAATGTTCCGCTTTTTAATCCATCAATAAGCTGGGGCCTATATACATCCAAGCCACAGACGCTTTCAGTCACGTTTTGATCAATAAAACACGAAACCTGAATATTAAGCTTTTTTAAATCATGCAACAAGTGTTGTCCATATTCACCGGCTCCTCTAATGATAATTTTTCCTCCGGCACTGTGTATTTCTTCTACTCGTTTGTAGGCAGTTATGGTTTTTTCAATCATTTTGGCAACCAATCCTTTCATTATTTGTTATTTGTTGGTATCGTGGACACCAGCTATTTCCTCGGCGAAGCAAAGAGTACGGTATCGTAAAAAGAGCCTTGATGGCGAAGATAGTAATCATAGCCCGTTCCGGTTTGAGCCTCATGGATTTTATTAGGCACTTCCCACAAATCCTCAAGTTTATGGTACACACAAATAGCCAGCTTTGGCATTACCCCCCCAATAATTTCTTTGGCACCTTCCAGCGCGGCCACCTCGCTGCCCTCAATGTCCATCTTTATTATTGAAGGTAAGCCCCTCCCCTTGGTTTTAAAAAATATGTCAAGAGATGTGCAGAGAACTTTCGCATTTCCTGTCTTTGATATCTTCCCTGCGCCAGCCCCTTGAGTAGCCAGGTTATGGTCAAAGGAAACCGTTCCCTCTTTGTCACTAAGTGCGTAGTGATATAACTCAATATTTTTTATATTATAAAATTCAAAATTTCTGACTGCTACAAACGCTAACATTTCACTGGGTTCAAAAGCATGGATAAAGTTGTATTTCCCTTGTACCATATTGGAGAATTCAAGGGAAGTATCCCCAACCCATACACCGGCGTCCACAAAAACCTCGTTTTCAGTAAAGCTAAAAATATCTTTTGGAAAATAAGTTGGCGGAGAGTACAATCGTTCCAGCGCAATAAAATCATTATTATAATAAGCATTGAGTCTGGCGTCAAAAACATCCAGTGACTCCTGCTCCTTAAACAGCGATCTTGCGCGTCGGATATTTTCGCTATGCGAATCAATAACGCCGCGATGTTCTTCTTTTTTTGAAATCAACCAATCGTACGCTTTAATTTCGGGTTTGAACGAATAATACAAATTGCGAAACCCCAAATCACTAAACAACTTTGTAAAGGTAAATTTTCCTTGTCTTGTTGAGATAAAAACATTGGATTCACGATTAAATTCACTGATCCTGTCTGGCGGCAAAACAGGAATTCCACAAACTTTTGTATTATGGTATTTAGGATTAGCGTCAAATATGGCAGTTACTTCAATACCTTCTGCATACAATTCTAAAAGAATATTTACACAAATCTGACCAAAACCATAGATAACAAGAGGCTTGTTTCTATCGTAATCAGATTCAAAATAAAACGGTTGAGACATAGTCTTTTCTCCACTTTGTTGTTGGTGTTTTAATGATAGTTGTAATCAATTTTCACCACACTTTCCAGGGCGCATGACCACTGTTCCACTGCTGTTCAAGCAACTGCTTATCCCGTTGCGTATCCATACATTGCCAGTAACCATAGTGCTTAAAGACGCCCAGGCTTCCATCGGCGCAGAGCCGCTCCATAGGCGCACGCTCCAGGATTGTATTGTCGTCTTTGATATAATCGAAAATTCCGGGATCCATCACCATAAACCCGGCGTTTATCCAGTTTTTGTTTTCAACGGCCTTTTCGCTGAAACCTGTGACGCTGTTAGTTTCTTCGTCTATCTCTAGCACTCCGAATCTACCGCTGGGCTGTGTCGCCGACACTGTAACGGTTTTTCCGGAATTGACGTGCTGTTTGATCAGCGCGGGGAGATCAATGTCGCTTACTCCGTCGCCGTAGGTCATCAGAAAAGGTTCGTTTCCGACGTAGGGCTGAATCCTTTTGACGCGGCCGCCCGTCATCGTGTCAAGTCCGGTATTTATAACGCTGACCTTCCAGGGTTCGGCCACGTTGCTATGTATGATTGTGTGGTTATTGTCTGTAAAATCGAACGTCACGTCTGAATGATGCAAAAAGTAATTTGAAAAAAATTCCTTTATGACGTTTCCCATGTAGCCGCAGCAAATCACAAATTCGCTGTGCCCGTAGCGGGAATAGTATTTCATTATGTGCCAGAGAATGGGGTAGCCGCCGATTTCTATCATAGGCTTGGGGCGCATGTGGCTTTCCTCGCTTATCCGCGTTCCCTGCCCCCCCGCAAGAATGACCACTTTCATTTTTTTTCCCCTATCTTAAAACCGTCAACTGTTTTGAGTTCCTCCACCTTACGCAGATATATTTCTCTTTCAGTGGCGGAAAATGTTGTGTCCGGAGCAAAAAAGGCTAGTGGGATACAACGAGTTTCCACAGCTACTGTTGTTAGAGCCATCATAGCGAGTGTTTGGTCGCTAAGCGGAGACTTATCCGCACAATCTCTGGATAAAACAACTGTAATATGATTGCCAGAGTGCAAAATATCGTCAATTAACGATATAAAACCATCAACATCGGCTTCGTTGTCATTAACTCCTGGAACAAATAAATATTTCAATTCAAGAGCCGCTATTTCCGAATATCGCTTTAAGTTATAGCAAACTTGCTCAAACAGATCCGCGCCTTTTACCTTGGCGTATGTCTCCCTCGTCCCACTATCTAATGAACAATTCAGTATTGCTTTTCCTAATGCCAGATGTTTGACAACGTATTCATCGTAAATGGTACAATTACTAATAATATGGAGGTTATACTCACTCATAACAGACAGGATTTCCGCCCTCTGGGGATGGATCGCTATTTCCCCATAACCCCAACACATATATGTATTTTGATCAATAATACCGGCTTTTTTCATTTCATTAATCATCGTTCGATAGGCCCACACATCAATTAATTCATTTTTTCTATGCCATTGTGAGCAATAAGAACATCGCAAATTACAGGAACAGTTAAACGAAAAAATTACCTTTGTTAACGGTTTCGGGGTAGTACTAATGCGGTGCATTCCCAAAGATATGCACCCATCGCACTCATTTGGGGACCCTTGAGTAAGCGCAGTCTTAATGCGTCTCCGCAATTCCAGTAAGGCTTCCACTTTATCACGCGGTGAGTCCTTTTCAGTAAAAGTCACCATGGGTGGTTTAACTCTCTGTCCAAGAAAACAACAAAGCCAACCAGAATTCATATCAAAGTAAAGCTCATTCTCAATACTATAACATGTGCGAACCAACTCAAACTCTTCATAATCAGCAATGCGCTCCTTTGACACGCCGACTTCTTCAATCAGATATTTTTGCGTCTCATCCTTAAAATAAGGATTCCGCGTTATAAGGATTGACGCGTCGGCGTTGGTACTCGTAAGGGCGGAGGGCGGCAATACCGGCAGCCCAAAAAGAGTTTGTCCCGGCCGGGCGGCTCTGTCGCAAAAACAGAGGGGTTCGTGCTGTTTTCGCAATTCTTCAAAGTGCGCGCGGGCGTATGTACCTGCGCCATAGTAAATGTATTTCATTTGCTATCTCTCATACACCGGTACAGATTTTTGGATATCTAAACATTGAATCTTCCGGTATTGGCGCATGGATCACATCAACCGGGATTTTTAATAGTTTTTCCAAACTTATTCCCAAACCGCATAGCGTCCAGACAGAAACATCTTCTTCTGCGAACTCCACCAGTATGTCTAAATCACTTTCTTTCGTGGCGCGGCCATCGGCGTATGATCCAAAGCAGGAAACCTTAGTCAAAGCGAACTCATCCGCCACCTGCCTTACGGCTTCGCAAATTGCTTTGTGAGTAGGCATAGAGCCAACCCTGGTTGCATTAGCATTAACCTCAACCTCACTATCACTCATACATCACCGCCAATTTATTAATAGTGACATCTTACTGCCAACGTGTCAAGTGTGCGTTTCAGCAACTCTTTTCGTTTCACGCTGGCGCTCCAGCATTGATTCTGATTGCGCCTGTGCGCTGTCTGGCTTTTTCTTGCCGCTCAACATCTGCTATTCGTGTTTCTTCTTCTTGGATTATCACGTATAAATCAGCCAACATCATTTCCAACTCAGCGACATCTTTCACTTGCGTCAAATGGTCTGGGTAGATGTTCAGATAACCAAATACGCAGGGATGAAGCGGCATTTAGCTTGAAAATAATAAATGTAACTTATGCAACTAGACACTAGCATGAGTCTTCTCCATCATCAAAATCATCAAGCGCCGTTATATCAACGGGTCTGACGCAAAGGGCGGGGTAGGGGCAGTTATTGCAGTGGTCGCCTGGGGTTGGGGGGTAGTCGCCCTGTTCTATGCGCGCGTCGAGGCGCGCCAGCGTGCGCGCCAATTCGCGCTGCCACGCGCCGCCATTTGAGGCGATTTCATGGAGAAGCCTTAGGTGATTGGCAAATGGCCTGGGGTCTGGGTCACGGATGGGGACCAGCACAGAAGTGGCCCGGCTGTTGTATATTTCCATCACCATCCAGGTGTAAAGCGGCGTTTGCAAGTGGGACGCAAAGGGCGCGTCGTCGGCAGCGTAAGCGTTAAGGCGTTGTTTTGTAGTTGTTTTGTAGTCAATGACGCGATAAAAAGACAGGTTTTCGGTTTCGGCGATATATTCCCATAATTCAACGCGGTCAACGATTCCGGCCACCGAAAGTTTAGCGTCTTCGGCGCCGATGTTTAGCTCTATAGGCCCGAGTTTTTGCTCCAGACCCGTGATGGTGCGCCGCCAGCCGTATTTGTAGCAGTGGTCTGAGTTAGACCTTGCGGTTATTGCAACCTTATCAGGGAATAAAAGGGCTAGTTCAGTAATTGTGGGGCAGGCGGCCTCAAGGTCGTTTTTCAGGTACGCCGCGATATTTGGCGTTAAGGCGTCTATCTGGCGCCGCGCCTGGTCTAACCGGTTTGTATCCAGGCGGAGCTTTTCTGTCAGCCAGTCATGCTGGTTTTTTTGCCAATGAGCATTAACCATGTCTTCCAGCGTGGCAATTTCTGTGTCCTTCAAGCCGTAATGGGCGACAAAGGCTTCCGGCCACCCGGGGATCAGCAGGACGGGCTGGTACAACGCCCGCAAAAGATTGTGCGTTACCGTGCCGACGGCCCTTTGCGTTAACCCCGCGGCGTCGCTCGCGTCTAAACGCCATACGCGCTCGGCCACCGCGCGGAAGGGGCAGGCGGCGAGGAATTCCAACACCGTTGGGCTTATGTAAGAATTTTGGTTTTGCAATGCCGCCCTGAGCTCTGGAATGCAGTCTTCGTCTTGCGCGCTGGAGTTGAACAGGGCGTCCTGGCCAATAACCCGGGCTGATTTTGAGCGTTCATCCGCTAGTTTTACCCTGCATGCGCCGTCCCAGGCCCAGCGCAGGTTGCTGGCGCAGGTTTCAACGTCGGGCGCCCATTGCGCCGCGCCTTCTATGGCAGTCCAAAAGGCGCCCTGGGCCAGGTTTCGCCCCGATTCATCCTGAGCGGGACTCAGGGCTACCAGGGTCTGCCGCGTCATGGCCAGCGCCTTATTAAAGCCATACGCGTCCCGCTGAAAGGCTCGGGGTATTTGACTTGCGTACTCCGCCCTGGGCAGCCAAAAGCGTTGCAGGGCAGGGGGAAAAGGCCCCGCGCAACCTTCTGAAGCCTTCATAAGAGCCATGTTGATGGCCGTGCGGCATGCAAAGTCAAGGTCGGGGTTTGCGCTTGGAGCGGCCGGCCACGCGCCCTCTGATAAATCCAGTATCAGCGTGGCAACGGCGCCTTCCCAGTCGTCCAGCAAGGCGGATGGCGAAAGCAGGTGGACGCCGTCAGGCTGGTTTGGCGTATCGGCGCTGCGGGCGGATTCGAGAAATATTCTCAAAGCGCCAATCATGCGCTCAAAGTCCCAGCGTTTTTTTGGCGCGTTTAAAAAGCCGCCCCAGCACTCTTTCAAAAGGCCCATTGGGGCGTAAAAGCCATCCGGAGTTAAAGGCAAGCGCAATTTTGAAGATACCAAGTCCTCCAGGGCTTCACACCATTCGGAGGGCCGACGCCTGCTTGCTCTGATATTCATTAGAGTTCGCCAGAGTTCTTTTATTTTTATTCTGTGGCGTTCGGGCAGGCGTGCGGCGCTGGTTTCAAACGGCTCGCTACCCGTTTGGTCGGCGGCGGCCAGAAGCTCGGCCCAGGCCCTGACTTCCTGTCGTTTGGATGTGTACAGGCCCGTTGCTGTTGCGTGCGGGTCTAAATTGCATAGCCCCTGGAGAATACTCCATATAGGGCTCCATGTATCGCTTTGAATCAGCGGGCGCAACGAATGCGGTGAAGATAACGACACGCCTTCAGCGTCCAGCAGTACTTCCATGAAATCTCGAATTTTTTCCGGAGATGGATGAATCAGGGTTATGTCCTGTTGGCTCAACCCCTGATTTATCCAGGCCATGATTTGCTCGACGGCGTGGCGCAGGAGATCCAGCGGGCCTTCAACCAATGCGCGTTGAAAACGCGTTTCGTATCCATTGAGGTTTAGCGGCCCTTCAAAGAGCGCGTCAAGGCTCTCTGACCAGGGGGCGTCGCCCCAGCCCTCAGGCTCAGATAATTGTATGTCGGCGGTGAACGCTTGACCGTGGTTTTCAAGACCGTCCAGAAACCAATCCACTAAAGGCTGCCCGCTACCGAAAAGTCCGGAGGCGCCGCCGCCGCGCCGCGTCGCCAGGCTGAATACGGCCCCGCCCAGTTGGGGCAAACAGGCCAACGCCCGCAGTCTGGCCGGTTGAAGGTCTTTTAGGGTGGCCGTTAGCGGCCCGTCCCGGGGAGTCCGCTCAACCCACAGGCCGCGCCGGCCGTTTAATTCGGCGTCAGTGGCCTCCCACAGGGCGGCGTTAGGCTCTATGCAGCCTGCCATAGAAACGGCTTCCAGATAGTGTTCAAGGTGGTCTATTACAGAAGCCAGGCTGTGGGGCGTATTTGGGTTGCCTGACTCAAGCCCGTAACGTGAGAGGCCGCGGAGGGTTGCCGGAAAAAGCCCGTGGGCAATGAGTTCGCGGCAGGCCCCTGCCCTAGCTTTAATAGCCTCCTGGCTGATTAGGTTTCCCAATCGTTCCGCGACATGAAGGTGCAGAGTCGTAGCCAACGCCCAGGGAATGGGGGGCCTCAGGTCGTCTAACAACACTCCGTCAAATGGCGCATAGCTCATAAACGTCTCAATAT
>JAISSN010000182.1 GCA_031273105.1 Holophagales bacterium | reverse complement strand
CCGCTGCCCATGGGAATTGTCCGCGTATATAAAAAAGACAGCAAGGGCGGAGCGCAGTTCATCGGCGAAGATTCTATTGACCACACGCCAAAAAACGAAGAGGTGCGCTTAAAGCTGGGTGACGCCTTTGACATAACCGCCAAGCGCAAGCAGACCGACTTTAAGAAAATAGACGGTACGACCAGATACAACTACGTCTATGAGAGCGCCTATGAAATTGAAATCAAAAACGCCAAGAAAGAAGCTGTGACGGTCACAGTGCTGGAGCCTGTGCCAGGTGACTGGGAAATTCTGGAAAAAAGCCACAATTTTACAAAAGAGGCGTCAAATGCGGCCAAGTTTTTAGTAAACGTCCCCGCAGAGGGAAGCGCTGTTCTGAAGTACCGCGCCAGGGTAAAATGGTGATTACGTTTCCGCGTCAAAATTGCGTTCCGCAATTTTGACGCGGAAAGTTGTCCTGGCAACCCTGGCCTTAGTTTCATCCTCGAAATAGTTTGATGATAAGACAGTAACATGCGCTTAATTCTTTGTATAGTCGTTCCACAAGGAAACACCGTTTTGAATTACTGTGCTAGAGTTAAATGGTGACTAAAGGAGAAAAACATGAGACGAATAGCCTTTTCATTCCTCTTAACGCTTCTCACGCTGCTTTTTGCTCTGCCTCTGGCGGCGCAGGATTGGGACTTGCGCCTCGAAATCCCTGTTCCTGAAGGACAGAGCTTGCAAGGAACAATGGCATCAGGCACAATCGGGCTAATTTCGGATAAATTGGACACGGGGAATGGCGCCATTTTTTCAATGCAGCATCGCCTGATTCGCGTTGGCCCCATCCTCAGGCTTGATTGGGGGGGGGAACTCTCGTACCTGACAGCAGGCGGTAATCTTGAAATTGCAAATCAAAACGTTTCAAGCTCCACAAAACTAAAACAGTACGGCATTGGCATTGGCGTCAATGCCCAGCTTTGGATACCCTTTATTGGCATTTCCGGTGAAATCGGGGCTATACAGCGGTTTCAACGATATAACTTTTCTTCGCAGCAAGACGCTTCCGCACCCAATAACGATAAAACGATCGGCAGAACCTGGCTCCGTGTTGGGATTCGCTATCGGATACCCTCTGTGGGCGTGTATCCATATCTGGCCGCAAGCTATCAACAGCCAATAAACAAGGATCAGCCGGTAAAAATCGGGTCACTGGAAGACCTCGCGGGCTACTTTCAGACTCAGGGCAAGGGTCGTGAATTTCAACGAATGTGGACCTTTGGCGTGGGCTTGACGTTTTGACTTTAAGGGGGATGGAGTTCAACTTGCTCAAAAGCTGAATTGTTATTCCAATTCTAAATAGAAATTGCTTTAATTTCTATTTAGAATTGGAATGCGCGACACGGATGTCGCGCCGAAATGCGCAACATTTCGAGAGGAAAGGAACGCTTACGATGCCGTATCCGTAGCAAGGAGAGACCGCGCTCTCGCCGCAACCGACTACTTCAAAATTGCAGGAGGCAATTTTGAAGTAGAAATGGAATTATAACAGTTAATGGCTAAATCTGCATCGCCTTTCACCATCCGAAAAACATTTGAAGCCCTGCTGGGTCGGCAAGTGATGGCCTACGTGTTGCACTTGCGTCCCCTTGAGTGGCCCATAATGACCGCCCACTTTTTCCTGGGCGCGTTGCTGGCCGTTGGGTTTGATTTGCCCTGGGGCAATACGATCCTGGGCTGGTTTATCTTTGTGGTTTTGATGAACGGCGGAACACTGGCCATAAACAGCGCCTTTGACCAGGACGAGGGCGATATTGGCTATCTGAAATCTCCGCCCAAGCCGCCAAAGCATCTATTGCCGGTCTCGGCCCTCATGCTGACTGGGGCCTATCTGTTGGGCTACCTGCTCCCCCCTGTATTCGCCTGGGCCACGGCGGCCTGTGTGCTGATGAGCGTCCTGTATAGCGTTCCCCCGGCCCGCCTGAAGGCCAGGGCCGGATGGGATTTGATAATCAACATGCTGGGTTTCGGACTGCTGACGCCTATGGCTGGCTGGGGGCTTACGAATAAGCCATTAGAACCCTGGTTCTGGAAGATATGTATTGGCTTTGCCTTTCTGTTCGGCGCGCTATACCCCGCCACCCAAATATACCAAGTCGAGGAAGATACTGCCCGCGGCGATAAGACGTTTGTCATCAGGCTGGGTACCGCAAAGAGCCTGATAGCCGCCATGATTATGCAACTGGCCGCCCACGCGATGTTTGTATGGGCCGCATTTGAGCAAAATCTTCCGCCGTTATCAGAAAGCGCCATTATCCTCATATCGTGCGTTCTGTGGAACACGGCGTTCAGTAATTGGCGCATACGATGGCGTTCGCTATCCCAGAAAGAGCATGAAAAAATGATGTACTGGCTGCTGGCTTGTTGGGCTGTGACAGACGTGGTTCTATTATGTGTGTTCTGGCCACGTTAAATGACCACCATACTACCAACCGTCCAGCCGCCCTTTCCCATTGCCTGGGGCTTTTCCACGCGCCATAGCGACGCCAGCCAGCTTCCAGTAAGAATGCTGTCCCAGGTTCACGGCTGCGCTATATGGGAGGCGTCAGATACTCCGCGAGAGGGCGACGGTCACTGGACTCAGGAATTTGGCAGGCGCATCGGCGTCAGGGTCGCCGACTGCGTTCCCATCCTCTTAGCGGGCCTTGCGTACGGAGCGCCCTGGGTGGCCGCGTTGCACGCCGGATGGCGCGGGGCGTCAAAGGGCATACTGCGGCGGGGGATAGAAAAATTCCTTGAGCTTGGCGGCCACAGCCATGACCTGTACTTTGCCTTTGGGCCGTGCATACAGGCGTGTCACTTTGAGGTTGGGCCTGAAGTCATAGAGGCCGCAAAGAATGACGCCGCCTGGCGGGATGATTTGGCGACCATCGGCCCCTGCGGGAAACCTCGCCTTGACCTCCACGGGTTACTTAGGGCGCAGGCAACGGACATGGGCTTAGACCCCCAAAAGGACGGCTCTGTGAAACGCTGCACGCTTTGCGAGCGGGATATATTCTATTCCTATAGGGGCGGGGACAGCGGCAGGCAGTGGGGGTGGGTAGAAATTATAGCGCTTCCCCTAAATATTAGCGTTGTTACATGACTCAATTATGTCTGGTGTAAAATGGCAAACTAAGGCGCACTGCGCTACTTTCCGGCTCAAAACCGCGAATGCGGCATCGTTAACATTCCTGGTTGCGGAACGCGGTTTTGAACCGGAAATGCTATAAATCATCTGGTTAAATCAGACCACTTCAGGCGGTCTAACACAACCATCGTGACGTCGTCGGAAAAATCGCAGGGGCTTATGAATTGCCGCGCTTGTTGAAATAGAAACTCCGCCGCCGCTTCCAGGTCGGTTGGCAAGGCAGAACAGAATTGTACGAAGCCATCGCTGCCCATAGCCTTATGGGATTCCGGTTCTGCTTCTACTAAGCCGTCTGTGTAAAGGAGCAATCGGTCAGTCTGAGAAAAATCAATGGTATGTTCAGTAAAAGACATATTCTCATCCATGCCCAGAGGATGGCTGGCGCCATGAAGGACAACCGGGCAGCATGATTCGTCTGAAGCGCCGCCCGCTATGAAAATTGGCGGCTCGTGACCGGCGCATACGTATGTAAGCGTATTTTCCATGGGGTCTAATTTAGCGATTACTGCGGTTGCAAATTGTTCTTCCAGGGTATTGCGCACGAGGTCGCGGTTCATGGCCTGGGCCCATGTCAGAGGGCTTCCCCTGGAGCGAATATGGTTTTCAAAACTTGTTTTGACGATTGCGGATATGAGCGCCGCCGTAACGCCATGCCCGCTGACGTCTGCTATTAAGAGAGCTACCCCGCCGTACGGGAGGGGAGTAATTGTGTAAATGTCACCGCCAATGCCACCAACGGGCTTGTATATGTGCGTATATTGGTAAGGCCCGATGACGCCCGGCTCAGGCAAAAAACTATTTTGCAGACGCACGGCTAGTTCTATGTCACGATGCATGGTTTCGCGATGAATAATGAGCTCGCGGTTTTGCCGTTTGAACTCCTTCTGCAAAGCGATAATGCGAAAGGCGCTGCCCACCCTGGCCAAAAGCTCCTGGCTCCGCAATGGCTTTGTAATGGTGTCGTCTGCGCCGACGCTTAAGGCGTCTATTGTCGTGTCAATATCTGCTAAAACACCGTTAATCGGTATCGTCAAAATTAAGTAAATGTCCTTAGTCTCAGGATTCTTCTTGAGTATCTTGCATAACTGGTCGCCGCTGATACCGGGCAAGGAGAGGTCTGCCAAAATCAAATCAGGCCGCGTCTTAGACAATTCAACCAGAACGTCCTGTCCGTCTTCTGCTTGAATGACCTGATAGCCGGATCGCTTTAAATAAAAATACAACACGTCCCTTACGGCAATTTCGCCGTCAGCTACAAGAACAACGCCTTTTGATGGTTTGACCACAGGATCAGGCGGGGTTCAGCTGCCACGCAACGCATCCTGCTCGGTAGCAAAGATGCTGAAATAGTTTGTAAGGTTTGTCTGATCAAAGACCTTCTTTACCTGGGCTGTAAGGCAACACAGGTGCAATCGGCCGCTGTTCTTATCAACGCTGCTCCGCGCGGCCACCAATAGACCCAGGCCGGAGGAATCAATGAAAGAGACGCCCTCCAGATTTATTACAAGGAGCTTTGGCTGCTCGGCGGCGATGGTTTCTTTGATGACTTCCCTCAGTTGAGCTGTTACTTCAAAGTTGACCTTTCCTTTAATTGATACTACTGAAGCTCCGTCTTCCTGCTTTGTCTGGATATTCAACATGTCATCTCTCCCTGGGCAGTATCCCTCTGAGTACCCTCTTGCGGACAACCTCGCGTTGCCTGCGCTTATATTCTAAATGAGAAGCAGGCCCCATGCGAGAATTATTAAACCCTGACTTTTCCATGATTTGTACTTCATGCGGGAAGAAAAAAGCAAATTCTTCCTGCGCCTGAATCAACTCATGAATATGAAACTGATCGGCAACGCCATATTTGCCGTTTCCATTGAACTCCTTACTGATGCTCTCCAATGCTAGGATAGATGGCTCTGGTAAACGCATCAGCGTATTCACCGTAAATTGCAGCGCGGAATAATCGCTGCTGGAATATGGATTCACCGATGGCCACCCCACCCTTTGCGCTAGTTTTTCGCAAATGGCCTGTCTTTCATTGGGCGACAGTTCCTGGGCGGAAAAAGTATCTGGCAGGACTGCCATCCACTCTTCAAGCAACATTACGTCTATAATCAAATTGCGAGTGCGGGAAGGCTTAATGTGGGCGGCCTGAAAAACATTGTGGTCTGTAAGAAATCTCAAAACCAATAAAACGTCTAACAGGTCTTCCACCACAAACCGGATACCTATGTGGTCATATATTGTTTCAGCCACGTTTTCAGGTTTGTGTAAAAGTTTAAGCAACATGGAATCTCTATCCTTGTTTTCTTTACGCACTATGTCTATCAAAGGGACTTCATAGTCGCCCCTGAGAAACCAGCCGTTGCTATTTCCGAGAACCAAGTGCCGATCATAGCGATCAAAAATTTGTTGCTGGATTTCAGGCAAGAACCGCAAAAAGATGTTGTTGTCAATGTACAGCAACGTGTGCATTACGCGCAGTACAGCACAACTCCAGCTTGCTATATCATCTCGCGGCTTTGCGCTGGCCATGGTGAGGAGGTCCAGCGGATCCTGCAATTCAGATAATACAGGCGGGACTTTTAAGTCCGTTCCTTCCAATACGACGGTCTCCAAAAACGTCAATGCGTCTTCAAAGGTTTTTACAATTTGAGACCGCTGGCGCGGCAGGCCCATGTCAAAGCCGTAATTTAAGGCAAATTTCCGTGCTTGGTCGCGGGATATAACGTTCAATCCCTCTTCGTCAATAAAGGCCTGCCCTCCCAAGACGGCATGGGTAATTTCCGGGGATAAATTGAAAAGATTTTTTCCAGACATACACATTCTACCAACAGATTTGAAAAACAAAAGGCGCTCTGTTTTTCAAATCTGTTGAGGGTAATTTCCCGAACTCATCATTGCGGAAAATACTTTGACACTGACCTGATTAGCTTTCCAGACTTTTGGTTACACTCGAAGCCCATGCGGAATTTCAAAATCAAAAACGCTGTTTAATAGAAATTCGCGCAAGCTATAAAGAGTATTTTTCCCTAGCCAATAGCGAAAGCCGCCACGAGGGCATAGATGACCAGGGCTTCGATTAGCGCCAGGCCGATAATCATGGTTGTCCTGATGTTGCCAGCGGACTGGGGGTTGCGGGCAATGCCTTCGCATGCGGCGGAAACAGCCTTGCCCTGGCCTAAACCGCAGCCTGCGGCGGCAATGGCCAGGGATAAGTGGGCTAAATAACGCCCGCTGAAAAAGCTGTTATTTGCTACGGCTTCGGGGGCCTGGGCAAACGCGGCGACGGCTATCGTGCAAAGGAAAGCCGCTACAAAGAATTTCTTCATTTTTCACCTCTCAAAAAGTGGACAGGGCGGGTTCGGAATCCGCCTGATCAGTGTTCATGCGCAACGGCGCCTGAAATATAAATAGCTGTGAGCATGATGAAGACAAACGCCTGAATCATGCCGAAGAAAATGCCAAGGAACATGAGCGGCACGGGTAACAAAAAGGGCAACATCCCAAAGAAAATCCCCGCGACAACGTGCTCTCCTGCGACATTGCCAAACAAACGCAGGCTATGGCTCAAAATACGCGAGACAAGGCCGAGTATTTCCAGCGGGAACATAAGGGGCGCCAACCACCAGACCGGCCCTAAAAAATGCGCCCAGTATTTAATAAATCCATGCTCCCTCATCCCCTGCCAGTTGTAGTAGCAGAAAACCACAAGGGCGCAGGCGAGAGTCACGTTCCAATTTCCGGTACCGGAAGGCAGCGGCGCGAGGCCAAAGAGGTTGTTGAGCAAGACAAAAAAGCCCATCGTACCAACCAGCGGAACGTACTTTTCAGGGTGATGCTCAACATTTTCGCCGACCAGATTGCGCACAAAGGTAACGGCGTACTCCATCACCTGCTGATAGGGCCTTGGAACTTTTGTCATCCTGAGCCTGACCAGAAAGACGAGGAGTATAGTCGTCAGAGCGGCCAGGACGGCGGCAAACAGATGGTCATAGCGCTCCAGAACAGACAGAGGCTGCCCATGAGCGAAAGCGCCCCAATCATGCCTTTCGAGGCCCAGCCAGTTGGTCAGCAGTGTCGCCAGGTACGATGCGTGGTGTTCCATGACTTATACCTCACAAATTCAATTGTTTGTCATCTTCTGTGGAGCGGAAATGGCGGAAAATCAGCCTTGCCGCTTCCAGCAGGATGGCCGCGACGAAGAGCAAAATCCCGGTCGCGAATGGAACCGCCTCCCGGGGGTAGCGATTGATTATAACATGTAACAAAATTGCAATCAATACAAGTTTGAATATTCCCATAAACGCAAAGAGCCAGCGCCGTTTTTTTGAAGGCGTGAGCATCCTGGCGACGGCCCATTTATGCGCCTGCCACCAGGCCAGGCTGACCAGGCCGCCACAAAAAAAGACCGCCAATGACTTCATGGACTTAAAGGCCCAGGCAAACACGCCCAGGGGCAATAGCGCCAGTTGAAATCGCCAAATCCAGAGCAGATTTACGGCGCCATCAGAATCACGCGCCATCGGAGCCGCCGCCTGAATCGGATTTGGAATTGAAATTGGAATCCGGGCCATCGTTGGCGTCGCCGGAATTAGACGCGTCGTATTTATCCAGCTTTTTGGCAACTTTGAAAAGTTCCCAAAAACCTGTGAGTATGCCCCAGGCCAACCCAATCAAGCGGCCCTGCACCGGATATCCAAACATGCCCCCTATCCATTGACCTAAGTACCAGCCCAGAACAATGGCTATGGGGAAAACCATGCCAAGGGAAATCAAGTCTCCCCATAGCGACCTTTCCCTGGCGTCCCCGCCGCTTTTTTTTTGCCTGAAGAGCATTGATAACCCTTTGATACCTGACGGTATTCAATCATATCCAATACCAGAGCAAGGAGCGGGAAATAGTTTGTGCTATAGTCAAGCTACTTAGATTCAGTGAGGCAAAAATGACTCTGATGCCAATTAAAGACAACCTCACCAGGTCTATTTACTATGCTCCCCGGGGCCGATTTCGCATGTACACGCTTGGCAGCGAGTTATCCCGCCTGTATCTGCATCCGACAGACCTATTGATTGGCATCATCGGCGCTCCAGGGTCAGGAAAATCCACCTTGATACGAGGGCTGTTTCCGGGAGTAGAACTCACTAACGACGACGACGGGATAAACAAGCGTACCAGCGACATCTTTGACTTTGATCCAAATGATTTTTTTGCCGGTCATACTTTTCACCTGGACGTTCACTATGAATTGGCCTTCCACCAGCATCACCAGATAGTGGAGGCAATCCGAACGGCTTTGCTCGCCAAAAAGCGGGTGATCGTCGAACACTTTGACTTGGTCTATAAGCAGCTTGGCTTTAACGCTCAAATTATTTTCGGCATAGGTGAAGAAGTCAGGGTGTACAGACCAAGCATTTTCGGGCCTTCTCCAATAGAAATACAGCAAGTGGCTATGAGAAACCTCAAATACCGCCTGATGGCGCATTCAGCGGAAGACCTCGTCGGCAAGGTACTCAAGGAGCGCTACGGTTTCGGGCGAAAACAACTGCACTCGGACGTAAGGCACGGTTTCATATTGGGCCTTGATGAAAGACCAGACATTGACATATACAGGCTCCAGGACGAAGTCTTGGAAGTAATTTCAAAGGGCGTCCCGATATCTCCCGGCAAGGGCGATTACATATTTTTTGGAGACGAGCCGTTTTACTGTACAGGCAAGCGGATACACGTGAAAAACACCAGCCAGATTGAAAATTTTCGCCTGCTTAAAGAATACAGATTCGACCCGATTTCCAGCAAATACTTGCTGGTCGGCGTTATTGGCGAAGAACCAATAGAAATATTCGACGAACATCCTCCAATTCAAATAGAATCAACAGCGTTGGAGAGCGTTTTGAACAACCCGCCGGACGACAGATGAACGATAGACAAAGCGCAATGGACGGGAGCGAGTATTTTTTCTGCGGAGTATTTCTAATGCGAGAAATCACTGTTGAACAGATAAAAGAACAGGTTGTACCGCTGTGCCTGACGGCGGCCTATGACCTGCCGCAAGACGTACGCCAGGCCATAGCGCGGGCGGCCCAGCTTGAATCTTCGTCCCTGGGGCGCTCTATGCTGAACCAGCTCGTTGAAAACTACAGTCTGGCAGCCAAAGAGCGCGCGCCTATCTGCCAGGACACAGGCGTGGCGGTCTTTTTTGTTGACGTTGGACAGGATGTCCGCATAAGCGGCGGCGCGCTGCAGGAAGCCCTCGCCGAGGCAACATCTGAAGCGTGGAAACAGGGCTACCTTCGCATGAGCGTGGTCGAGGATCCTCTGTTTACGCGAAAAAACACGGGCGTCAACGGCCCCCCAATAGTTCATTTAAGCCTTGTGCCCGGCGACAGACTGAAAATCACCATAGCCCCCAAGGGCGGCGGCTCCGAGAACATGAGCCGCATGGCCATGCTCAAGCCCACGGCTGGCTTAACGGCGGTAGCGGATTTTATTTACGAAACTGTTCTATCGGCAGGTGGTAACCCCTGCCCGCCAATCATCGTCGGCGTGGGAGTGGGCGGCAACTTTGAAGTAGCGCCCATATTAGCCAAAAGGGCCTTGCTCCGCCCCCTGGGACAACCACATCCCGACGCCAATTACGCCGAATTTGAAAAAATGATGCTGGATCGCGTCAACGCCTCCGGCGTCGGCCCCCAGGGGCTGGGGGGCAGCACGACAGCTATGGCGGTTCACGTTGAACACTATCCGTGCCATATAGCCAGCCTGCCAGTGGCCGTAAATCTCAACTGCCACGCCGCCAGGCACGCAAGCGTAGAAATTTAGAGCGGTTCCGGTCGAGCGAAGCTGCGTATCGTCTCTTATCAACCCAAACTCGCCGCTACAGACCACTATCGTCTGCCGTTTACGTGTGACGATGCTTCCTGCAAATTGGCCAGGAATTCGTCATTTGTCTTAGTTTTTTTCAAGCGATCAAGTAAAAGCTCCATTGATTCGGCAGGGCCGCTGCTGGCGAGGATTTTTCTCAAAACCCAGATGGTTGCCAGGCGATGCGCGTCAATCAGCAGGTCTTCTTTGCGCGTGCCTGATCGCTGAATGTCCATGGCGGGAAAAATCCTGTGGTCGCTCAACTTGCGGTCTAAAATAATTTCGCTGTTTCCCGTGCCTTTGAACTCTTCAAATATGACGTCGTCCATCCGGCTGCCCGTTTCAATTAACGCTGTAGCGATGATCGTCAGACTGCCTCCCCCTTCAATGCTGCGCGCCGCGCCAAAAAACCTCTTGGGACGCTGAAGCGCGTTGCTGTCAACGCCGCCGGAGAGCACCTTGCCGCTGGGGGGCACCACCGTGTTGTAAGCGCGGCCCAGCCTGGTTATTGAATCCAGCAGGATTACCACGTCTTTTTTATGCTCA
Source organism: Holophagales bacterium (assembly GCA_031273105.1). Classification (GTDB taxonomy): domain Bacteria; phylum Acidobacteriota; class Holophagae; order Holophagales; family Holophagaceae; genus WRHW01. The sequence continues at coordinate 7,505 of JAISSN010000182.1, read as the reverse complement.
ACAAGGCGCTTGGCCTTTTCTATGACCATTTCAGCCACCTGAACATGTCTTGTGGCCGGTTCATCAAAGGTACTGGCGACCACTTCGCCCTTGACGTTCCTTTCCATGTCGGTGACTTCTTCGGGACGCTCGTCAATCAGCAATACGATCAGGAAGACTTCCGGGTGGTTAGTCGTTATCGAATTGGCGATGTTTTGGAGCAAAACGGTTTTGCCCGTTCTTGGCGGAGCAACAATCAGGGCGCGCTGACCTTTGCCCAAAGGCGTCATGAGGTCCATTATCCTGGTACTCAATTCCTGAGGGTCGCGCTCCATCTTTAGGTGCTGGGTAGGGTACAGCGGAATCAGGTCGTCAAAGTGAACGCGCTCTTTCGCTACAGGCGGCGGGTCAAAGTTCACGGCGTCTATTTTGAGCATTGCGAAAAACTTTTCGTTTTCTTTTGGGGGGCGAATCACGCCGGAAAGGATGTCGCCGGTGTGAAGCCCGAATTTTCTTATCTGGCTTGGCGATATATAAATATCATCGGCGCCCGCAAGGTAGTTTTGCTCAGGGGAGCGCAGAAAGCCGAATCCTTCGGGTAAAATCTCAAGCAGACCCTCGGCGAAGTACAGTCCTTCCTTTGACGCGTTGGCTTCGAGAAGCCGGAATAACAACTCCTGTTTCCGCACGCCCAAAGGGTTTTCGATGTCAAATTGCTTGGCCATTTCGGCCAGACGGCCAATAGACAACTCTTTCAAGTCTTGCAAATTCAGCGCAACGGTTTCGGGGGACATTAAAACTCCCAAAGAAAGCGAAAATATCCTGGAGAGGATGGGTTCAGATTATGGTAACAAGTATGGCCTCTTTGAACAATCAAAGATAGCATTTGTTTAATTTAAATCGGATTTACTTCGCAAAGCTCAAAGGCAAATCTAAACATCAATTTGGAAATACTTTCCATTATCATAGGTTGTGCGAGGCCCGGCAGGTCTCCCGGCTGGTGATACTGGTTTTTCGGGCGCAGACCGTTCGATGAAACCGTCGCCAGGGGTATGTTTTTTTTGAAGAATGGCGCAATGTCGCCGCTTCTCACGCCCAGTGATTTAATTAGCCTGACATTCGATATCACAGATCGTTTTTGGTCTGATTGTTCAAGTATGTTTCTGTGTATTTCCATAAATTCATTTATGCCTATGTTAGCTTTTCCGCCTATACCAACCATATCGAAGTTTATAAAGGCCGATATTCTTGCAAGACCGGGCGGCAGGCGATCAATGAAATGGGCCGACCCGCGCCCGCCCTGCTCTTCGCTTCCAAATAACACGAATACGACGCTCCTCTTGGGGCGGATGCTGTTTGCCATAAAGGCTTTGGCGATTTCCATAACGACAGCGCAGCCCGAGGCGTTGTCCTCCGCGCCCGGAAATCTGAAGCCCGCATGATCTCCAACGCCGTCAAGGTGCGCTCCTATTACAACGCACTCGTGCTTGAAGCCCGGGTCAGCGCCATAGAGGCAGGCTACTACGTTGTAGCCTTCTCCTTTGGGAAAGTGGCGCGCCTTGACGGTAAGGTCAATCACCGCGTCGAGGGACAACGAGGCCGGCCTCCCCGTTCTCAGTAACTGTCTTTGCAGAGATTCGCTGGTCGTGCCTTCAACGGTCAGGAGCTTGTCAAAGAAGGAGTCGCTTATCATCGCCGTGAGAAAAGCGGATTGAAGGTCGCCGTTCGGGTGGGCTATAACGCGTGGATAGACGTAAATAAGCCCAACAGCGCCTTTTTCCAGCGCGACACTCATCCTCGTTCGATGTTCATCGTGTTGTACCCATTTCTGGTCGTCGTCGGGAGCGCCGCGAAAACAAAGGACGAATTTGTCGCTGACGTCAATATTGGCGTAATCGTCATACCCGTGTTCGGGCGCGCGTATTCCCCATCCCACAAACACAGCCCTGGCCTTGATATGCCCTGAGTCGGAAAACAGCAAGGGCATGAAGTCCGTAAGCATTTTTGCGGTCAGTTTTTCTTCGTGGAGCGTGACTTCCAGCCGACCTCCGTCAACAATGGAATATGGCGATGAATATGGTTGAAGCGTTCCGTTCAACCCAATTTCCATAAAACGACCCATTGTCCACCTGGCTGCGTTTGTATAGCCATAATGTCCGCTCAAGCGCCCCGCGCAGCTCTTGTCCGCCAGTCTTGCAACCGTAGCTAGAGCGTTCCGCCCGCTGATAGCGGATTCACCGCTTATTATCTGGGATTTGGCGTACACGCTTGCGAAGGCAAACAGCAAAGCGGCGGCAATCGCAAAGTTAAGGCGCATCTTTGTACCTCGCTGATATTATAGGCAACGCACTTTGATCATCGTGCTTGGCGGCATGCTTGACGGAGGCGCGGGGCTTGGGCTTGCCTGATGCTTCTATAGACTATGAAAAAATGCAAGGGAAAATGAAGTGTGAAATTTTTTGGAAGCCCTATAAAAATTCGGGACTCCAGGTTTAACGATTCCGGCTCTAAATAAAATGGAGCGTTTTATTTGGAACCGGAATCCGTTTCGCTCTTCCGAGCCAGTATCGTCACGTGGTCGGGGCCTACTTCGGCGAAGCCGCCGGATACTGTCAGTGTCGTCTTTATGCCGTCCAGTACGCAGTGAATCTGGCCGTCGCCCATGGGGGTCAGGACAGGCGTATGCTCCGGCAATATGCCGTAATAGCCCCGAAAGGCAGTGGGGAATTGAAGCTCTGAGACATTTGATGAAAATACCCTGCCCTCAGGCGTGACGACTTCGAGTTTAAGGTAGCCGCTCATGCCGTCTCCCTATACTTCCAGCGTCTTGGCTTTTTCAGCGGCGGCTTCTATGGCGCCAACCATGTAAAATGCCTGTTCCGGCAGGTGATCCCACTTGCCGTCGCATATTTCGGTAAAGCCGCGTATTGTATCTTCCAGCCCCACATAGACGCCTGGCATGCCCGAGAAGCTCTCCGCCACGTTAAAGGGCTGGGACAGGAAGCGTTGCAGTTTGCGTGCGCGCATGACGGTTTTTTTGTCGTCGTCGGAAAGCTCTTCCATGCCCAGGATGGCGATGATGTCCTGAAGCTCTTTGTACTTTTGCAATATGGTCTTTACCCTGGTGGCCGTGTTGTAGTGGCTTTCGCCCAGAACGCGCGGATCCATCAAACGGCTGGTGGAGGTGAGCGGGTCAACGGCGGGGTAAATGCCCAGGGCTGTAAGATCACGGCTCAGGTTGGTGGTGGCGTCCAGGTGGGCGAATGTGGTAGCCGGCGCGGGATCCGTGTAGTCGTCCGCGGGGACATAGACGGCCTGTATGGACGTGATGGAGCCTTTCTTGGTTGACGTGATGCGCTCCTGGAGTTCGCCCATCTCGGTGGCCAGTGTGGGCTGATAGCCCACGGCTGACGGCATGCGCCCCAGCAGCGCCGAAACCTCCGACCCTGCCTGAGTGAAGCGGAAGATGTTATCAATGAACAAAAGAACGTCGCGGCCTTCATCGTCCCGGAAGTACTCGGACACGGTTAAACCCGTGAGGCCAACCCTGGCGCGGGCGCCGGGAGGCTCGGTCATCTGGCCGTAAATGAGAGCAACTTTTGATTCTGTGAGGTTTTCCTTGTTGATGACGCCGGAATCCATCATTTCGTGCCAGAGGTCGTTGCCTTCCCTGGTGCGCTCGCCAACGCCGGCGAAAACAGAGAAACCGCCCCGGGCTTTGGCGATGTTGTTGATTAGCTCCATGATCAGCACGGTCTTGCCAACGCCCGCGCCGCCGAACAGGCCCACTTTTCCGCCCTTCATAAAGGGTTGGAGCAGGTCAATCACCTTGATGCCGGTCTCCAGCATTTCCTTACCGGTGGATAGTTCTTCATAACCGGGGGCTTCGCGGTGGATGGGCAGGTATTTATCCGTGACAATGGGACCGCGCTCGTCAACGGGGTGTCCAACCACGTTCATGATTCGCCCCAGTGTAGAAGGCCCTACCGGAACCTTGATGGGGCCGCAGGAATCCGTAACCGTCTGGCCGCGCACCATACCATCCGTCGGCTGCATTGAAACGCAGCGCACGCGCCCTTCGCCCAGGTGCTGCTGCACCTCAAGGGTAACACTGATGGAATTGCCCGACGCGTCAAGCACGTCCGTCAACAGGGCGTTGTATATATCAGGCAGATAGCCATCCTCAAACTCCACGTCAACGGCAGGGCCTACTATCGCTATCACGCGGCCTTGGTATTTTTCTTCAGACATTTGGAACCCCTTGATTAAATATACTTCAGGAAGCGGCGCCGGACACAACCTCTATTATCTGGTTGGTGATCGCGGCCTGCCGGACTTTGTTCATGTGCAAGGTCAACTTATCAATCATCTCGCTGGCGTTGCTGGTGGCTTTATCCATTGCGGCCATGCGGGCGGCGTGCTCGCTGGCAGCGCTCTCCAGCAAGGCGCGGTAAATTTCGATTTCTACATAGTGGGGCAGCAGTTCCCGCAAAACCGTTTCGGGGTCTGGCTCCAACAAGTGCTGGACGCCGTCCGCCGCCGGCACTTCCAGGGGGGGGAAGACGCGAAATTCTATAGGCGCTTGGGAAACGGCTGAGTTGAAGTAGTTATGCACCAAGTACAGCGCGTCAATTTCGCCGTCAGAGTATGCGTTCGTCGCCCTCAGAGCTATGTCTCTGGCCGTATTCATAAAATCGTCGGGATTCAGCGACACGGCTTCGAGGGAAGTCTTAATGCCGACCTTTCTCGCCCATTCGGCGGCTCGTCTGCCGATTACGTCGCACTTGATTATGACGCCGGGATGTTTTTTTTTCAAAAAGGCGTCGGCGGTCTTTAGCAAGTTGGCGTTAAAGCCTCCGCACAGACCCTTGTCGCTGGCTATTACGACCAGATGGATATATCTTTCTTTTCTGGGCGATAAAAATGCCTGGGCCAGTGGATTTTCAGTTGTCCGATCGTCAGACTCAAAGCGCGCTACCACTTGTCCGATAACTTCATGCAGCTTTGAAGCAAAGGGACGCATGGAGAGCAGACGCTCCTGAGACTTCCGCATTTTTACGGCGGAAATCATCTTCATGGCCTTTGTGACCTGCTGGGTGCTTTTTACCGAGCGAATTCGGCGGCGTATATCCTGGAGGGAGGCCATAGACTAAGCCCCGACAGCCTGGGAGAGGGATGCCTTGAACTGCTCCTTGAATCCCAAAATGTTTGTCTTAAGCCCTTCTTCTATTTCCTTGGATAACTGGCCCGAATCTTTAATGCTCCTGAGCAGTTCAGGCGCGTTGACGTCTAAATACCCAAAAAACTCGCCCTCAAATCGCCGCAATTCATTAACTGGGATGTCGTCCAGATACCCCCTTGAGGCCGTCCAGATGATGGTCACTTGCTTTTCCACAGGCATGGGCTGGTACTGAGGCTGTTTGAGGATTTCCACCAGCCTTTGGCCCCGATTCAACTGGGTGAGTGTGGCCTTGTCTAGGTCTGAGCCGAATTGACTAAAGGCGGCAAGCTCCCGATATTGGGCCAGGTCCAGCTTGAGGGAACCAGCAACCTGTTTCATGGCTTTTAATTGGGCCGCTCCGCCCACGCGGCTGACGGATATTCCCACGTTGATGGCGGGGCGTACATTGCTGTTAAACAGGTCGGCCTCAAGAAACAACTGGCCGTCAGTAATGGAGATGACGTTGGTGGGAATGTAAGCGGAGATGTCGCCGGCCTGGGTTTCGATCACGGGCAGGGCGGTGAGGGAGCCGCCGCCGCGCTCTTCGCTTAATTTTGCCGCGCGCTCAAGCAAACGGCTGTGGAGATAGAAAACGTCGCCAGGATATGCCTCGCGTCCAGGCGGACGGCGCATCAGCAGTGAAATTTCACGGTAAGCGGCCGCTTGTTTGGACAGGTCGTCATATATACAAAGGGCGTGCTGACCAGGGTTATCCGGCCCGGCGGGCTGGCCGTTTGTTCCGTGCCACATGAAGTACTCGCCCATAGACGCGCCCGCGAATGGAGCCAGGTAGAGCATGGGGGCGGCCTCAGACGCCGTGGCGCTGACCACGATGGTGTACGCCATTGCACCGTTTTCTTCCAGCGCCCTGACCACCTGCATCACCGTTGACCTCTTTTGGCCGATGGCTACATAAATACAGATGATGCCCGAATCTTTCTGGTTAATGATGGCGTCTATGGTGACGGCGGTTTTGCCCGTCTGACGGTCGCCGATTATCAGCTCTCGCTGTCCGCGGCCGATGGGGATGAGGGCGTCTATGGCCTTCAGTCCCGTCTGCACAGGTTGGTTGACGCTCTTGCGCTCTACGATGGTGGGCGCGATGCGCTCAATCGGGTAATAGGCCGCCGCCTCAATGGGGCCTTTGCCGTCCAGAGGCTGGCCCAGAGGGTTGATGACCCTGCCGATAAAGGCAGGCCCTACGGGAACGCTCATGATGCGGCCCGTGCGCTTGACGGTGTCGCCTTCCTTAATTAAATGAGCCTCGCCCAGAAGAATGACGCCTACGTTGTCTTCTTCAAGATTAAAGGCCAGTCCCATCACGTTATGGGGCAATTCCAGCAGTTCCCCCGCCATGGCCTTTTCAAGGCCGTGGGCCTTGGCGATGCCGTCGCCAACGCTTATAATCGTGCCTATTTCGCTGACGTCCAACTGGGCGTCAAAACTTTCTATCTGGCTGCGAATGATGCGGGATATTTCTTCAGCGCGAATGTCCATTCATACCTCCGATAACATGATCAAGCTGAAAGCAGTCGCGTCCGAAGCATACGGAGCCGACCCTGGAGAGAAGCGTCATATATGGTAGAGCCTACTTGCACCTTTAAGCCGCCAAGTAAATCTGGATCGTGCCGGGTGACTAAGCGCATTGTTTTTCCTGTGCGGGCGGCAAAAGACTCGTTGAGCGACCGCAGTTGATGTTCCGTGAGGGGCTGGGCGGAGGCGACTTCGGCGGCGAGAATCCCCTGATGTTTGTCAACCAGCTCATTAAATGCAACGAACAAGCTATAGATCAGGTTCAGCCGGGCCGCCTTTGCCACTACCGTGAAAAAGCGGCGGATGGTCTGGCTTGCGCCCGCGGCTTGCAGTATTTCATCAAATACGGCCGCCTTACGACTTGGGGGAATCAGGGGGTGCAGGCAGAGCCTCTCCAGGTCGGGTTGGGAATGAACCAGCCCGACTATGGAATTAAGTTCATTCTTCAAGCCTGAAACCTCATTTTGTTTTTCGGCTATTTGCAACAGCGCCTTGGCATAGCGCTGAGCTATCAGCAACTGACTCATGAGGCGCCTCCGATCTTCTGTATTGCCTGATCCATAATCCTGATAGCCGAATCATTCCCGGGGCTTTGGAGACGCTGTCGGATGCGCGCCTCTGCGCCCTCAACCGCCAGTTTAGTCACAAGCTCGCGCAATTCCGTTTCGGCCAAACGCCTCTGGTAATCAATTTCGGACTGAGCCTGGGCCAAAATCTGATCGGCCTCAGCCTTGGCGGCTTCTAAAATCCTCTGCTTTTCAATTTCTGCTTC
>JAISSN010000190.1 GCA_031273105.1 Holophagales bacterium | reverse complement strand
TGGCCCTGCCAGATAGCAAAAACTGGAATGTGGCTGATGGATCATTTAATGAATATAAAGGTTTCAGAAGAGTTTGGTCAGTACTATGACAGACTGCCGCTAACCAAAGGGGCTGAGATAATTCACGCCAACGCCCACAGGATTGAATGGGAGAGCATAGTGCCCAAAGATGAACTGAGCTATATCCTGGGAAATCCGCCCTTTGTGGGGCATCAGTACCGCAACGCCGAACAGCGGGAAGACATGCAAATTGTTTATAAAGACAGCAAAAAGTTTGGCAAGTTAGACTACGTGTGCTGTTGGTATCAAAGGGCGCTTGAGTATATGGCTGGGACAAACATCAGGGCAGCCTTTGTGTCAACCAATTCTATTGTTCAGGGCGAATCGGTAGCGATTCTTTGGAAGCCGTTACTTGAGCAAGGGTTTGAAATCATTTTTGCGTATGCCCCCTTTGTCTGGACTAGCGAGGCGAGCGGCAAGGCGGCGGTTCACTGCGTCATTGCCGGCTTTGCCCCAGGTAAAGACAAAAAGACAAAGACAAAGCGGATTTATGGATTGGATAAGGTAGTCGAAACAGAAAACATCAACGGCTATCTGTTACCCGCGCCAAACGTATTTATACAGTCGCGGGGAAAGCCGCTGACGAAAGGAATGCCGGAGATGAGCAAGGGGAGCCAGCCTACCGATGGCGGGCATTTGCTTTTATCTGTTGAAGAGCGGGATGAATTGGTTACTCATCATCCGCAGGCTGCAAGCTGGATTAAGCAGTACATCAGCGCGGATGATTTTATTAACGGAACTTTGCGCTATTGCCTTTGGTTGAAAGGGGCAGCGCCTGAAGAATACCGCGCTATCAAGCCCATCACGCAGCGATTACAAAGGGTTTCTGAAACGCGCAAAGCAAGCCCCACGCTTTCAGTCAGGCGGGACGCGGATACTCCGGCTCTGTTTACGCAAATAAGGCAGCCTGAAACTCAGTATTTGGTTGTGCCGAGAGTTTCCTCTGAACGCCGCCGTTACATTCCCATTGGATTTTTACAGCCAGAAATAATCGCAAGCGATGGAACACAGTTTATTCCAGTAGCCAATCTATACATATTTGGCATACTTACTTCAAGCGTCCACATGGCCTGGACGCGCGTTGTTTGCGGACGGCTGAAAAGCGACTACCGCTATTCGCCCGCTGTTTATAACAATTTCCCCTGGCCTGACGCAACAGATAAACAGAAGGCTGAAATAGAGAAACTGGCTCAGGGAGTTCTTGAGGCGAGAGAGTTGTTCCCCAATAGCTCGCTCGCCGACCTCTACGACCCCCTGACAATGCCGCCTGAATTGTTAAAGGCCCATAGGGAGCTTGATAAAGCCGTGATGAAGCTGTACGGCTTTAGTAAAGATATGGCTGAAGCTGATGTCGTGACTGGGTTAATGGAGATGTATCAGGGACTTACAGATGTGGAACAGCCGTAAAGCAGGGCAACGGCAACACCCTTGAAACCACGATGGGGCGAGATAGAAGCAAAGGCTATAGCAACTTTTTTGATTGAGATTGCGTCCGCATAGCGCATCTGTTAGTCTGAACGCTGACAGTTCTGGATGTCGGGAAGCCGGTGAAAATCCGGCGCTGCCCCGCAACGGTGAGCAACGCGTCTGTATTGTACGTCTGTGCAGGCGCGGGACCTCGAAGCCAGGGCCACTGGGAAACTGGGAAGGCTCTGGGGGAATCAAAAAGATTCCAGTCGAATTCTGCAAGCCCGGAGACCGGTCCAGTACACATAACCCCCGTCGAGGGTGCGGGCAGGTCTGCCGGGCCGTGCGGCTCTGTGACTCCATGCCTTCGACTTCCATGCGAGGAGGCATGAACGATGGGCCTGACAACACTAAAGAAACCCAAAGCAAGTTTCGATAGCGATACTTGCGTAACGGCGGACAAAGCCCGCCCGCGCCAGGAAAACCTGACGCCGGAACCCCCAGAGCCTTTGGCGCCGCAAACATGGCAGAGCCGCGCCGCTTCATCGACAGGTCGCAAATTGCCGCTTTTGCTTCTTGCCATCGTCGTTGCAAATCCGCTATTTGCGTCAGACGACGAAGACAAGGCCAAGGCAAAGGTAAAGGAAAAGACCGAGCCAAAGGTGATGGGCAGCGCCACAGTGACTGTTACAGCCGAGGCTACCACCGTTGAGATAGCCAGGACGCCTAACCCGGTTGTGGTTTTAGACTTGGAAGCCATCTCAAAGGTTGGCTCGGCGACTTTGACCAAAGCGCTGGAACTGGCCAGGCCCGGCTTCTTTTCGTCCTATGGCTCTTTTGGAAGCCGGTCAACCTTTAACATTAATGGATCCCGTTCCAGCGACACTGTTGTGCTGCTGGATGGAATCCGCATTTCAGGCGATCCCAGCAGCCTTGATTTATCCTGGTTCACACTCACAGGCGTTGACAGGCTCGAAGTGCTATCCGGGCCTTCTTCTACCCTCTATGGCGCTGACGCCCACGGCGGCGTTATTTCCATGTCCAGCAGCGGCCCTGCCATGGAAGGAATATCCGGCTATCTCTCACTACAGGGCAGCACGCTTGGCCAGGCCCGCACTGGAATGACGGCGTCGTACGGCTGGGGGGACGGATGGCTGCAAGCCGCAGCAGACCTTGACAGGTCGCCCCAGCCAACGGAAACAAAAAAACCCTACAGACAGGCGTCCGGGCATATAGGCTTTGGCCAGCAGTTTGGCGGAAATACGCTGCTTACGATAAACCATCGCAGGCAATACACAGGCGCGCCGCTTCCCTATCAATGGCCCAGCGATCCTATAACATGGGCGCCACTGGGAAGAGTGTACAACTATGAACGTGAATACGCCCGCTGGCAGAACATCACCACGGCGTCCGTTAAAACCAGCTTTTCGGACAATTTTTACGCCGAGCTAAACCTGGGGAATATCAACCAGGAGGGCTACTACACAAACGACGCCTATTCGTCCAGCTTTAAAAGGGATCAGGGAAACGCGCTGGTTGCCTGGAAGCAGGGCAAAGGCGGTCTGACGCTGCTGGCGGATTACAGCAGTGAAAAGTCATGGAACAGCGACCATCCCGACCTCAGCTTAACGGCCAAACACACGGCCTTTGCCCTTGAGGGCAACATAGAGGCTTTGCCGATTCTGCGCTTTGTCGCAAGCGTCAGGCGGCAATCTGACGAGATCAATTGTGACCCGTTTGGTTGGAACTCAAAAGTTGACGACCTGTCGTTAAATCAAGTAACCTGGAAGGCCGGGGCCAATCTCCTTATGCCATCAGGCTTCAGGGCATACTTAAACACAGGAACGGCTTTTAACGCCCCAGACCTCTGGCAGGTAGCCTATAACCAAGCCCGGGGCTATGAGAACCCAGGCAACGTGAGCAGCCGCTCTGTTTTGGCTGGAGTGGGCTATGAACAGATAACATGGTGGGTAAGGGCCGACGCCTCCCGCATCAACTACGCTGAACTAGTTGGTTTTGCCGGTGACCACTATATCAACCTGAATGACATCCGGGTTCAGGGCCTTGAAGTCTCAGGCGGCGCCCGCGGCGGCAATTGGAACGCCCAGCTCTATGCGCGCTCCCAGGAAGGCAGGGCGCTGTATAATCCTAAAGAAAGTCAGTTATCGTGGTTCCAAAACCGCCCGTTTTTTTCAACGGGCGTGAGGGCTGATTGGGCCTTAAATCAAAAGCTGGAATTGGGCCTGAATACTTCCTACATAGGCCACAGATATACGTACAGCGACGATTTTGGACCATACCCCGATAAGACCCACTATATAGACGCAACAGTTTATGCCGTGTATCGCTGGAACGACGCCCTTACTTTCACATTGCGCGGAGAGAGACTGTTCCAGGACGGCATTAGCATGGAAGACTGGGAAAATTCCAGGGATATAGGACGCAATAATACAAGCCTCATGATGGGCTATCCATCAATGGGACGCGCTCTGAGCTTGGAAATTCGATATAAATTCTAATCCGTTCGCGGGGTCTGGCGCGGTTCAGCTTTTTCAAGGCTGAACCGCGCCGTCTGCTCATCTGTGGTTGTTGGTCTTGCGCGGATTTTATTTTTTCGGGACTTTCCCTATGCCGCTACATGCAGAGCAAGTACCTGTACGTTCCCAGGGAATTTGTCCCTTTCCTTTACACGTTGTGCATTTTACCATCCTGATTCCTTGTCTTACTTTCCCTTTTCCATTACAGATATGGCAATCCATCGCTCCCGTCTCTATCACAGTAATCCCTTTCCCCTTGCAAGCAGAACATTTTACCATTTTCTCCGCTGGAGAAGCATTGCTAATGATATTGGCGCTGTCGCTCGCGGTTGCCGAAACTGTAAGCAACGCTGCCGCTACTATTGCCGGAAGACTTATTAGTTTACGCATGATGTTCTCCTGGAACATGAGGCGTCCCGATTTCGAGACGCTGTGGTTAAAAAATCCATGCCCCAATTTGGGGATGGCACAGGTAGCTTAGGCTCTGTAGTACATGGTAGCGTACGGAGCGGCGCTGGTATAGCTAATGGCCCATTTTCCGCAGGCCCAAACATGCACTTTTTTACTGCTCCACAAGTCAAATTAGCTAATTACAAAACCTCCGGCTTTGCCGGGAAAGCGGGCGTCAGACGTGTATTTTTCAATAATCGCCACACTGGCGTGACATTCCCATGAGGTTTTGCAATTAGCCCAAATGACTATAGCCTCAGAAAAATTACAAAATTTTAACTAAAAATCCAAATGGAAGGCCAAAGGTTGAAAGTCAAGGGCGATTCAGCTTTTTCTAAGGTTGAAACGTGACAAATCTATCATTTTTGTTACTTTATAACCGGATTGAATGAGCCGATTAAATTTCTGACCCGCCTGTTGCGACAACTCAGGTTGCCCGGGCTGCCTAGATGGATGTTGCAGAGGAGGGACATTGGTAACTCGTCGGAATCAAATCCGGCG
>JAISSN010000137.1 GCA_031273105.1 Holophagales bacterium | reverse complement strand
GTGGCGGCTTGGTTTTACAGAGCCTCAAAGTATATGACAAATGCAAATACCCGCGCCGCCTTTGTCTCCACAAATTCAATCTCCCAGGGCGAGCAGGCAGCCGCAGTCTGGAAGCCGTTATTTGAAATGTTTGGCATACACATTGATTTTGCATATCGCACGTTCAAGTGGAGCAACGAAGCCAAGGGCAAAGCCGCCGTGCATTGTGTGATTATTGGCTTCAGCGCATCAAGGGGTGGGAAAAGGATTATCCATGACGACTCGAACAGGATAGCTGCCGACAACATTAACCCTTATCTTGTAAACGCGCCGAATATCTTTGTGGAGAGCCGCAGATTGCCTATTTGCAACGTGCCGGAAATGCAAAAGGGCAGCATCCCGGTTGATGACGGTAATCTGATCATCGAAGACGCCGACCTGGCGAGTTTTCTCAAGACTGAGCCAGGCGCTAAGCCATTTATACGGTTGCTTCTCGGATCCGATGAATTCATCAACAACAAAAAACGCTGGTGTCTGTGGCTGGACGGCGTTTCGCCCGGTGATTGGCGAAACCTGCCGGAAGTCAAAAAACGCGTTGAGGCTTGCCGTAGGTTCAGATTGAATAGCAAAAAAGAGGCTACAAGAAAATTCGCCGAGGAACCATCCCGCTTCATGGAGATACGCCAGCCGGGCATAGACTATTTGGCTATTCCTGAAGTGTCGTCTGAACGAAGGCGATACATACCCATTGGCTACTTGCCGGCGTCAACAGTGGCGACAAACAAGATATTCACGCTTCCAAACTCCAGCCTTTACCACTTCGGCGTTTTAACGTCTATTGTTCATAACGCCTGGATGAGGGCTGTTTGTGGTCGCATGAAAAGTGACTACAGCTATTCAAGCATAGTTGTGTATAACAACTTTTCCTGGCCCGACGCTACAGATAAGCAGAAGGCCGAAATAGAGAAATTGGCTAAGAACATTCTTGACGCAAGGGCAAAATACCCCGATGACTCACTAGCCGACCTCTACGATCCAGACGCAATGCCCAATGAGTTGTTGAAGGCGCATAGGGAGCTTGATCGCGCCGTTATGAAACTGTACGGCTTTGATAATGATACGCCAGAACCCGCTATCGTGGCTGGGTTGATGGAGATGTATCAAGAGGCGATTAAAGCCCGCCTATAAGCAAGGACGGGGCTTGTCGCGCTACCTGGCCGAGCAGGCTTGACAGGTTATCGCCGCTCTGTATCACGGGCAAGCCGAGCCGGGACTCCATTTCGGCCACGGCCATGTCGTCCAGAAACTGGTACGTGTCCATTGCCTGATTGCAATGGCCGCACGGCAGCGTTTGCGGGCCAGTTGTTTTAGCGGCGGCGGGAATTGAGGTAAGTCTGCGGACGGACGCGCTTGGGATTATGATGGCGTCAAATTGCCCGTTTGCGGCGCGTTTGTCATTTTGGGCGGCGCTGAGCAAATCGCGTCCGCACAGCAGTCCGGCGACGGTGACAGACTCGCCAAAGGTACTGTTTGGAACAGGGACGACGGTTATCTCTGCATCAACATACCGCCTCAAAGCCTCAATGGTTTGAGAGAGATATGGCGCAAAGCTGTGGCCCGTCAGCAGCAATAAACGAAGTCCGGCAAAGCCTCCGGCCCGGTCTGACTTGATAAACCTCCGGCTGTGTTCCTGAAAGCGGCGGATCAGACCTATGCCGTTTTCGATCTGGTTCCAATCAGCCGGGTAGTATTTTCGCCCGGGCGCCTTCATCCCGGCCTTGCTGAACCATTCGTCCGCCAATAACAGCCAGGGCCTTTTTTTTCCGCCAATAGTGTAACGGCGGGATTCCCTTTTCCATCTTCTGACCCAGCCTGACGCATAGCCGGCGTCTATGGCCTGAATGGGGGGCAGGTTTTGACGATGTGCCGTGAGGCCGACTGGGACGCAGGAGAGGGAGATGACGCCGCCTTTTTGCTTTCCTGCGTTTGAGGCGTCATTGCCCCTGCGTTCCCACATATCCGCCAGCGTATGCTCCCATATTTCACCGTCGTTGTATTCGGGCGCGATTACAGCCTGGGCGTGTATTTCAACGCCGCCGTCAATCAGGCGGTCAATTTTGCGCAGTATGTCGCCCTGCCCCGGGGCGCCCACAATCCGGCCTCTGGCGCCCGGGTCTGTGGCGTGGACTGAAACGTGTATGGGGCTGAGGCGCTCCCTGATAATCCTGTCCAATTCAACATTGTCTGAATTTGATAGCGTTGTGAAGTGTCCATATAAAAACGAAAGGCGAATGTCCTCGTCTTTGATGTAGAGGCTTTGGCGGAAGCCCGGCGGCATCTGCCGCACAAAGCAAAAAACGCAGTTTTGTTTGCATATCCTTATTTCGTCGTCCGCCAGTTCCAGGCCAAGGCCGTCGCCCCAATTTTCGAGGACAGCGCGAAACAATGCGCCGCCGGGCTTTTTTAGCAGAATTTCCGTTGAGTCGCGCTGACCGACCAAAAACTGATAGTTCAGGTTATCCAGCAGGGTTTCGCCGTTGACCTCCAGTAACAAGTCGCCGGGAGATACGTTGGCGGCTGCGGCAAGCCCGCCGGGCGTCACCGCGATTATTTTAATTCCGCCGCTGCCTGCCATGCCTGATATTATGTCAGTCAATTGTCAGCACAGGTTCATCGCGCAAAAATATTTCATTGACAATGCTTCCATTCCTGATACAATTTCCAGTTCCCGGTCTTAATATTCGGCCGAATGTTCGGCTGAACGCCCGACTTGGGGTTTTAACGTCGCCCGACGTCGTTTTTTAAAGTATCTTCGACCTCTCGGGCCTGCGCCGGAATAGTTCCTGGCCGCAAATATTCAGGAGGACTATGTGCCTACCATCAATCAGTTGATCCGCCACGGGCGGAAGACGTTTACCAACAAGACAAAGAGTCCCGCCCTCGACGCTTGTCCTCAAAAGCGGGGCGTTTGCTCCCGCGTGTTCACCACTACGCCCAAAAAGCCTAACTCCGCTCTCCGCAAGGTTGCCCGCGTGCGCCTTACCAATGGGATTGAATGCACCACGTACATTCCCGGCGTTGGTCATAACCTCCAGGAGCACAGCATCGTGCTTATCAGGGGGGGCCGCGTGAAAGACCTTCCCGGCGTGCGTTACCACGTTGTGCGAGGCTCACTGGACGCCACGGGCGTCGCCAACCGCAACCAATCCAGGTCAAAATACGGCGCCAAGCGTCCAAAAGCCGCCGCCGCAAAGAAGTGAGGGGAGAAAAACATGTCGCGCAGATCCACACCCCAAAAGCGAGAAATTCTCCCTGATCCGGTTTATAACAGCATCGTCATTACCAAGTTCGTCAACGTCCTGATGGAGCGCGGCAAAAAATCAACCGCGGAGCGCATTTTGTACGGGGCTCTTGACATTGTCGCCAAAAAGACAGGCGAGCCGCCCATTGAGGTTTTTGAAAAGGCGCTGAACAATATCAAGCCAACGATTGAGGTCAAAAGCCGTCGCGTCGGCGGCTCTACATACCAGGTTCCCATCGAAGTGCCCCAGACTCGCCGCCAATCCCTTGCCATGCGCTGGCTGAAGACCTATTCGGCCGCCCGGGGCGAGCGCACCATGCGCGACAAACTGGCCGGCGAAATCATGGACGCGCTGAACTTCAGAGGCGCTTCTGTCAAGAAAAAAGACGACGTCCACAAGATGGCCGAAGCCAACAAGGCTTTCGCCCATTATCGCTGGTAGCCGTCAGTTTTTTTTATTTGGGGCCGATTTATCAAGTCGGCCCCAATTTTGTGTCAGCCTTTTGCTGGCAATGACTCAAGGAGTTTTTGTGGCCCGGACCACACCGTTAGAACGCTACCGCAACATCGGCATCATGGCCCACATTGACGCCGGAAAAACCACCACCACGGAGCGTATTCTCTTTTACACAGGAAAAATTCACAGGCTCGGCGAAGTCCACGACGGCGCCGCAACCACAGACTGGATGGAACAAGAGCAGGAGCGCGGCATCACGATCACGTCCGCCGCCATCACGGCCTTTTGGCAGCCCCATACGGGTGTCTATAGGGGCATTGAGCATCAGATAAACGTAATTGACACTCCGGGACACGTTGACTTCACAGCCGAGGTAGAGCGCTCCCTGCGCGTGCTGGACGGCGCGGTCGCCGTTTTTTGCGCCGTTGGCGGCGTTCAGCCGCAATCTGAGACGGTTTGGCGCCAGGCCAATAAGTACGGCGTCCCCCGCATAGCCTTTGTCAACAAGATGGATCGCACCGGCGCTGATTTTTTCCGCGTGATAGAAATGATGAAATCGCGCCTGGGGGCTAAACCGCTGCCAATTCAAATTCCCATCGGCTCAGAGGACGCTTTTCAGGGCGTGATTGATTTAGTTAGTATGCGCGCCCTCACATTTGACGAGGACGACAAGGGTTTCAGCGTGGTTAACGGCGAAATTCCGGCGACTCTCAGTGAAATGGCCGATAAGCTCCATGAACAGCTTGTTGAATCAGTCGCCGAAACTGACGAGGGCCTGATGGAAAAATATCTGGGGGGGCAGTCGCTTACGGAAGAAGAAATTTACCAGGGCATCCGAAAAGGCTGCGTAGAACTGGTCTTTACGCCTGTGTGCTGCGGGAGCGCGTTTAAGAACAAGGGCGTCCAGCCCCTTCTGGACGCAATCGTCAACTTTATGCCAAGCCCTATAGACATTCCCGCCATAGAGGGAGTTAACTCGCTGGGCGGCGTCACGGCCCGCAAGGCTGATGACAGTGAGCCATTCAGCGCGCTGGTTTTCAAGATCATGGCCGACCCGTTCGTTGGCAGCCTTTGTTTTATCAGGGTTTATTCAGGAGTGCTGTCTTCGGGCGCAAACGTCTATAACGTGAATAAGGGCCGAAGAGAGCGCATCGGGCGCCTGTTGCAGATGCACGCCAACAAGCGCGAGGAAATAGGCGAAGTCCGCACGGGCGACATCGCCGCTGTGGTTGGCTTTAAGGACGCCCTCACGGGACAAACCATATGTGATGAAAAATCGCCCGTTATCCTGGAGTCAATGGAATTCCCAGACCCTGTCATTCAAGTGGCCATCGAGCCAAAGACAAAGCAGGACCAGGAAAAAATGTCGCTTGCCCTTTCCCGCCTGGCTCAGGAAGACCCTACGTTCAAGGTTCACACAGACCAGGAAACGGGCCAGACCATCATCGCCGGCATGGGCGAGCTTCATCTTGAGATCATCGTTGACCGCATGATGCGCGAGTTTAAGGTAGAAGCCAATATCGGCAAGCCCCAGGTGGCCTATCGTGAAACCATTAAGCGCCGCGTTGAGGCCGAGGGCAAGTTCATCAGGCAGTCAGGCGGACGCGGCCAGTATGGCCACGTCAAGCTGGTGGTGGAGCCTAACGAGCCGGGCAAGGGGTACGAATTCATTAATGAAATCGTCGGCGGCGTTGTGCCAAAGGAGTATGTCAAGCCCGTTGACCAGGGCGTTCAGGAGGCCATGGGCGCAGGCGTTCTGGCCGGTTTCCCGGTTGTTGACGTTAAGGTCTCGCTCGTTGACGGATCAAGCCACGAGGTTGATTCCAGCGAGATGGCGTTTAAGATAGCCGGTTCCATGGGATTCAAGGCCGCCTGCGAAAAAGCCGCCCCGCTGTTGCTGGAGCCAATCATGGCCGTCGAGGTCGAAACTCCGGAGGAATACATGGGGGACGTCATCGGCAACCTGAACAGCCGCAGGGGCAGGATAGAAAACATGGAGGACAGGGCCGGAGCCAGGGTGGTTACTTCCAGGGTGCCCCTCGCCGAAATGTTTGCCTATTCAACCTCGTTGCGCAGCATGACCCAGGGGCGCGGCACGTACACGATGCAATTCAGCCACTACGAAGAAGCGCCTAAGAGCGTTTCTGAGGAAATCGTGGCAAAAGTCACGGGACGATAAAAAGTGTTGCAATTTTTGTATTTTTTGTTATTCTGTTGAGTCTGTCCTGAAATTCCGGGACTGAATTTTAATCGGGCAAATTTTGAGCCCCACGTCTATGGACGCATTGACGTCCCAATGGAGTGAAGATGAAAGACAACATTCGCATCAGGTTGCGCGCCTTCGACCATCGCCTGCTGGATCAGTCAACCAGGGAGATAGTTGAAACGGCCAAGCGCACGGGCGCGTCAGTAGCCGGACCGATTCCGCTGCCTACAAGGCTGAGCAAGTACACCGTGAATCGCTCGCCCCACGTTGACAAAAAATCCAGGGACCAGTTTGAGATACGCACCCACAAGAGACTCCTGGACATACTCAACCCCACGCAAAACACCGTTGACACGTTAATGCGCCTGGACTTACCCGCGGGCGTTGACGTGGAAATCAAGGTGTTCAGCCGTCAGGGCAACAGGTAGGGGGCGTCGGAATGGCTAACGGAATCATAGGCAAAAAATTGGGCATGACCCAGATATTTAACGAAAAGGGCCAGGTAGTGCCCGTCACCGTGATCCAGGCAGGCCCCTGCGTGGTAGTGCAGCGCAAAACAGTCAACAAAGACGGTTACGACGCGGTACAGATAGGGTTCGTTGACGTTGCGGGCGGAAAGCGCGCCTCCAGGCCCGAAAAGGGGCATTGCGAGAAGCATGGCGTCGCCCCCGTGCGCGTTTTACGCGAAATGCGCGTTGACGCTGAAAGCCCATTGAAAGAGGGCGACAACGTTTTGGTCAATACTTTTCAGGAGAGCGCCAGGGTTCACGTGACAGGCGTCAGCAAGGGCAAGGGCTTTGCCGGCGTTGTGAAGCGGCATCACTTTAGCGGAGGCCGCGCTTCCCACGGCTCCATGTTTCATCGCGCCCCCGGCTCAATCGGCGGCTCCTCTGACCCAAGTCGCGTATTTCCGGGCATCAGGATGGGCGGCCACATGGGCGCCGAACAGGTGACCGTCCGCAATCTGGAAGTCGCCAGGGTTGACGTGGAAAATAACCTGCTGCTGATCAAGGGCGCCGTTCCGGGCCCCAGGGGCGGCTACGTCGTTATCAGGCAGGAGGCGTAATATGACAGCCTTTCAACACCCTGTGGTTAATCTCGAAAACGCCCAGGTAGGCACGGTTGAGCTTCTGCCGGAGATATTCAAGCTGGAAGAAATCAATAAGCACTTGCTGTGGGAAGCCGTCCGCCACCACCTGGCAAAGCGTCGGCAGGGAACTGCAAAGACCAAGGACAAATCCGAGGTCAGCGGCTCAGGCCGCAAGCTCTGGCGGCAAAAGGGCACGGGACGCGCTCGCGTGGGTTCCATCCGCAGCACGCTCTGGAGGGGAGGCGGCATCGCTCACGGCCCAAATCCGCGCAGCTATGACTACGCGTTTCCGAAAAAAGCGCGCCGGGCTGCGGTCAGGCACGCGCTGTCCGTCAAGTACGCCGCCGGACAGTTGATGGTCGTCGAAAATTGGGATCTAGCCACACACAAGACAAAGGCGATGATAGCCGCCCTTGAAAAATTAGGCGTACAAGGCACCGCTCTGCTGGTCGGCATTGAGGCGTCTCAAAACGCCATGCGCGCCTCCGGCAATAACCCCAGGCTATGCGCCGCCAAAGGTGCAGGCGTTAACGTCTATGACCTGCTGAAATACGACCAGGTCGTATTTTCTAAGGACGCCATCCTGGCGCTGCAAGAAGTGGTGAAGCCATGACAAAGATTTTTGAGGTGATCCGCAAGCCGCTTTTGACTGAAAAAGGACAGGTTTTGCGAGAAAACAATATCCAGGTGTTTGAGGTCGCTCCCTGGGCCTCCAAATACCAGATTAAAGAGGCCGCCGAGCTTCTGCTCCAGGCTAAGGTAATCTCTATCCGCACGGTGCGCATTCCGGCTAAGACCAAGCGATTGGGGCGCTGGGTTGGCAAAACCGGCGCTTCCAAGAAGGCTTATATCGAACTCGCTGAAGGCGCCAGACCGCCCCACGAATAAGCTGTGACTTTAACCCCCCGTGGGCGGACAAGGCCTTGCCACTATCGCCCACCCTTTGAGGCAAGAGGAAACTCATGAGCATCAAACTGCTCAACCCAACGACCCCCGGTCAGAGAGGCATGTCGAAGCAGGGCTTCGAGGAAATAACATCCTCGGAACCTGAGCGCTCGCTGCTCAGAAAACTGAACCGCACGGGAGGCCGTTCCAACACAGGCCGCATAACCTGCCGACATAAAGGCGGGGGCCATAAGCGGAAATACCGCATCATAGACTTCAAGCGGAACAAGACGGACGTTCCCGCCAGGGTAGCCGCCATCGAGTACGACCCCAACCGCTCCGCCCGTATAGCCCTGTTGGTTTATGCCGACGGCGAAAAGAGATATATCCTGGCCCCGGACGGGCTGGAAGTAGGGCGCACCGTACTTGCGGGCAAGGGCGCCGACATTCTCGTCGGAAACGCTTTGCCTCTGCGCAACATCCCCTTGGGCACGATGCTTCACAACATTGAGTTAAAGCCGGGCAAAGGCGGTCAAATTGCCCGCGCCGCAGGCACTTTTGCCCAGCTGGTTGCCAAGGACGGGGATTACGCCCAACTGCGCATGCCTTCGGGGGAAATCCGCAGGATACACCTGGATTGCACAGCCACGGTTGGCCAAGTGGGCAACCTCCAGCATGAAAACGTGTCCCTTGGGAAGGCTGGCCGCAAAATCTGGCTCGGCGTTCGCCCCACGGTCCGCGGCGTCGCCATGAACCCCATTGACCACCCGCACGGCGGCGGCGAAGGCCGCACGTCCGGCGGACGCCACCCCGTTACGCCCTGGGGTCAGCCCACACGTGGGTACAAGACCCGCAAGAACAAGCGCACCGGTAAATTCATAGTCAAACGGATTAACTAGGAAGGGGATATATGGCACGCTCGCTTAAAAAAGGCCCGTTCGTGGACGCCCATCTGATGAAAAAGATTGAAGCCGCGGTAGCTTCTATGGACAAGCGGGTTATCAAAACCTGGTCCCGCCGCTCGACCATCATTCCGCAGATGATCGGCCTCACGATTGCCGTTCACAACGGCATCAAATTCATACCAGTTTATGTAACTGACAACATGGTCGGACACAAGTTGGGAGAGTTTTCCCTGACGCGTTTTTTCCGCGGCCACGCGGGAAGCAAGACCGATAGCAAGGCAAAGGGGAAGTGATTATGTCGTCTGTCGTTTCCACCGCAACCGTCCGCCACCTGCGCGGCTCAGCCCAAAAGGCCCGCCTGGTGATAGACATGATTCGAGGCAAGCGCGTAGGAGAGGCCCAGTGGATACTGGCCTCCACCAAGAAGTACGCCGCCGCCCACATCAAGAAGCTGCTTGATTCCGTCGTGGCAAACGCCATAGACAGAGAACCGAGTATCAACCCTGATGATCTTTTTGTTCATACAGCATTTGTCAATGAAGGATTTCGTATGAAGAGAGTGCGCCCCGCGCCCCAGGGCCGCGCCTACAGGATACAAAAACGCACCTGCCACATAACCGTGAAGCTTGGGATGGAGGAGTAACGCTATGGGTCAAAAAGTCCATCCCTACGGTTTTCGCGTTGTGCATACAAAGGCCTGGCATAGCAAGTGGTACAGCAAGCGCGAATACGCCGCCCTGTTGCACGAAGACCTGAAACTTCGCAAGACGCTCAAGTCTCAGCTCCACGGCCTCAACGCCATGGTCTCCAAAATTGACATCGAGCGCGCCGCCGACAAAGTGACGGTGAGGATATTTACAGCGCGCCCTGGCATAGTCATCGGACGCAAGGGCGCTGAAATTGATAAGCTGCGCGAAGACTTGCAAAAGAAGCTCAACCGTCCTGTTGCGGTTGACATTCAGGAAATCAAAAAGCCCGAAATTGACGCCCAGTTAGTAGCTGAAAGCGTGGCCCAACAGCTTGAAAGGCGCATAGCCTTCCGCCGCGCCATGCGTAAGGCCGAAGAAGCCGCGATGCGCTTTGGGGCCAAGGGATTCAAGATCAAGATTTCAGGCCGCTTGAACGGGGCTGAAATTGCCAGGACCGAAGACTATCTCTCCGGCCAGATGCCCCTTCAAACCATTCGCACAAACATAGACTACGGTTTTGCCGAAGCACATACCACCTACGGCGTCATCGGCGTAAAGGTCTGGGTGAACGTAGGCGACGCGGCCCCTGAAACCGTGAAGCGCTGAGGTAACAACATGCTGCAACCAAACAAGGTAAAGTACCGAAAAATGCAAAAGGGCCGCGTGCGCGGCGTGGCCACCCGCGGCAACGAATTGTCCTTTGGCGATTTTGGCCTGAAGGCCATGGAGCACGGCTGGCTGACCAACCGCCAGATTGAGGCCGCCCGTATCGCCATGACGCGCCACATCAAGCGCGGCGGACGTATTTGGATACGCGTCTTTCCTGATAAGCCAACGACGAGCAAGCCCGCCGAAACCCGTATGGGTTCCGGCAAAGGCGCCCCCGACGGATGGGTGGCTGTAGTGCGCCCTGGCAAAATGCTATTTGAGATGGAAGGCGTTGATGAAGCCACAGCCCGGGAAGCTCTGCGTCTTGCTCAAATGAAGCTCTGCGTGGCTTCCGAATTCGTGTCGCGCACACCGCCGGAGGAATAGACATGGGTAAAAAATCAACTTTTAGCGAAATAAGCGGCAGGAGTACACAGGAACTGGCTCAAATAGAAGCCGAACTGGCCGCCAAGCGGTTCACGCTTCGCGTTCAGCACGCTGTGGGCCAGTTGGAAAACACCGCCGAAATCAGAAAAACAAGGCGAGAGCTTGCCAGAGTAAAGATGGCTCTCAAAAGCAAGACAGCTAATCAGAGGACATGACGATGAGCCAGGAAAACAAGTTAATTCGCAACGGCACAGTAGTTTCCAACAAGGCCGACAAGACGGTTGTCGTGAAGGTGGAGCGGAAATTCCAGCATCCCCTGTACAGCCGTACGGTTAAATCATCCAAGAAATACATGGCCCACGACGAAAACAATGCCTGTCAAGTCGGCGACGTGGTGAAAATAATGGAATCGCGTCCCCTATCCAAGCGAAAGCGCTGGGTGGTCGTTGACGTTGTCCAGAAGTCAGGCGAATAGGGGGTGACTAAATGATTCAGATGGGATCAATGCTAACGGTCGCCGATAACAGCGGCGCCAAAAAAATCTGTTGCATCCTGCCCCTGGGCGGCGGAGTTGGCAGAATTGCCCAGTTGGGCGACGTTATTACGGCTTCTGTAAAAGAAGCCATGCCCGGCGGCACGGTAAAGAAAAAGGCCGTGGTGCAGGCGGTCATAGTCAGGCAGCGCAAAGCCTTCCGACGCAAGGACGGCTCTTATATCCGCTTTGACGAAAACGCCGCCGTCATAATCAAAAAAGACGGCGAGCCGGTTGGCACCCGCGTGTTCGGCCCGGTTGCCCGTGAACTGCGCGAGCGGAAGTACATGAAAATAATTTCCCTCGCTCCAGAGGTGCTGTAATGGGACAGGTAAAAAAGCTCAAGCTGAAAAAGGGCGACGAGGTAATGGTCATTACCGGCAGAGATAAGGGTGCGCGCGGACAGATCTCTCATGTCAACCCGGTCGCTGGTCGCGTTGTCGTCGCTGGTGTGAACGTCAGAAAAAAGGCCGTGCGCCCCAACCCCCAAACCGGCGAAGAGGGCGGATTTATTGAAAAAGAGGCTTCCATCCACGTTTCAAACGTCATGCTGATCGACCCCGTGACAAACAAGCCCACGCGCAAGCGCGTCGTTTGATTGAAAAAACGCTTGCAATTACAAAAAAGTCTGAGAGACTAATCTTTTTGCCTGTGGGTAACCACCCGCAAAAAAAATTGAAAATTGAGTTTGAGAAGAAACGGAGCGAAATTAACCACAGTCGCAATCCAAGCCTTCTCGTTCTCCCGAACCCTGGGAACGTAGTCGTTCCCCGGAAATGGAGGCCAAATGGCAACTGCAAAATCGGGCGCCAAACCAGATAAGCCAGCTAAACCTGCCAAGTCCCTAAAGGACGACGCGGCCAAATCCGGCGCCGCCAAAACTGAAACTGCCAAAACTATCAGGTCCGCTGAATCTGACGCAGCGGTTAGCGCGGAAAAAGCGCCGCCGCCGCGAATAAAAAACCGCTACTTTGAAGAAGCGGTTCCAAAACTCAAAGAAGAGTTTGGCTACACCAGCGCCATGCAGGTACCCAGACTCGAAAAAATCGTCATCAACATGGGCGTCGGCGACGCTATCCAAAATATCAAGATTTTGGACGGCGCGGTTGACGAGCTCACAGCCATCGCGGGCCAGAAGGCCGTCATCAGAAAGGCCAGGAAGAGCGTCGCCCAATTCAAGCTGCGGGCAGGTATGCCCATAGCCTGCATGGTCACGCTCAGAGGCCCCAGGATGTGGGAGTTCTTTGACCGCCTCGTGACCCTCGCGCTGCCCCGCGTCCGCGACTTTCGGGGCGTGCCGCCCAAGTCCTTTGACGGACGCGGCAACTATACATTAGGTTTGCGCGATCAGTTGATTTTTCATGAAATAGATTATTCAAGGGTCGAGAAAGTCAAGGGCATGAACGTAACCTTTGTAACCACCGCCAGAAACGACGCGGAGGCCCGCTCGCTCCTTGCCCATCTCGGCATGCCATTCCGCAAGTAGTCAGGAGAGTTCATGGCTCGAAAAGCAAAAATATACAAAGACAGCCAAAAGCCGAAATTCACCGTTCGCCACCGCAACCGCTGTCAGTTGTGCGGACGGCCCAGAGGCTACATGCGAAAATTCCAGCTCTGCCGTCTTTGTTTCCGCAAGCACGCCCTTGCCGGCGAGCTTCCGGGCGTTCAGAAGTCAAGCTGGTGAGCGAGGCGCATAATGTACACTGATCCAATCGCCGATTATCTAACTCGCATCCGCAATGGCATCATGGCGGGTCACGACGCGGTCGTGGTTCCGGCCTCAAACCTGAAGGCGCGGCTGTCCGGCATCTTAAAGCAAGAGGGTTACATACACAGTTGGAAGCCGGTCGAACACGAAGGCCGCAAGTATCTCGTGCTGGGGCTTAAATATGTAAAGGGCCGCGAAAACGTGATCCACGGCCTCAAGCGTATTTCCACGCCCGGCCTGCGGGTTTATGCCGGCGTTAAAGACATTCCCGAAGTCAACGGCGGCCTGGGGATAGCAATCCTGTCCACGCCAAAGGGTCTGCTGACCGGCAAAGACGCAAAAAAACAAAATGTCGGCGGCGAAATCATCGCCCACGTCTGGTAGGACACAGGAAAAAGGTTTGCTAAGTTCTGATTCAATTTACTTTTTACCAAGGATAACAACATGTCTCGCATAGGAAAAAAGCCCGTGACGCTGCCAAAAGGCGTAAAAGTCACTGTCAACGGGGCCGAGGCCGTTGTCGAGGGCGCCAAGGGCAAACTAGTATGCCCAATCCCAAACGGGATCAGCCTCGACGTCAAGGCCGATTCCATCTCCCTCACCCGCGCTGACGACGAACCCCAAAACCGCGCGTTCCACGGATTGACCAGGGCGCTGCTGCAAAACGCCGTTACGGGCGTTACGGAGGGCTGGAAGAAAGAGCTCGACATAGTCGGCGTCGGTTACAAGGCCGCTATGGAAGGCGCGGCGCTCCGCCTTGATCTCGGATACAGTCACCCGATCATCTTTGACCCCCCGAAGGGCGTCCAGGTGGCAGTAGAGAGAAATACCCACATAACAGTAACCGGAATTGACAGACAGCTGGTGGGCCAGGCCGCAGCCGACATTCGCAGGTTCCGCAAGCCGGAGCCTTACAAGGGCAAGGGCGTCAAGTACACCGGCGAAATCGTGCGCCGCAAAGCCGGCAAGACAGGCAAGTAAGGGGAGAGCATGACAAGGGATATTAAGCTTCGCCGTCAAAAAGCCAAAGACCGCATCAGGGGCCGGATTTCAGGTACCCAGGAGAGGCCGCGCCTCACTATTTACAAGAGCCTCAAGCGCATCTACGTCCAGGCCGTTGACGATACGAGCGGCGTTACTGTGGCCAGCGCCTCAAGCCTCGAAAAAGAGCTTCGCGCCAGACTGAAGAGCGGCGCGAACATGGAAGCGGCAAAAGCCGTTGGCGCGTCAATAGCCGCCAGGCTCAAAGAAAAGGGCATTACTACTGTGGTCTTTGATCGCAACGGCAATCTTTATCATGGCCGCGTAAAGGCGCTGGCCGACAGCGCCCGTGAATCCGGGCTTCAGTTCTGAGGGCAAGCTACGATGGCAAACACAAACGCAGAAAACAGGCACTCATCCTCTGAAACTGAAAAGCAGCAGAGTGAATTTAAAGACCAGGTCATTTACGTTGGCCGCGTCACCAAGGTTGTTAAGGGCGGCAAGAACTTCTCTTTCAGCGCCCTGGTGGTCGTCGGAGACGGCAAAGGCAAGGTGGGCTTCGGGCTTGGCAAAGCCCTTGAAGTTCCCTCCGCCATCAAGAAGGGGATCGAAAGCGCGAAGCGCAACATGATCCGCGTTCCCGTCAGTCCTAATGGGACGCTGCCCCATCAGATAACGGGGCGATTTGGTTCAGGGTCTGTCCTTATGAAGCCCGCCCCTGAAGGCACGGGCATCATAGCCGGGGCGGCGGTTCGCGCAATAATGGAAGCCGTTGGCGTTACCAACGTCCTCACCAAGAACCTCGGCTCCTCCAACCCGCACAACGTAGTCCGCGCAACCTTTGAGGGTTTCAAAAACTTAATGGATCCGTACACGGTATTTACCAATCGCGGATTGGATCAGGCGGAGGTATAGATGTCGAAGTTATTAGGCAAAACAGTGGTGATCACACTCAAGCGATCCACGATCAGCACGATTCCAAAGCATCGCGCCTTTATCCAGACTCTGGGCCTGAGAAACGTCGGCGATACATGCGAGTGCGTGTACACGCCAAACGTGCACGGCATTGCCAAGCGCATTCCTTACCTCATTGGCGTCAAGGAGAAGGGATAAGGTTATGAAACTAAATGAATTAAAGCCAGCGGAAGGCGCGGTTAAACCCCGCAAGCGCGTAGGGCGCGGCCCCGGTTCGGGCATGGGCAAAACCGCTTCCAGAGGCGAAAACGGGCAGAAGTCCCGCCGTGGCTACAGCAGGCAGAGAGGCTTTGAGGGCGGTCAGATGCCGCTTCACAGAAGGCTTCCCAAGCGCGGCTTTACAAATATTTTTGCCCCGCCAACCAAAGAGATAGCCTTGTCGGTTATCTCCAATAATTTTAAGGACGGCGAAACCGTCAGCCTTGAATCCCTGAGAGAAAAAAAGCTGATCAGCTCCAGGATTGAGCGCGTCGTCGTACTCGCTTCCGGCGAGCTTACGCGCAGCGTAACGGTCTGCGTTGACCGCGTGACAAAGGGCGCGCGGAAAGCCATCCTGGCAAAGGGCGGCGCTGTCAAGGAACAAGATGTAACAAAGACAAATCCCTAAGGCGGCCCTGAATGGAATGGCTCCGGCAAATTTTTTCTAACCCTGAACTGCGCAAGCGGCTGCTTTTCACCCTTGTCATGCTGGCTATATTCCGCCTTGGCGTACATGTGTCCGTTCCGGGCGTCAACGTCGAGAATTTGCAGGCCGCCCTCAAGGGCAGCGCAGCCGGAAACTTTGCGGGAATAATTGATCTGTTTTCCGGCGGCGGCTTTAAAAAATTCTCAATTTTCGCGTTAGGCATTACGCCCTATATCACGGCAAGCATTGTTTTTCAATTGATGGGCGCAGTTATTCCCCAACTGGAACAACTGCAAAAAAAAGAGGGCGAGGCGGGAAGACAAAAAATCAACCAGTGGACGCGCTATCTCACTGTGCTTTTGTCCTTTATTCAGGGATTTGGCATCGCTACGCTGGCTGTAAGCATGAACAGTCCCGGCGCCAGTGTTGTAGACAATCCCGGCATGGCCTTTAAGCTGATGTGCGCTTTTACACTGGCCACAGGCACAGTAT
This sequence comes from Holophagales bacterium, assembly GCA_031273105.1. Lineage (GTDB taxonomy): Bacteria > Acidobacteriota > Holophagae > Holophagales > Holophagaceae > WRHW01. Next base: position 2,168 of record JAISSN010000137.1, on the reverse strand, counting down.
TCATCATGTGGATTGGCGAACAGATCACCGAGAGGGGCGTGGGAAACGGCATCTCGCTGATGATTTTTGCCGGTATCATCGCCGGTTTGCCAAACGGCGTAAATACCATTACCACACTATTCATAGAGTCTATCCAAGGCGTTAATCAAACGCCTCCTGGGCTGTATTTCCTGCTGATAGCGGTGATGATTGCGGTGCTGCTTGCTGTAGTGACCATGGAAAACTCCTATCGGCGCATACCGATACACTATGCCAGGCGCGTTGATTCATCCCGCATGGCAAGCCAGCGCAGTTCGTACTTACCATTAAAGGTCAATACAGGCGGCGTCATGCCGGTCATTTTTGCCAGCTCCGTCATTTATTTCCCGGCCACCATCGCCCAGTTCGCCCAATGGGAGTGGCTGGCAAAGTTATCCGGCTACATCAATTACGATTCTCACTTTTGGGTTTATACGCCTGTATTTGTCGGCGTGGTTATTTTCTTTGCCTTTTTCTACACGAGCATCGTGTTCAACCCGGACGAGACCGCCGAAAACATGAAGCGCAGCGGCGGATACATACCGGGCATCAGACCGGGCAAAGAGACCAGCGTCTATATGGACGGCATTCTCTCCAAACTGACCTTTGTCGGCGCGCTGTACCTGGCCGTAGTTTCCATCGTGCCGCTGATACTCATGAAAAACGTGCAGGGCATGTCCAACATTTACTATGGCGGAACATCGCTCCTGATAGTCGTCGGCGTGGCTATGGATACCGTTTCTCAAATTAACAGCTATCAGGCTATGCGCCGTTTAGACGGCGGATTTCTTGAAAAGGGGAGGATTCGCGGTAACAGAGGCGGCAGAGGGCCTGTGGCCAGGGTGAATTGATGAAAGCGCATATCCTTCCTGGCGCTCCGGCATCGGGAAAAGGTACCCCGGCTAAGTTGATTGAAGAAAAATTTGCTTTGACTCATATTTCAACCGGTGATATTCTAAGAGATTCTGTTTCCAAGGAAACAGAAATTTGCAATGCCGTTTCCAAATTCGTCGAGGATTACGCTTGAGCAAAGAAGAAGCCATTGAGCTGGAAGCCACAGTGGTGGAGTCGTTGCCCAATGCCGTTTTTCGCGTGGAATTGGAAAACAGGCACCAGGTTCTTGCCCACATCTCTGGAAAGATGCGTAAAAACTTTATCCGCATCCTCCCCGGCGATAGGGTGCTCGTGGAGGTTACTCCGTACGATTTAACCCGGGGGCGAATAATCTATCGCTTTAAGTGAGAATTTCAACTTCTGAGGTCACAAAATGAAAGTAAGGCCTTCTATCAAAAAAATGTGCGAACACTGCAAGATTGTCAGGCGCGAAGGCGTCGCCAGGGTAATCTGCAAGAAAAATCCCAAGCACAAACAGCGTCAAGGCTAAGGAGACGGCATGGCACGTATAGCAGGTATTGATTTACCCGCCGCAAAGCGCGTTGAGATCGCCCTCACATACATTTTCGGCGTCGGGCGCCCCAAAGCCCACAGCATTCTTGACCGCGCAAAAGTGGAATACGGCACAAAAGTCCGCGACCTGACCGAGGATGAAGTCAGCCGCATTCGCAAGGTTGTAACTTCCGAAGAAACCGTGGAAGGCGACCTTCGCAAAAACATCAGCCTTGACATCAAGCGTTTGATGGACATCAGTTGTTACCGGGGCATCCGCCACCGCAAGGGCTTGCCCACCCGCGGTCAGCGCACCCACACCAACGCGCGCACCCGCAGGGGCAGGCGCAGGGCTATTGCCGGTAAAAAGAAATAGGTTGAGGTAACTGAGGTAGCTATGGCTAAAACACAATCCAAGACCGCTGGCAAAAAGGTGGTCAAGAAAAAAGAAAAGAGGAATGTTCTGCATGGCATAGCCCATGTGCACGCTTCTTTCAACAACACCATCATTTCGATTTCTGACCCCATGGGAAACATGCTCAGTTGGGCCTCGAGCGGCAACCAGAATTTCAGAGGCACGCGCAAAGGCACGCCGTACGCGGCGCAGATAGCCGCCAGCGTAGCGGCTGAAGCAGCCAAAGAACAAGGCGTACGCTCCGTTGACATCAGGGTAAAAGGCCCTGGCGCAGGGCGCGAGTCCGCAATCCGCGCGCTGAACGCCTGCGGGATTCAGGTAACAAGCATCCGCGACGTAACCCCAATTC
>JAISSN010000030.1 GCA_031273105.1 Holophagales bacterium | reverse complement strand
AGCCAGCCCCCGCCCTGGCGGACGACTTGCCCTTGACTATCAGCGACGACGACCTGTCAGCGCCTTCGAGCACCGAAGTCAATGAGCCAGCCCCTGCCCTGGCGGACGACTTGCCCTTGACTATCAGCGACGGCGACCTGTCAGCGCCTACGAGCGCCGAAGTCAATGAGCCAGCCCCCGCCATGGCGGACGATCTGGGCCTGGCTATCAGCGACGACGATGCTTCAGATGCTTCAGCGCCTTCCGCAGAAACTACAGACACTGCGATGAAAGGCGGTACGGTTCGCCTAACGCCCAAGGATATCCTGGCCGCGATGGCCTCAAGCGTGTCAGCGTCTGAATCAGAAACAGACGCCGATACAACACACTCCCAGCAAGATGCGCTACAGAATTATGAGCCTCCGCAGGATGAAAGCGGCTTTGAAGAAAAACAGCCTGACGCGGCGGCGAGCAGTCAGGCAGACGCGGCGCCCCCCGGGCCTGACAGACCTCAGCAACCCCCGCCCGAAGCTGTTCCATCATCTCAGGTCACTGAAACACAATCAGCCCGGGATGCCGCGCCTAAGAGCAAGCCTGTCGCAAACACAGTATCGGCGCTGATCTATGAGCAACCCAATAATGAAAATTCTAAGCTAAAAGTCCAATTGAACGGGGAGTTGCTTGAAAATTTAACAATCGAAGAAGTGATGGCTATGGTCGAGGCCGGAAAGATACGGGAACACAATAAGGTGGCCCGTCAATTCAGCGAAAACTGGGTAGAAGCCCACAACGTGCCGGTGCTGAGACCGATTTTTAATCGTCTGAGCCAGGAACGGATAGAAAACGCCGGGCCTCCTCCAATGATGACGACGCCTCCCAAGCGCGGACTGTTTAACAGATTGTTTGGCAGGAACCGGAACTAGTCCGTTGCGCCGGGCATCTATACTGTAAAAGCAGGATAATTGTTTTGATCATGGAGTTTTACTATGCGCTGTCTGTTATTGCCTCTTTTGCTTCTGGCCCAGGATCCCCAGGAAGGGCTGCGGCCAACCGGGCAGGAGGCGCAGGAGGCCGCTCTGCCTTCAGCCTCTCTGGGCTTTGTCAGTAAAAGACAAGTGTATCAATGGGACAGGATAATCCCGCTGGATTTATCTGTTGACGGCTTGCAGGTGAAGTCCATTTTTTTTAATACCAGGAGAATAGTCAAGGGACCGTTAAGGGGCGCCAAATTTGGAACGCGCGCCCGGATAGAAGTGGTAAACACTTCAAACCAGTCAAAAAATACAGGTTTCGCCGTGGCCGTATTTGACGAAAAAGATAATTTGCTGGGCGTCGCATCCGGCGGAAACATATTTGGCGTCGTCAAGTCAGGCAAGACGACAACCTTTGACCTCAACTTTTCCCAGGTTAAAGAAAGACTCCAGCGCGGCGGCTATTTTGTTATAAGCGTTGAATTGATTAACTGATGCGGTCATTTTTTCGTTTTTTCATTCTCTTTGAACCCGGGTTGCTAAAACAAACACTTTGGCAAGGCAGGAACATGGCCCGCCTGACCTTTTCCGGCAGAACCGCTCTTGCCTTTATGACTGCGCTCTTGCTGTTTTTTTCCAACGCGTGCCATAAGACCAAAACGCCCGTAAAATCAACCGTCCAGACCGATACGCAAGCGTCTCACGCAGCAGACCGCATGGGGTGGGCTATTCAGGCGGGGGCCTTTTCCAAACCTGAAAACGCCGTACGGCTATCGGACAATCTTAACAGCCAGGGGCTTGACGCTACGTACTTCCGGGATTCAGACAAGCTGTATAAAGTCAGGTTTGGCGATTTCGCAAATAGAGACGCGGCCCGCCGCAGGGCCGAAGCCTTGCTCTCCCATGGCATAATGGAAGCGTATTATCTGGTAGCGCCCGATACCCTGCCGGCTTCAAAAATTGGGGACCCCAGGGCCGAAACCGGCATCAGAAAATCCCTCATTACAACGGCAGAAAGCTATTTGGGTATCCCATACCTGTGGGGCGGTACATCTCCGCAAACCGGCTTTGATTGCAGCGGCCTGACGCAAGCGGTGTATCGCCTGAACGGCCTGTCTATCCCGCGATCTTCCAGAAATCAATTTGCCAATGGCGCGCCGGTTTCAAAAGGGCGGCTGAGAGGCGGGGACTTGCTTTTCTTTGCCACAGGCAAAGGAAAAGGCGTCAATCACGTAGCCATATACATCGAAGACGGCGTATTTATTCACGCTCCAAAACCGGGTCAGCTAATCCGCAAGGATAATTTCAGCAACCCGGTAATGTCGAAACAGTTCGTTGGAGCGCGTAGTTATCTATAGCATTTCCGGTTCAAAACCGCGTTTCGCAACCAAAGATGTCAGCGATGCCGTATTCGCGGTTTTGAACCGGAAAGTAGCGCAGTGCGCCTGAAATTGCCTTTTTCCAACTAGAGATAATTGAATCGTGTAACACGCTAATATTTAGGGGAAGCGCTATATAATATTATTCCTTTGTCACAAAACTTCCGCCCCAGATGGCCTGAGCGTCCCATCGGCTGAAAGTCTCGGCAAAGTTCCGCATGTCCTCCTCGGCGACCTTTCCCTTAGGCGTGACAAAGTAAACAACGGTCACGCGGATAGGTTCGTCAGCCCTTGCGCCCTGATAGCCCGAACCAGTGAAGTACGGCCCCTCCGCCTCGCCGTAACCAATAGCCACCCGTTCAAGGCCGGGTTCATTTTCTTTTTCTATACGTTCCCCCGCTTTCGACGTTTCAAAAACGCCCCTTTTGGGCATCACGTGCAGCGTAACATCATCGAGATACTCTATGTTTGAGTCAACATTTTTGCTGGCGCCAACCTTTTTTTTGGCTTTATTTTTGCTGGCGCCAACCTCTTTTTTGGCTTTTGTTTCTTCTGCGATGGAAAACTTGGAAGCCCTTTCTCTGGGCGGCGTTCCCATATTGCTCAGCGCAATATTGTCAGCGTCCCTGCGGAGAGGTACTTGTATCAGGTAGTACCGCTGAACGTCAACGTCCATGCCCTTAGACTTGAGTTCCCTTTCCAGCTTTAACAAATCTTGCCTGTCTTCGGCCCTGCTGGCAGTAAAGGGCGCCTTTTGACCGCCGATGTCGGCGTACAGCAACTGGTGGGCGCCAGGGCCGACGATGGCTTCGCTGCTGCCCTCTATGACGTCTGTGATGACAAAATTGGTGGATCCGTATGGATAAATACTAAAATTGAAAGCTGCCCTGGGAGGCGTGTTCTTCGGCCAGGAGCCGATCATGTCGCGCGCAGGCACGGGGACGATGGCAAATTGGTTGGAGACGATCACATTTTTATCCCTGCTGGGCGAAGATAAGCCCAACTCGGCCAACCGATGGGGCAGAGTTTTCTCAATAGTGCGATCGCCTTGTTTGATGTGAACCTTGATTTTTTCCGCCGGAACCATCAGCACATTGTCCCTGAAGTTACTGTCGCGACGCACAGAAAGGGCAAGCCGGGCCGACAACGCGTCTTTTTCGTACCTTCGCACCCAAATCCCCACGTCGCTTATGCGGTCGCCCCATACGCTGTTTTGATAACGCCCGATGTCCTCCCAGCTTATCTTTACGGGGGAAAAACCATTTTGGCTCATCAGGTTCATGAAATTGGGTTGGTTCCAGAGATTAACCGTTTGGTCAAAATAGTTTTCCCAGCCGGTTTCACCGCCGGGCGAAATCGGCGCGCGGGGGTTGCGAATCGGGAGAGGCCTGGGGAGAGGAGCTGGAGTTACTATAGGAAGCGGACAGGGCTTTCCTGGTGTGGGAAAAGGCTTTCCGGGAAGCGGGCAGGGCGTCCTTATAATCGGAAGCGGTCTCGGAGATGGGCGCAAGATTGTTTCGGGAAGTCCTGACAGCTCGCCGATGACGGCAACGATGCGCCGTATCGTTGCGTTGTCTGTCCCAACGCTCAGGTCCCGGGCAATTTCAACGGCAGCAAAGTCAACCTTGCTGTTGCCTATCCCATGCGCCCTGGCCTCACTGACGGCCAATTGAACGTTGGCCCTGATGTCGGCGACTTCGGCCTCATTTATACGAAAACCCTGACGCCCAAAGGCTGAAACGATTTTTTCCGCAGACAGCTCGCCCGAACGTATCTTGCTGCCGCGAATACTGACGGATTGGACGTCCTTTGTGCGAAATCCCTGAAGCGCGTCCGTAGCCTTCTCGTCCTGACGCTGCTTGCCGGGATCCTGGACAATGCAACTATTGGCCGCGCTAGCTTGATTCAGGCAAATAGCGGCATTCAGCAGAGCGGAAGCGCAAAGTAAAGATGAGACCTGATTATACATGGTACCTCCAGAAACGAGGCTTTGAAAAAGTCAGCCTCAACATAGTCATGCCGCGAATGCCGGATACCTTTCAGGTCAAATTTTAAAACTCTGAGCCAATTGCAAAACCTCCGAGCTTTGCCAGCAATGTGGGCGCCAGACGTAATTTTTTCAGGAGTTGTCACACTGGCGCACAATGTTCTCATTCCAATTCTACTTCAAAATTGCGTCCTGCAATTTTGAAGTAGTCGGCAACGGCGAGAGCGTGGTCTCGCCTTGCCTCTCGAAATGCTACGCATTTCGGCGCGACATCCGTGTCGCGCATTCCAATTCTAAATAGAAATTAAAGCAATTTCTATTTAGAATTGGAATCAGGAGGTTTTGCAATTAGCTCCTCTGGTACAACTTCATCAACGCCAAAATACACTATGATGTACAGCAGTATCCTGATTATGACAGGGCGTTTGTTTTATTTTTTAACCCCGCAGCCATAGCCTTGACGCTTGTGTTTAACGCCTGTAGCGGCGACGTTGATGAAACAAATGTTAGTTCTTGGCCTCGAATCCAGTTGTGACGATTGTTCCGCCGCCGTGGTGGAAGAATCCCTCAACGGGCCTCAAATACACTCGCTTATACGCACGAGCCAGGACTGGCTGCACGGGCCTTACGGCGGCGTTGTACCTGAATTGGCGGCCCGTGAGCACCTGATTCAGCTGCGCCCTGTCATTGGGGAAGCGTTGAGACGGGCAGGCGCAAGGGCGTCTGATTTGGGGCGCATAGCCGTGACCCGTGGGCCAGGGCTTATCGGCTGTCTTCTGACGACATTCAGCGCGGCCAAGGCCATCGCCTGGCTATTACAAATCCCCTTCATCGGCGTCCATCACGCGCTGGGGCATTTAAACGCGGCCAGGTTCAGCGAACCAAATCTTCAATTCCCCGCTCTGGTTCTCCTGGCGTCCGGCGGCCACACGCACTTATACCTGGCCAGGGGATGGACTGACTTGACGCTCATCATGAAAACAAGGGACGACGCGGCGGGCGAAACCTTTGATAAAGCCGCCAGGATGCTCAATTTGGGATACCCAGGCGGATCAGCCGTGGACGCCTGCGCCCAGCTGACAAGCGAGGCTGCGCCCATGTTCACCCAGCCAAAGTTCAGGGACGGCGCGCCTTCGTGGAGTTTTTCCGGCCTTAAAACAGCTTTGAAATTGCGCGTTGAAAATTCCCCCGGCCTTTCTGAAGCCGGTAGGGACGACCCAAGTGTGAGGGCGCTTTGCAGGACTATCAACCTGACTATTGCCTCCTGGCTGCTCAAACCGATACCTGGCCTCATAAACGCTCACGGCGCGGTGAGCCTTGTTGTATCAGGCGGCGTGGCTTGCAATTCTGAACTGCGGGCGGGCGCGGCGAGCCTTGGGAAAAACCTTGGAATTACGGTGGCTATCCCCGAGCCGCGCCTCTGCACTGACAACGGAGCAATGGTCGCCGCAGCAGGCGCCATGCTGCCCGCGGGCGATTCCCCCTGGGCAGAAAACGCGGACGCCGACCTCAGGCTTTGACGCGTTTTTCTGTTAAACTCATTTCACCATGCAGACCGTTACCAGAGAAGACGTCCTCCACTGCGCGAAACTGGCGGCTCTCAATCTCGAAGAGACTGAAATTGAGCCATTGCGCGATGACATGGAGCAACTACTGTCTTTTGCCAGACGATTGGATGAATTAGACCTGGACGGCGCCGAACCTGCCATGCATCTGGTCGAACCCCATCTGCGGCGAAGGAAAGACGCCGTCAAGCCCGGGCTAACACAGGCGGAAGCCCTGGCGAATGCCCCGGAGCAGGCTCACGGCTGTTTTGTTGTCCCAAAAGTTTTGTAAAAAAAAAAGTTGCCTTTTTTGAAATAATGCTGTACTATTCAGTTTGGATTTTTTGGAGGATCCCATGAAATATCGTATCTGCTCTCTCGCTTTCGGGTTGTTACCCTTAGCCCTCATCGCAGGCTGCGACAAGAAAGAAGAAGCCCCTGCAGTGCAGGATGAAGCGACTACAACAGAAGCTCCGGCTGAAGGCACAGAAGCAACTCAGACCGAAGGCGCCGAAGCAACTCAGGCTGATAGCACCACGGAAGCTAAATAAGCTAAAAAACCGGCGGCCTGAAGGCAGGATGGCCTGACAGCAACCTGATGAGTTCCGGAGTTTTAATAAAGTTGTGGAATTTTTAGGGTTGTCTGTCAGTCTTTGTTGCAGACTGCAAACATCCCGGCTTAACAGCGGGGATGTTTTGTTTTTAAATCCGGTTATCGTTTTCTGTTTGAGCTAATTGCAAAACCTCCGAATTTGCCAGGAACGCGGGCGCAGATACTTGTTTTTCAGTGACTGCCACGCTGGCTTACGATGTGTCCAGAGGTTTTGCAATTATAGTGATTCAACTTGAGAAGCGTCTTGCAGTATTCAAGATACGTCTGCGCGCACCGCGCGGTTCAACTTTTTCAAAGTTGAACGACTATACCTCGTTTGTCTGTATTTTTTTGCAATTCCACTTGTGTCAATAACCGGTTAATATTAGAATTGGTTTTTTTTAAGGGGGACCAGATGGGTTACCGTACATGTATTATCGCTTTAGGACTGGCGTCCTTCGCCCTCACGGTAGGCTGTGACAAAGGGCAGTCAAAAGAGGAAATCATCGCCGAGTATGAAGCGTCCAGGGTAGAGCAGGAGCGCGTGGCCAAGTTAGAGGATGAACTCGCCGCGCTCAAGGAAGACAAGGTCGCAGACGCTCAACTGAGGGAAGATCAGCAAAAGGCGCTGGAAAAGCAGCTTCAGGATGTCAGGCAAAAGGCGGCGCAAGCTCAACAGAACGCCAAGGCGTTGGAAACCAAACAACCGGCCCCTGTGGATCCCAGCGTTCCCAGCGATCAGGGTGAGGCCAGACGCGGAGAAAGGCGCAAACCCACGGTGATAGACGTTCCCCAGGGGACAAAGCTCGTTGTGTCTCTCTCTAGTGAGCTGTCCACAGACACGCACAATGCCGGCGATTCCTGGGATGGCGCTCTGACGCAGCCCGTGTCCATTGACGGCAATGTGGTTTGGGCGGCGGGAACCCGCGTGAGCGGCGTCGTCAGCCAAAGCGCCCCAACCGGAAGGTTAGCTAACGGACAGGGCGCCCTCGGCATCAAGCTCACCGAAGTAGGCGGCGCGAGCATTGACGGCGGAATTTTTGTGGTCACCGGCGACTCCAAAGGCGGCAGAAATACCGCGATCATTGGCGGCACGGCGGCCCTTGGCGCTCTTGCCGGCATCCTTGCTGACAAAAACAATAAACAAGACCACGCTCTGGGCGGCGCGGCCATTGGCGCGGCTGTTGGGACGGCTATAGCGGCCGGGACTTCCAAAACCACTATAAAAATACCAAGCGCGACCCCGATTGAGTTTGCGATGCCCGCGGCGGAACAAATAGTGGTGAGAAACCGCTAATCCGCCATATATAGCAAATCAAGTTGAAAACAGAAAAAACGCTGTTTTCAACTTGATTGAAAAAAACTGGGTCGGGCTTCAAGTCGAGCCTCAGATGAATGAGCCTATCAAGCGAGTCTGATTTTCTGTGCCGCCACTACTGTAGCGCCTTGCGCTCAAAATTACAGCCTGTAAGCATTCCGGCCCTACTGGCCGGATAAAAACGCTGGCCCCACCTGCGTAATACTCCCCGCGCCAAATGTCAGCAGCATGTCATTTGGCCTTGTGATTTCTCTCAGGGCGTCTGGTATGTTTTGAATATCAGGGATATAGTGGACTTCCCTTTGTCCAACCGCCCTCAGCGCGTCCACAAGGGTCTGGCCCGTCAGGCCGGGTATCGGCGCTTCGCTGGCCGGATAAATGTCGCTGACTACTACAACGTCGGCTTCAAAGAAAGCCCTGGCAAATTCGTCCAAAAGGGCCTGGGTTCTGGAGTAGCGATGGGGCTGAAAGGCGGCGACTATACGGCGGTCCTGAAAACCCGCTCGCGCGCCGGACAGCGTTGCGGCTATCTCTGTCGGATGGTGGCCGTAGTCGTCAACCACCAGAACCCCATCCCGCTCGCCTTTGAATGTGAACCTGCGCTCCGCCCCTGTGAATTCACTAAGCGCGGCCTGTATGACGCTGACCTCTATCCCCATTTCCAGGGCTATGCCTATGGCTGCCAGGGCGTTTAGCACCATGTGCCGCCCGGGCACGTGAAGAGTGAAATTTCCCAGGTCATTTTCAAAGGCTCTCACGTCAAAGTGAGTATGGAAAGCATCCTGCAAGATGTTGCGAGCCTGAATGTCCATCTGGGGGGTGGTTCCGTAGGTGCGGACCTGCCTGCGCAGGCGCGGGCGTATTGAGGCTGTGTTTGGGCAATCCATGCAGACCAGGGCGCATCCGTAAAAGGGAACCTTGTTGGCAAAGGCTGCAAAGGAATCTTTTATCTCGTCTAAATCACTGTAGTGGTCCAAGTGTTCGCGGTCTATGTTAGTGATAATGGCCCAGGTTGGGCTTAACATCAAAAAACTTCCGTCAGATTCGTCGGCCTCAGCAACCAGTGTGGGGCCTTTCCCCAGCTTTGCGTTAGAGCCTAGTATCCCCAGCTTTCCGCCCACTACGACTGTTGGGTCAAGGCCGCCCGCGCTCAGTATGTGGGCGATCATGCTGGTGGTGGTAGTTTTTCCGTGAGCGCCCGCAACGGCTATGCCTTCTTTCATGCGCATCAGCTCCGCAAGCATTTCGCCTCGCGGTATGACTGGAATTTTGGCGGCGTGGGCGGCTTTTACCTCGGGATTGTCAGGCTTGACGGCGCTTGAAACTACGAGAACGTGGGCGTCCCTGATACATTTGGGGTCATGCCCTATGCTGATAGTTGCGCCAAGCTCCGATAGCCGCTCCGTCACGGGGCTGACCCTGATATCGGACCCGCTCACATTAAAGCCTAGATTGATAAGCACTTCGGCTATTCCGGACATCCCTATCCCGCCAACGCCTACAAAATGGATATTCTGAACACTGCCAAACACAATAGTCTCCCGATATTTAAGTATACATAGATGTGTTTTCTGCTCACAGGCGGCATAATTGTACGTTGGTCGTCTGCAAAACGGAGAGGCTATGTCACTCAACGCGATAGTCCGGTGGTTCAAGCCAAAGGAGATGCTTTTTTTCGACCTGCTGGAGAGGTCTGCCGACAACCTGTGCGAGTCCGTCAAATTTTTCCACGGTCAATTAACCCTCAACGACCCGGCCAGATGGGACGATCTGCGGCGCCAAATGAAGTCTTTTGAGCATATCGGGGACGACATAAACAGAGAGGTCATTGACAGGCTGGACCAAACCTTTGTGGCGCCCATCGAGCGGGACGACATCCTGCAATTGTCCGGCGCCCTTGACGACGTGCTTGACCGGGTTGACGCCGTCAGCGAAAAGCTGGTGTTGTACAGGGTTGAGCAAATTAAGCCCTGCGCCCTTGAAATAACCAATCTGTTGATAGACGGGGCCTCAGAACTGATGTTCCTCATGCGGTCGCTGAGAAGCATGGATAATGTTAAGGAGATGAGGAGCCGAATCCGCCAGGTACAAAAAATGGAAGCCCAGGTTGACGCTCTCTATAACGCTTCCATGGGCAACCTCTTCGCGACAACGACTGACGCCATTGAATTGATCAAGTGGAAGGAAATCATCAAGGAACTTGAAGACGCGTCGGATTCGATCGCGCTGGTGGCCAAGGTGGTTGGCTCAACCATCACAAAAAACGCCTGAGACAGCGCCTAATGTTTGAATACATCCCCCTGGCCCTGATAACCATCGTATTTTTGAGTTGGTGCATTGATTACATCAACGGCTTTCACGACACGGCGAACGCCATTGCCACGGTGGTCTCAACGGGCGTAATGCCGGCGAAATACGCGATCCTGATGGCGGCAAGCCTTAATTTTATAGGCGCCCTGATCGGCACCGCCGTTGCGACAACCATCGCTAAAGGACTGGCCGATACGGTTCACATGGTTCCGGCGGTGGTGATGGCCGCGCTGCTGGCCGCAATTTTTTGGGACTTGCTCACCTGGTGGTTCGGCCTTCCATCCAGCACCAGCCATACACTCATGGGGGGCATTGCGGGCGCTGTCGCCGCCCACGCCGGCTTAAACGCCCTCAACTGGGTCAAACTCAGGGAAATTGCCGTCTTTATTGTAATTTCGCCACTGACGGGCTTTGTGGTCGCGGCATTTCTGATAATCCTTTTGCTCTGGATTGTCCGGCGCATGTCAACCCACCGGGTAAACTTTGTATTTCGCAAACTTCAACTGGTTTCGGCGGGGGCTATGGCTTTTACCCATGGGCAAAACGACGCCCAAAAGGCCATGGGCGTGATATGCCTGGGGCTGATAATTTATGGTTTTCTGCATAGCGTTCCGGGGGCCAACGTAAATGTGCCGCTGTGGGTGAAAATAGGATGCGCCACCATGATGGGCATGGGGACTGCCGCAGGCGGCTGGAAGATCATCAAGACCCTTGGCCACAAGATAGCCAAGCTGAAGCCCATCCATGGCTTCGCGGCGGAGACGGCGGCGGCCCTGGTACTCTTTACCACTGCCCACCTGGGCATCCCGGTAAGCACGACCCACAGCATTTCCGGCGCTATCATGGGCGTTGGGGCGAGCATGAACCCCAGGGCCGTGAGGTGGGGCCTTGCGGGTAACATATTTGCAGCATGGGCGCTGACCATCCCCGTCAGCGCCATGTTGTCGGCCCTTTTCTATTTCGCTCTGGTCTGGTGCGCCCCGTCCCTGACCCACGCGCCTACACTTAAATCAGAAGTCAACGCTCCGGCGCCAGACGCAAGCGTCCAGATAGCAGACGCAAGCGTCCAGGCAGCAGACGCAAGCGTCCAGGCGGTCAGCCAGTGCCGGCCCTGACGCTAAGGCGCCTCATCCAGGACGAACGCCTCCTGCCCCTGGCCGACAAGGTGGAGAGCCGCCAGAGGCTCAGTTTTGAAGACGGCCTGTTGCTGTACGAAACGCCGGACCTCACAGGTGTTGGCGCTATGGCGAACCATGTGAGAACGCGCCTGCACGGTAAACTCACCTGTTTTGTTAAGAGCAGGCGAATGTCCTACACAAACATCTGCTGCGTACAGTGTCAGTTTTGCGCCTTTCAGTCAAAAACGGACGACCCGAAAGGCTATGTAATAAGCCCGGAAGACGCTGTGACCGAGCTAAAAAAGCCGCATAATCATGGCGTTTGCGAGCTGCACGTGGTTGGGGGTCATAATCCGGCGCTCAGAATTGAATACTTTGAAACACTGTTCCGCGCCATCAAGGGCAGCTTCCCGTCTATGCGCCTGAAGGCGTTCACCATGGTGGAGATTGACTTCTATGCCCGAAATTCTGGAATATCCGTTGAAAATTTCCTGGATCGCTGTCTGGCCGCGGGATTAGAGAGTTGCCCTGGGGGCGGCGCGGAAATTTTTGACGATGGCATCCGCAAACAAATTTGCGCCGGCAAAGGCGACGCAAGCGTGTGGCTGGATACAGCCAGAATATGTCATCAAAAGGGAATTTCCACTAATTGCACCATGTTATACGGACACATAGAAGAACCGCGCCACAAGGTTGACCACCTGCTGCGCCTCAGACAATTAGCCGACGAGAGTTTGGCGCGGGGCCGCGCCGGGTTTTGGGCCTACATACCCCTTGCTTATCAGGTTGAAGACAACGAACTGGGCAGACGCCGCAGGCTCTTTGAGACCACAGGCGCCCAGGACCTTCGCGAAATAGCCGTCGGGCGCTTGCTGCTGGACAACGTTCCCCACATAAAGGCCTATTGGGTGATGATAACCCCGGGGCTTGCGCAGATTGGCCTTTCTTATGGGGCAAATGACCTGGACGGCACAGTGATAAAAGAAGAAATCGCCCACAGGGCGGGCGCAAGGACGCCCCAGGGACTGAGCGCCGAATATTTGCGCAGGCTGATAACAGAGGCGGGCTTTGAGTTTGTTGATAGAGCAATTCAACTGCGTTAAATAAAAATCAAACTCAACCATTGGCTAATACTCAGAATTTCCATATTTTTCAATACTTTCGTTGATGTTTTCCTGTAGAAATCAACCTGATGATTTCCTTTGTTTTTTTAAGTGGATACGGTGTGTTATTCAACCGGCAGATTTCCACAGTCGCTACAATTGCTTCTTTTTCGCTGTTATTGTTGCCAACAGGCACAGCAACTATGTCGCCAACGGCTATTCTTAAATCAGTTGTGCGATAGTGATATATTTTGCTGCCGTATGGAAAAGCAACTCCGCAGTATTTAACTTCGTCAGATCTGATGGCGCTCATGAAATAGTCAAGGCTCAATATACCATCTTGACCAACCGCTTCCATTGCGCTACGGATACTTTCGATAAATCGTCCAAATTCTTTTTCAGGTATATGAATCCTGTCAAACGCGCCGCGATGCGCTACAATCCTGCTGTTTTTATATTCGGCTTCAAGTTCGTAAAAATAATCAGCATAATGAACATTTTGAGGTAACTGCACATCATCCCATTCTTTGGCTTCAAGGCAATCTCTCATGGCGTTCAAGCTAATTTTACCAAGATCAGAGTTCAGGCCAAAATCACATTGGCACTTAAACGCGCCATCGCCAGTGCTGCTATTAACAAGGATTTGTTTTTCGGTGACAACCAACTCGCTCGCGACGCCTCTTTTGATGGGTCGCAGAGCTATCTTTACGCGTGCGATCACTGGCGCGCCGATTTCAGACGCACGTTCATGGTTACTTGGGGAATATTTACTGCCTGAGGCCCGATCCTGGGACTGTGTTTCGCTATCCCAATCACAGGGTTTATTTAAAACATCGCCGCCATAACATTTGCAAAAAAGATGAACAGCTTTTTCGGCGTTTTCGGGCAGTACACCATATTCACCCATGAGCCGCTTCACAAACCGGTAACCAAAAACGTTTGTAACTTGCGGCGTATTTTCGATTTCCGAGTGGATGCCCATATCGAAGAGAGCGATCATCAAATTGACCATCATACGCTCTTGAGAGAAATAATCCCTTAGCAGACCGGAAAAAATCTGCTTCGAGCCTAGAGCGTTCGGGTGGCACTGGAGCATTTGCAAAAAATGCTGTT
>JAISSN010000004.1 GCA_031273105.1 Holophagales bacterium | reverse complement strand
GCCAGATTGTGCCTATCGCTTTTGTTCACTCAAGCTGCGGATGCGGCGTCGCAAGCGTTCCAAGCATATTAAACAGTTGCTTTGCCGTCAGCGCTATTATCCCAAACATCAAATGCGCCGTCACCTTTGCCGCGCCCCGCACTCTTACAAAGCGCCCGCCGTAGTTGTCCTTTAGGTTTGAATTCACCCGCTCTACCGAAGCGCGCTCTCTGAACCTTAATGCTTTCGCCGGCTCCATTGGAATTGCTTCCCCACTGCGTTTGTTTGAAGCTATGATTGGAACGCGGCCTGATGAATGGCTATACGCTTTGATCTGCTGAGCGTCATATGCGCAATCCGCCAGATCATAAATACGACCATTTAGATGGTTTCTGCAGGACTAAATGTTTTACAGCGTCCCTGGCATTTTCAAACTCGTTCTGCGCCTCACGAAGTAACGACAGGATTTAATTGATACGGCCAGCGTAACTTGAACTATTTCAAAGGAAAATTGACGTCGCGCTTCTAAAAACAACTTTCTGCATCAAGATTGCGAAACGCAATTTTGATGCAGAAACGGAAATGGCACTCCTTTCGCCTTAGATGGTTGCAGGTGTCAAGATGCTGACCCTTTTGGATAAAATTCTGCCCTATCTCTCCCGCCTCGGTAGCCGGATAGATCTCGCCGTGCCGGTTTTTGTCCTGATGGCAATGGTAGTCCTCATACTCCCGTTGCCGGCCCTGGCCATCGACGTCCTGATCGTTTCAAATATCACCGTTTCGCTGCTCATACTTATGCTGGGTATGTATGTAGCCAAGCCCCAGGAATTCAGCGCCTATCCGTCAATTCTGCTGGTTATCACCCTCTTCAGGCTGGCGGTCAATGTGGCCACCACCAGAAGGATACTGCTCTATGGCGGCGAATTAGGTATTGACGCCGCCGGCCACATGGTCAGGTCCTTTGGCCAATTCGTCGTGGGCGGCAGCTATGTCATAGGCCTGGTGGTCTTTCTCATTTTGCTGGCCATTCAATTTCTGGTGATCAACCACGGCGCGGGGCGCATCGCCGAAGTCACGGCCCGCTTCACGTTAGACGCCATGCCCGGCAAACAGATGGCCATTGACGCCGACCTGAACGCCGGCTACATAGATGAAGCCGAAGCCCGCAAGCGCAGGCTGGAGTTGCAGGAAGAGACCAATTTTTACGGGGCTATGGACGGCGCGGTAAAGTTCACCCAGCGGGACGCCGTGGCTTCGTTTTTAATACTGGCCGTAAATATCGTGGCCGGCATTATAATAGGCATTTTGCGATACGACATGGCGGTTATGCAGGCTATGGAGACGTTTACGCTGCTTACCGTCGGCGATGGCCTCGTCACGGCTATTCCCAGCCTGCTGATCAGCGTAGGCGGCGCCATCCTCACCACCAGGAGCGGCAGTAAGTCTGATAACCTGGGTGCGGAGGTCATGGGTCAATTCTCCAGGGACGCCCGCCCGCTCTATATAGCCTCTGGCGCCCTCCTGTTCTTTGGCCTCATTCCCGGCATGCCGCTGCTGCCCTTCTGGTTCATGTCAGCGATAGCCGGCACGATGGCTTACGCCATCGGCAAGTTTGCCGCTAAAAAGGCCAGGGATGAAAGCATCGCCGAGGCCAGGGAAAAACTTAAACCGGAGGGGCCGGAAAAGGTCGAGAGCCTCCTCAAGATTGATCCCCTTGGCCTTGAGGTCGGCTATGGCCTGATACCGCTGCTGGACGTGAACCAGGGCGGCACCGTGCTGGAGCGCATCAAGGCCGTGCGCCGCCAGATAGCCCAGGAACTCGGCGTGGTGATCCCTCCCATACGCATACGGGACAACCTCCAGTTGCCGGCCAATGCTTACAGGCTCTTAATCCGTGGCGAAGAGGCGGGACGCGGCGACTTGATGCCCGGTCAGTACCTGGCTATGAATCCCGGAACAGCCACGGAGCCGCTGCAGGGCATACCTACCAAGGAACCTGCCTTTGGCCTGCCCGCCTTCTGGGTTCAGGAAGTGCATAAGGACAGGGCGCAGTTGTCCGGCTACACGGTGGTTGACGGCCCTACCGTCATGACGACGCATATCTCCGAATTGCTTAAACAGCGCGCGCCTGAGCTTTTAGGGCGCCAGGAGGTACAGGGGCTGTTGGATAACCTTAAAGAAACCGCTCCCAGGCTCGTGGATGAACTGGTGCCCGCCGTCGTTCCTGTGCCTGTTCTGCAAAAGGTGCTTCAAAACCTGTTGAAAGAACGGGTTTCCATACGCGACTTGGCCAGGATACTGGAATCCCTTGCCGACGCCGTTGGCGTCACACGGGACCCGATAACCCTCACGGAGTTTGTCAGGCAGCCACTTGGGCGCTCCATAACCACTCCGCATCTTTCCGAGGTCAACGAGCTGGGGGTGCTCGTGTTGGATCCATCCATAGAGCAGGCGTTGCAGCAATCCGTTGAAACATCTGAAAGAGGCAGTTATCTGGCCATGGATCCGAACAGGGTGCAGGAATTATTGACGCGCATAACAAACAGCATCAATGAGCTACTGCCCGGCGCGCAACCGGTGCTGCTCACTAATCCGGTTGTAAGACCCCACCTGTTCCGCCTCCTGGAGAGGGCCATGCCCCACCTGGTGGTGCTGAGCCACTCGGAAGTTCCTCTGGACGTGCGCGTTGTGAGCCTGGGGACTGTGACATGAGATTACTTTGCGGATGGAGCGACCGATGCGTGTAAAGATATTCGAGGCGGCCTCCATGAAAGAGGCCCTGGTGGTGATCAAGCAGGAAATGGGCGACGACGCGTATATTCTCTCCACTCGCACGCGCCAGCGCGCCAATTCGGATGGGAGCGAAACGACGGTAATTGAGGTGACGGCCGCCGTTGACGAAACAACCGCCCCTGCCCCCGCCTCGCCCGCAAAATCAGGCGGCGTATATGGTCTGCGTCCGCCCCTCTCCGCGCTCCCAAAAGCCCTTTCTGAGCCTGCCAGGACGCGCGGCCCTGAGCCGACGGCCCCAAAACAAATCGCCATAAGGGCCGCGCAGCCCATGCCCATTCCCGGCGAGCCGCCGGGTCAGCAAGTATCGAAGCAAGCCTTGCAGCAGACCTCAATGGACTTGCAGCCTATACGCCGCGAGCTTTTAGAAATCAGGGGCGCGGTTGAGGCTCTTAAAGAGCAGGAGACGCGAAACAGTTCCATTCTCACGGAGCTTGACCAGCTGAAGTCCATGCTCAACCGCATCCAGAGGCATGGCCTGCCGACCCTGCCTCACCAGTTGCCGCCGTCTCTGCTAAAGCTGTACGGCGACCTGGCCGCCAACGACGTTGACCCAATGATCGCCGTCAGGCTGTGCGAATACACCCAGCGCGCCCTGGTTGAACAGGGCGGCGAGGAGAACGTGGAGCACGACAAGGCCCGCCTGTATATGCGCCGCGTCATTTCTGACTTTATACCCGTTGCCGCGCCCATACAGCTCGACCCGAACAAGGTGCAGGTTGCCACGCTGGTAGGCCCCGTGGGCGTTGGTAAAACCACCACCATCGCCAAACTGGCCGCCTTTGCCAAGCTGAACCTTAAACAAAAAGTGGCTCTGCTGACCCTTGATACTTTCCGGGCGGGCGGCGTTGACCAGCTTCAGCAGTACGCCCAGGTGCTGCAAGTTCCTATTCACGTGATCATTACGGCGGAAGATTTAAAAAACGCGCTGAATTTTTATCAGGATCGCTCTCTGGTGCTCATCGACACTCCGGGCCACCAGCCGGAAGACACGGAGCGCATGGAAAAACTGGGCGCTATGCTGGAAGGGCTTCCCCTGATGGAGACTCACCTGGTGCTTTCCGCCACATCGAAGCCCCGCGACCTCGCGGAGATAGCGCAGCGATACGAGAGGCTGCGCCCCAGCCGGCTGATATTCACAAAACTGGACGAAACATGCACGTTTGGGCCGATTCTTTCAACGCTGGCGCGCGTAAAGCGCCCCCTGAGCTATCTGGGAACAGGGCAGGAAGTTCCGCAGGACCTGGAGCTTGCTACCAGCCGCAGGGTTGCGGACCTGATACTCCCGCCGACGCAGGTGCAGATATGACAGATTGTGTTGTCAATACAGGGCTGTCGCCATCTCAGCCGACAAATGAGGATTCTCTCTTTCACTCCAGGGTCTTGGCCATAACTTCAGGCAAGGGCGGGGTTGGAAAGAGCAACGTGGCCGTCGGCCTCGCCCTTTCACTGGCTAAGGCCGGTCAGCGCGTGGCAATCATGGACGCGGACTTTGGCCTGGCCAATGTTGACCTTCTTCTGGGGGTGTCGCCTAAGCACACGCTGCAACACGTTTTGCGGGGCGAAAGGGTAATTGAGGAAATCATAATGGAAGGCCCCCGTGGCGTCCGCCTTATCCCGGCCTCCAGCGGCATACAGGAGCTGACGAAGCTGGAATCAACAACGGAGCTGCGATTGATCCAGGGGCTGCAACGCGTCGCCGTGGGTATTGACTGGCTCCTGATTGATACGGCCGCCGGCATTCACGATTCTGTCATTAAAATATTGATGGCCGCCCAGGAAGTGATATTGGTGAGCACTCCGGAGCCAACTTCGCTGATTGACGCGTACGCCATGGTCAAGGTAATCCACCTGAGGGATCCTCTCAAGCCAGTCTGGTTCCTGGTCAATAACGCCCAGAGCTATGAAGAGGCGGAGGAAGCTGCGGATCAGCTCCAGGCGGCGACCAGTCAGTTTCTGGGCAGGGATATCGTGAGCCTTGGCGTGGTGCCTTCTGATGCGCACGTCTTACAGGCCGTCAGACAACAACAGGGCATCGTTGACGTCTTTCCCGACAGTCCAGCCGCTAAAGCCTTCCAGGCCATCTCAAATATGCTGATGGAAAAAGTGCCTCTGAAGGGGGACGCTTTTAATGCGTTCTGGAAGGAGCTGGGTCAGGTTTAAGTCATGGCTGCGAGTCACGGGGAAAAACCTCTTGCCCGAAACCCGCGATCGGCGGAAACGCCGGAGTCTGCCAATCGCCTCACGCGCGCAACCGCAAATAAGGCGTACCGCTCGGCGGCAACTGACGCTGACCAGAAATCTGTCATACTGGACATCGCCCAGGAATCTGTCGGCCCTTCCGAAACAGCCGGGCAAGGTTCGCAGCCCTCCCAGGAAGACCGCGAAGCCATGGTCATGGAGTGCATTCCCCTTGTTAAATACATAGCCCACCGCATCGCAAACCGAGTTCCGGCGCACATTGACGTTGACGATTTAATAAATTCCGGTATCATCGGGCTGATTGACGCCGCTGATCGCTTTGAGCCGGAGCGCAACGTCAAGTTCAGGACCTTCGCCGAACAGCGGGTCAGGGGCGCGATTCTGGACAGCCTCAGGGACCTGGATTGGGTTCCCAGGACGCTGAGGCGCAAAAAGAAAGACATCGAAGAGGCGTATCATTCCCTGGAGCAGCGATTCGGCAGGGCGGCGGCGGACGAGGAGGTGGCTGAACACCTGGGCGTCACACTGGACGACCTGCACAAATCCATTGACGAGCTAAAGGGCATTACGCTTGGCTCCTTCGAGGACGCGTCCGGCGAAGGCGAGGGCCTCATCGCTTTTATTCCCGACCAGGACGCCGAAGACCCCCACATAGTGCTGCACGAAAGGGAAATTCGCGGAATTTTAAGAAAAACTGTTGAAGAGCTTCCGACAAAAGAGCAAAGAGTTGTGCAACTCTATTACTTTGAAGAACTGAACATGAAAGAAATCGGAACTCTTCTTAACATTACAGAGAGCAGGGTGTCACAATTACATACTAAGGCTATGCTGCGCCTGAGGGGGAAACTCCGGAATCGTCAGGTCAGCGGGAGGTAGCGCTAAACAATGGCAAAAATACTGAGTCAGGAAGAAGTTGACGCCCTGCTTAAATCCCACGTCAAGGGCGATAAGCCGCTGTCTGCGCCACCCCCCGAAAAGCCGTCTGCTAAATCCAAAAAGGCCGGTCCGCAGAAAAAAGTAAGCCTGTACAACTTCCGCCGCCCTGACCGCGTCAGCAGGGAACAAATGAGATCCCTGCACTTCATGCACGACCGCTTTGCCCGCAATTTCAGCTCAAGTCTCTCGGCGTATCTGAGATTCATTACTGAAGTAAACCTGATAAGCGTGGAGCAGCTGAGCTATCAGGAATTTCTGCTCTCGGTACCCGACCCTACGTGTTTTAACGCTATTTCACTGAGGCCCCTGGAAGGCGCTTTTGCCATGGAGGTAAACCCCCAGCTGGTGTTTCCGATAATAGACAAGATGCTGGGCGGCCCGGGCGAACAAGTTCGTCACATGCGCACTATGACCGACATTGAACAGTCCATCTTTGACGGCGTACTGAAACTGGCCCTGGACGACCTCAAAGACGCCTGGAAGACCATCATAGAGCTGGACTTCAAGGTGCAGGCCAGAGAGACCTCCCCCCAGCTGATTCAAATCGTCGCGCCAAACGAAGTTGTTATTCTGATTGTCTTTGAAGTAAAAATGGGCAACACCGCCGGCATGATCAACTTGGCTATTCCCAGTATTATTCTTGAGCCTGTGTCCAATAAGTTCGACCAGGAAATGTTCACGGGTTACAAAAAGAGCGCCACATTCGAGGAGGCTAAACTGCTGTCGGCCAGCATTAAACGGTGCGACATGGCGGTTTCGGCTGAAATACGAGGCACCTCGCTGACATTGGCCAGTGTGCTCAACCTTCAGGCTGGTGATATGATACAGTTGACAAAAAAACAAGACGCTGTGCTGGATCTCACTATTGACGCAATTCCGAGAATGAAGGGCTTCGTGGCT
Source organism: Holophagales bacterium (assembly GCA_031273105.1). GTDB lineage: Bacteria > Acidobacteriota > Holophagae > Holophagales > Holophagaceae > WRHW01. The sequence goes on along the minus strand of JAISSN010000004.1, from coordinate 12,273 downwards.
TTAAATGTCCATCAAAAACGGGTGTTCCAGATCACTTCCGCCGGACAGGAGCAATGACTATGGATCAAATGATGAACGATCTCGCCCAAAAACTGGGCGAATGTTTTGCCGAAAGCACCGCCTCTGTATTTTCCATGCTCACGGGCCGCGATTTTACGATTCACCCTGGCCCTGGCGAACTGATGGAACACGCTGACATAGCAGACAAACTGCCCGCTGGTTCAATTTTTGTCAAAGCCCCTTATGCCAAGGGCGTAACGGGGACGCTTTTCTTCAGTATGCCCTTGAGGGAAAGCACCATTCTTGTTGACCTCATGCTCGGCGGCGACGGCGCCCCGTCTGACAGCCTGGCGGGGGACAGTAAAGACGCCCTTTCAGAAACTTTTAATCAGGTGATGGGCAGCGCCAACCAAACCCTGTCCGACCAGGCCGGGGAAACTTTAAGTATTACCGGCTTGGAGATACTGGAAGTGGAGTCATTCGACGCTGCCTCAATAGAAAAGACCCTTGGTCAGGGTAATTTTCTTACCATCCCGCTGGCGACGACCCAGGACACGCTTCAAACCAATATTTATTTGCTCTCAAGCTCAATTTTGTACGAACAGCTAAAGCGCAAACTGGGACTCACGCCCCAGGAAATAACGCCCCAGCCCATCGCCGACGCGAGCGCGTCCGCGGGCGGCGCGCAGTCGTTTCAACAAACCGCGCCGATCCCCACCTACGAGAGCAACGTTGACACCAGGAACCTGGACTTACTGCTGGACATAGAATTGCCGGTGGTCGTGAGGATGGGCCACACGGAAATGCCCTTGGGCGAATTGCTGAAGCTGGTGCCCGGCTCCATACTGGAGTTGAACCGCCCTGCCGACGCCCCCGTTGACTTGCTGGTAAACGGCAAGCAGATAGCCAAGGGCGAGGTGGTCGTCGTTGACGGCAACTTCGCCTTCCGCATAACCGAAATCGAAACCACTGCCCAGAGACTGCAGAATCTGAGCTGACAATTACTTATGATAAGCCCCGCCCCTCAGTATGGCGAACGCACGGTATAACTGCTCCAGAAACATAATCCGGCACAGGTCGTGGGGAAAAGTCATCGCGCTAAGGGCGACGCGCTCGCTGATTTCAGCGTTCAGCGATGGATGAAAGCCGTGGCTGGACCCTATTGCAAAGGCCAGGCTCTCGCCTGAGTCCATCCTGGACCCAAGCCAGGAGGCAAATTCCTCAGAACTACTTTGCTGACCAGTCGCGCTTAGGAGAACGGGCCGTTGAAAACCGGAAAGCGCGTTCTTTATCCGGGCCGCTTCGTCAAGGAGTTGACGGGTATGTTGTCCCTTGCCCTCTGGAATTTCAATCACCTCAAGGCGAGCGTATGGCCTTATTAGTTTTTTATAATGTTTTTCCAACAAAATTATGGGTTCCGCTTTTGGCTTTCCGACGACAATCAGGCGAATGGGGTACACTATTCTCCTAAAAATTTAGTGATTAGGGTACACTGTAACCTGGATGTTGCGTCAGTGTTCTAATACCATGTTTACAGGAGGAAACATGTTCAAACCGCTTGCCTTTGCCATCGCCGCAGGGCTTCTTCTGGCCATCGGGTGCGAAAAAAAGCTGCCAAGCCCCGCGGAATTGTTAAGCAACATACCAACCAGGGCCCCCGAGGCGTCAAAGGGGCCGGGGACTGTATTTGAGCACCTTCAATACGCCATGGTCAGAAAAGACCCAAAACACCTGGAAAACTTCTGCCCGGCGGACGATAAACCCCTTGCCATGGGCACCACGCAGATGTTTCACAACCATGCCGGCTATTATGGCCTGGGCCTCACGCCTGAAGAGGTTGAAACACTTGGCTTGCAGGAGTTTGTCGAGGCCGGATGGATTTCAGAAAAATGGACTACCCGCGACCTCAAGGACGCGATGGAAGGCAAGAGAGACCCTGAGTCTGGCATGGAAAAACTCAGCGAATTCAAGCTGGACATGCCCTACGTTCAGGCGGATAAGAAAACCATTGACAAGCTGAACAAAGAGCTTATCGCGGCGCTGGAAAAAAAACCTGCGGCTATATACGCCGGCGGCCTGTACCGCCTGCTTAAGGGAATACCCGAACTGGCGTGGGCCACCACGTCTGTAATAGTGGGCACAAACCCCAAAAAGGAGATGCACGACCTGGTTTTAAAGATTGAAGGCGAAGTACACTACGCCACCATAGCCGTTGGCAAAAACGCGGATGGAACAATGTACATTGACGTCGTCAAGTATGAAAAAAGCCCCGCCTGGCTGGCTAAGAAATTTTCGGAAATAGAGGAAGCGGAGACGGGCAAGTAGTTCAATCGTTCACCGAATTAAGATTCAGGGCCTAATTTCAGGCCCCGTTTATTCCTAACACAAAGGAGAAACTATATGGCTGATCCGGCCTTCAATCCCTTTGAAATGGCACAGCGCCAGTTTGACGGCGTCGCCGAAAAACTCGGGTTAGATAGTGGAACCCGGGGATTCCTGCGCGTACCTATGCGGGAGTACCACTTCAGCATTCCCGTCCGCATGGATGACGGAAGCACCAGGGTTTTCCAAGGCTTCCGCGTACAGCACAGCGACGCCAGAGGCCCCGCGAAGGGCGGCATACGCTTTCACCCCCACGAGACAGTTGACACAGTGCGCGCCTTAGCCACCTGGATGACGTGGAAGACGGCCGTTGTTGACATCCCTCTGGGCGGCGGCAAGGGCGGCGTCATCTGCGACCCCCGTGAACTGAGCGACAGGGAGCAGGAACAGATCTGCCGGGGCTTCATTCGCCAGGTAGCCAGAAATATCGGTCCCGTTCAGGACGTCCCAGCCCCCGACGTAATGACGAACAAACAGCACATGCTGTGGATGATGGACGAGTACGAACACATCATGGGCGGTCAGTACCCGGGCGTAATCACGGGCAAGCCCGTGGGCATGGGCGGCTCCCTGGGTCGCACCGAAGCCACAGGGTACGGCGTCGTCTATACAATCCGCGAAGCCCTTAAAGAACTGGGCATTGACATCAAGGGCGCCACGGCTTCCATACAGGGCTCCGGAAACGTAGCTCAATTCACTCTTGACCTGCTGGAACAGTACGGCGCCAGGACCTGCGCCATCTCCTGCTGGGACAACAAGGACAAGAGGGCCTACACATACGCCTGCGACGAAGGCATCAAGTTTGCCCAGTTGATGGAATCCGTTGATAAATTTGGAACCATTGACCCCTCTGCCGCCAAAAAATTTGGCTGGAACCAGTTCGATGGCGGCGTCTGGATTGAGCAGCCCGTTACGATCTTAGTCCCCGCAGCCCAGGAAAACATGGTCAACGCCGACAATGTTGAAAAAATTAAAAACACGGTGAAGGTCATAGCCGAAGGCGCCAACGGCCCCACAACGCCTGAGGCCGACGCGGTCATACAGCGCAAGGGGATATTCATGATTCCCGACTTCCTGGCCAACGCCGGCGGCGTTACTTGTTCCTACTTTGAACAAGTTCAGAACAACGCCAATTACTACTGGGAAAAAGAAGAAGTTTTAACAAAGCTGGATCAGAAGATGACAAACGCCTTCAAGGCCGTTTCCGCCATGGCCAAAGAGCGCAAGGCTTATATGCGCGACGCCGCCTACATGATCTCTATCAAGCGCGTAGCCGAGGCCTGCAAGCTGAGGGGCTGGGTGTGATTAAGCTTCCGCTTCAAAATTGCGTTCCGCGATGATTTGATGTAGTCGTTTGATTTGTGGAGCGGACACTTTTTCCATGACCATGACGATGCAAGCGGTGTTGGTCTTTGGGGTTGCGATTGCAGTCCTAAAGACCAACACTTCTGATTAAAACATTTCCGGTTCAAACCCGCGTTCAGCAGTCAGGAACGCTCGTGATGCTATAACTGCGGCTTTGAACCGGAAAGTAGCGCTGGCGCTAAACTTCATCTTTTTCCACTAGACATAATTGAATTACGTAATAACGCTAATATTTAGGGGAAGCGCTATACATTTCTAAGTTTTGGAGGCGACAAGGTGTACGAATGTCCAAATTGCAAACAAAGAGTTATTCCTTTTTCTAAAAAATTCCTCATCGGCCCTTTGCTTCACTGTCACTGTCCAAATTGCAAGGCCAGCTTGTCAGCTACATACACGGTATTTTTCCTCATGGTTGCTTTTGGAGCGTTGTATTTAGCGGTTCGTATTGTTGATATATTTCATATTTTCTCCTTCGATCTCATGATACTTGAAATAATTACAGGCGCGTTATGGGTATTAGTGCCTGCGTATTATTGGATTTTTCACGCCAAAATTGTAATTGCGGATTAGGCCAATCCAATCGGCTCTACAGCGACATGCTTTCCACAAATCAAAGTATGATGGGATGTAGAAGGACTCTAATCCCACAGAGCTTTTATCTCCGCCCTGTCGAAGTGGTCGCTCCAGAGTTGCTTGGCAAGCTGCTCTGCCGGAATGGGGTTGTTTTGAGGATTACGGAAGTGGAAGCGTACGGCGGGTCTGAAGACAGCGCCAGCCATTGCCGCTTCGGGCACACTGAGCGCAACGCCCCGATGTGGGGCATGGGCGGCCATTGCTACGTGTACCTCTGCTACGGCATACACCAGATGCTGAACATAGTCGCGGGCTTTGAAGGCGGCGGCGCGGCGGTTTTAATACGCTCCTGTGAGGTTGTGGAGGGCCTTGAGAAAGTGTTGGAGCGCCGGAGAGCAAAACCAGGCATGACCACAGCAATTTTATGCAACGGGCCTGGAAAAGTTGCCCAAGCGCTTGCCATAGACAAAAGTTTCAATAACCACCCTCTGTTTTTACCCAGCGGCCTGGAACTGCGGGAAGGGTCGCGACCGGCGTCAATTGAACGTTCAGGGCGCATAGGCATAGGCTACGCAAGCGAGAGCGATAAATCCGCCCTGCTGAGATATATAACATTTCCGGTTCAAAACCCCGTTTCGCAACCAGGGATGTTAGTGACGCCGCATTCGCAGTTTTGAGCCGGAAAGTAGCACAGTGCGCCTTAGTTTGCCTTTTTATACCAAGTTGTATTCAAACTGGATTAACCGTCGAACCGAAAACCTCGCCGTTGTTGTGTTTCAGTTAATCAACATGTCAAGTAATTATCCACATAGTTCGCAACTTGGTATTATTCTATTTCTACATAGAACGCGCTTTTAAACCTAGGGCCTGTTGACACTAACGCAAAAGTTCATAGATAAGCCCAGCACGTACAGCTTGACAAACATGACTGACGCAATCTGCACTAATTCTTTCAACAACCTTGTCTCAAAATTGTTGACATGTACCGTAGTGTGACAACTCCTGAAAAATTTACGCCTGACGCCCACATTCCTGGCAAAGCCAGGAGGTTTTGCAATTGGCTCAAAATACAAAACTATACTTACCTCCCCAATTATGAAATGTCAAGAGGGAAATAAACTAGGGCTTCTACAACATGAACCTGCGCCGGGCCAAGGGGCCAGAGCCAGCGGTTTTTGTATCGGCAGACGAGCTGGCTGAATTCTTTCAGAACATCCACGCCGGGCAGAGGGTCGCTGACTTCCAGGTCTCGCTCAGACGTCCTCAGTTGTTTAGTCCAGGGGTCTGTCCATTCTCCCAAGGCAACGTCGGCGTCCTGGTGTATCACGCCCCTGTCGTGGAGCAGATATATGTTTGAACCGCTCTGGCTAAGGGTCGAAAGGATTGCCCTGACGGCCCTGGCGGTCCAGGCGTCCAGCGCGTCCTGCAAGGGGTCGGCCATGTCCTGATCCGTCACCCAGGGGTTTCTTGGTTTGAAAGCCTGTTCGATTATCCTGTGGGCCATAGGCAGTATTTGGCCCAAAATATTGGCGCAAATAATGGTTCCGGGGCGGTACTCACGTATCCACGCATCCAGCGCCCTTGTTGAGGGAATAACAGAAGGCAGCAGGCCCGCCAGTCGCTTTGCCGCCGCCAACGCGGGGCGCAAAACCCACCTGCCCTCCAGTACCTGGGTTCTGCGCGCGACTCTGTCGAGTTCCGCAAAGGCGCCTGTGACGTCCTCGAAGACCCAGGGAACCCAGCGGAGGTGGCGCGTGAACGTGCCGAGCCTGCTGAGGGGATCCATGTCCCAGCCATAGGCGCCGACAGGCGCCAGGCGCCAGGGTATTTCCAGCCCCCATCCCGCCCCCAGAATAAGCGCGGGGCGCGCCAGATCCACGTTTTTCAGGGCAGAGCCGATAAACTCCCTGGCCAGGTTTAAGTGAGTCCCCCAGTGCTTGCGCGGGCGCCGCAGAAACGAAATCTGTTCCTTCGCAAATAGTCGTTTTAGCCTGAATTTTGAAGCCATAGACAATCGAACAATCTAACAACGATTGATATTATAGCCGTTTGCATGGTGGCAGCAACATCGGAGGCAGCTAGCCTTTTTGATGAGATTCAATATCTCCTGACCATTGTACGGGGACAGCAGGTTTTATACAAAATCGGAGAGTATTCACACAAAGATAGATTAGTGATATAACTTACCTTGTGGAGGTGAGTTATGCCAAAGTGCAAGAATTGTGGGTCAGAGCATAATGTAAAGAATGGAAAGGTGAGGGGCAAAAAAACAAGCTTTGGGTCATCAAAGCCCTTGACCGTGGCAGACGGAGAACCGTGGCCTGGGTGCTCGGCAATCGTGATTCTGCAACATTCAGGAGGCTTTACGACAAAGTGAAGCATCTCAAAGACTGTATTTTTTACACAGATAGATGGAATGCTTTTGCTGAAGTGTTGCCCCCAGAGCGTCATGTAATAGGTAAAGCTCACACCATTAGCATTGAGCAAGACAACAGTAACACGCGTCACCATCTTGGAAGATTCACGTGGAGGACAAAGGTGGTTTCTAAAAAAGCGGAGGTAGTGGACTTGACGCTCAAATTGTGGCTACTACTTACAGCAGAACCCTGGTTCACAAAATATCAAACACTTGCACTATCTATCTATAAGTGAAAATTCTCCACGTAAACATTTAGGGGAAGCGCTATAGTTAGATAATGTATAAAAAAGCCAAATCAATGGACGCTACTCGCAAGCAGAGCCGCAAAAGAATTACGTCTGACAGGTCAACCTGGGAAGGCGAAATAGAGCGGCTTGCCTGGGGCGGGCTCGGAATCTCACGCCTGGAGGACGGGCGTGTTATCTTACTGAACGCCCCCCTGGCCCTTTTCCCCCATGAAGTCGTAAGGGCGTCTGTGCGCCAAAAATCCAAACACGCTGAAGGCGAGGTAGTCTCCTGGATTAAACCTTCCCCCCTGCGCGCAGCCCCTGGATGCCCGACGGCAGGGCTTTGCGGCGGCTGCGACATGCAGGGCGCGGGGAGTCACTATTCAGACTTAAAGCTATCCATGGTGGAAGACCTCTTTCACCGCATGCTGCCAAACCAGCCCTGGGATTGGCTGTCAGCCCCTATGAGCGCGTTACGCCACCGCATACAACTCCATTGGGACGGCAAGTCTTTAGGCTTTCACCAGCGAAAAAAGCATACCCTTGTGCCGATATCCTCATGCCCAGCCGCCGTGCCAACTATTTCCCAATCCATACCCCGCTTTGAGGAAGCCCTCGCCTCTCATGTACTCCCCTCAAGGCCCCAGAGATGGGAGCTGGCCGCAGGCACACCTCCAACAGACGTCTTTGCCATTGATGAAAAACAAAGGGCTTGGCTTTTAGAGCCTGACGGTTGGCAAAAAACTGAAAAATCAGTAGTTCACAACTTTTTGGACCACAGACTCACCCATAAGCCCGGGGGCTTTTTCCAGGCCTCGGCGGCGTGGGCTATGGAATCATTTCATAGCGTCCTGTCTGGATGGAATTTACACGGCGACACGCTGTACGACCTCTATGGCGGAGTAGGGCTATTTTCCGCAATCCTGGGCGACAGGTTCAAAAACTGCGTTCTGCTGGAGTCAGACGGCGATTCCATCTTTCACGCAACGCAAAACCTCACAAGCGCAAAGCTGCGTCACCAGTGTATCCAGGCCGACGTGGCAGAGTGGATGCCGGATTATTTAGGCGAAGCAGGCGATGTTATATTGCTGGACCCGCCCCGGGCCGGGCTTGACGCCCAAGTCGTTCAAAAGCTGCTCAATTCAAAGGCCAGCGCGCTGATATTGATAGGGTGCGACGGAGCGGCCTTTTGCAGGGACATAAAACGATTGAGTCAGGTTTGGAAGCCATATAAAATAACCGTGACAGACCTGTTTCCGATGACGGTACACGTTGAGTGCGTGGGGATGCTGGCCAAACGATCAGATTGACAGCGTTTCTATTCCGGCGGGGCGTCAATTCCATAACCGCCGCCTGTTGCGGGAATATCAACCCCGGCTTGCGGCGCTTTGGAAGCCTGCTCCAGGCCGAGGCGACGACGGGCCGACAGCGGCAGTTCACCGTCGCTCAATTCCTGATCGCTTTTGTTCCCGCAGTAGCCGCATGTCCATGTTATCACTCTGAGCCCGTCCCAATCCTGGCGCATTTTGTCGGCTGCGCCTGCGCAAACGGGGCATCTTGGGTACGGACACTTAAAAATAATTGATTTTATCGGCGCCGTTGACATCGCCCTCTTTGGCGCTCCAACGGCCTTTGGGCGGTCGCTTTTGCCCTTTAGCAAAAAATAGAGAATCGCGCCCGCGATCATGATAAAGAAAAAAAGCCCAAAGCCGCCTGCCATGTTGTACCTCGTAAGCTATTTTATAATAACTTTTTAAAGATATGCGATACGCCCGCTGGTTTGACCACTTGCCCCCCTGGGCCTCCTGGAGCGCCCTTGCCGTCAGTGAGGTGTTTTCCGGCTGGGAGTTGCTCTTCATGGCTCTGCCGTTACTGGCCGCTGCCGCCGTAGAGACGGCGCGGCTGCAACTGTATCGCTGGAGGCGTCTTCTGGAGATAATCTGTCTCATTAGCATCGTCGCGTGCAGGCTACTAAACGTCGGATGGGTGATGATAGTCGTCTATCTCTTATTCATGCTCTGCGGCGCGCGTCTTGCGCTGCCAAGAGAGCAAGGCCATCGCCGCCAGATAGTTTTCATGGCGTTTTTGCTATTCTTGCTCACAACCGTGGCCAATACGTCCATTTCCTTTTTACCCGCGGCGCTTATCTGGACTGCGGTTGCCGGGTTGGCCCTGTTACAGCTTAACTGGGAAAAGTCCGCCGCAATAAGCAAAGGGCCGTTAAAGCCTCCGCCTCTGCGCTATGTATTGGTTTGGACTTCCATTGCGGCCCTAATCGGCAGCGCGTTGTTTTTAATGCTTCCAAGGCCTATAGTCAGGTGGCGTCCCATGCCCTTTGGCGCCAACGGCTTTATCGGCGCCACGGCGGGCCTTGCTGACAACCTCTCTCTGGACGACATAGGGGTAATACAGGGAAACAGCGAGGTTGTAGCCCGCGTCTTGCCTCCGCCAGGCATTTCATCAGGCGAGCGCAGACGAATAGAAGCCAGAATGTCGCTACTCACGGGTTTTTACATGGAGCGCGCCGAGAATGGGCGATGGGAAAGGGCGAGGTACTCCCCCCGCCGTTGGGACATTGACTTGGGCAATTCGTGGCTGGAAAGCGGCAACGCATTTGAATTTTTTGTGTACCCCACGCCAACCGGCCTGATACCGATGCCTAAAGGCAGGATACAGGTATTCCCGCCGGCAAATATGAGGATTGACCTGGCAGGTAACGGAATGACGCGCTGGGCTTATCCATTGGCGCGCCCGATGCCCTTCAGGTTCAGCCTGGGCGCCCTTGAAACCGAAACCATAGCCGATTGGCAAATACAAAGACGGGGCCTCGACATACCTGATCCGGCTACGATAGAAGCCTTAAACTGGAGCCTGCGGGTAGCCCCGGATGACATGCCCCCGGCCGACCTGGCGAACGCTCTGACCAGGGAACTGCAAACCTTTCGGTACACTCTGGATAACCCCAGCGGCGGCGCGGCTGATCCATTGGGTGATTTTCTGACGCACACAAGGGCGGGCCACTGCGAATTTTTTGCCCACGCCCTGGCCTCAGCCCTGCGCCACAGGGGAGTGGCCAGCCGGATAGTCAATGGCTACAGGCTGGGGCCGTGGATACAGGAGGGCGGCTATTGGCTGGTGACGCAAAACGAAGCCCACAGTTGGGTTGAGTACGTCAACCCGGACACAAACGCCTGGATCACCGCCGACCCCACCCCTCCCGGCGCGGCGTCTTTCTACAGGCGCTGGCTGCTATCCGAAAAACTCGGACACGTAATGGACGCGATGCGCTTTCGCTGGGATCGCTACGTTGTGCGCTTTTCGGACGCGGAGCAGCAAAGGGGGTTTTCCTGGATACAAACTAAAGCGGCAAGGCTATGGATGCTGAGGCCCGGCAAAAAAACCGCCTATATCTTTCTTGCGGGCGCGGCCTTCCTGCTCGGCCTGTTTGCGGCCTGGAAGAGGCGCAATGTCATAAGGGGTTTGTTTCACACAAACATCCCGCACGGAACTATCACAGCCCTGCGTCCGCTCATCAGGTCAACCCGCCTTAAACCGCTGCAAGGCGAAACGCTAAGGGCGTGGATTACGCGCTTGATAGCCCTGCGCCCCGACAGACAGACGCCTCTGTCCAACTTGGCGGACATGATAGAGGGCAGCGTGTACGGAAACGCGGAGACTGATATAGCGCGACCCATAAAGCAAGAGGCCAGAGCGTGGCGGAAGCCGTAGCTCATGCCAGATTGCGTTCAATCAGGATTATAGTTATTGGACTTGTAGGAAATGCGCGGATGCGTCAGTCGTAAATCGTCCGTTTTGTACCGATTTTCAAGTGCGTTGACTATAAACGCGATCTGGTGAAGGAAATTATGAACGCATCGACTTCCAGGCGAAGCGCGTCAGGAAGCTCTCTGGCGCGTTTGCTTCCATTTCCTTAAAAAGGTTCCAAGGCGCCGTAAACGACAAAATATCCCTGCCCAGCGTCTTGCTCAGGTAAAAGCGGGCGGAGATGTCTGTAAGGCCGATGATGGCCCGGGGAAAGTCCTGCTCCGCCTCATGAAAGGCATAGAGGCCAAAACAAGTGCAGCCCGAGCCAGAGGGAATCCGCACCCGGTCAATGCCGGGGCCGGGGAAGTTGGCCAGAACCGTCAAGGCCGATAGCTGGTCAGGGTCAACCAGAAAGGCCACAGCTTTAGGCGTTTCATCGGCCTTTATATCCTTCAGCGGCTTTATGACAGCCCAGGGGCCGCCGGGATTGGCCCTGGGCAAACTTTCGAGCCATGTGGCCACCAGGTCAGAGCTTTTCAAAAAGCCCTCGCCCTCGGTAAATTCTTCCAGCATGATCTTTGGCGCGCCAGCGTCTTTTAGTTGTTGAATTACGGCCTCGCCCTGCTCCCAGCCCTGGTTGCCTATGGAGAGAAAGCGCAGGAAGCACTCGCGCCCGCCCGGAAAACCATCCATGTGCAGATCATCCAGGCCAAAGCCATTAGCCGCGCCGTGGCAGCGACAGGAAGATGAGTCCATGGTTACGGCTTCCCCTTTTGCCGCTTCCTGATCCCTGCTTTGCTACCCACATCTATAGCCAGCTCTTTTTCTCTGACCAGCAACACCACAGGCTCTGAGGGATGGATGTCGCTCATGATTATATGCGCTATTTTGGACATTGGTTTTTCGGCTGCTTTATCGTAATGAACCGCAGTAGGTGTTTGTTTCACCTCACCCCAGCGTTCAGTTTTGGAGCCTTGTTCATTTTCGGATAATATGACTTTACCGGTTTCCGCCTCGACCACTTTGACTTTTATTAATATGTCGATCTTTGTCGAATGTCGCGCTACATCCACAGGTCCGAGTCCATATTTGACTTCTTTGCCGATAGTGATTTCGTCGCTAAACTTTGCAAAGACGTTGCCAAGTACTATATAATCCAAACCAGCCTCCTTAGCTGCTTTAGCGGCATTGGATTGGTCAAAAACGCCTGTCGTAAGCTCAATCAACTGGTAATTTTTGTTTTGCTTGAGTTCGGAAATGAGCAAACGCGCCATGCTGCTGGGTAATTCCATATCTGCGGCCCTTGAGCGGTTTTCAAAGACCACCCCAATGCGCGTCCTATCCTTGTCTTCCTGGGCCGTTAAACCGGCGCAGACAAGCGCGGCTAAACACAAAACGGCGGTTTTCAAACAAGAACTAAGATTGAGCATGGATTCTCCTTTTCACACGCTGCTCCAAATTGGCATGGAGCCGCCTGACAGCTTAAAAAACCAAAGCCCCACACAATGCGAGGGGGTTAAGGGATTTAATTCTAATTCTAAA
>JAISSN010000100.1 GCA_031273105.1 Holophagales bacterium | reverse complement strand
CAAGCATCCGCGACGTAACCCCAATTCCCCATAACGGATGCCGTCCTCCGAAACGGCGTCGGGTATAGAGGAGGACAATCATGGCCAGATATTCTGAAGCCGCCTGCCGCCTCTGTCGGCGCGAAGGCATGAAACTGTATTTGAAGGGCGACCGCTGCTACAAGGAAAAATGCTCTTTTGAAACGCGCAAGGGCAAAATTCCGGGCCAGCACGGCGCGGGCAAGCTCAAAAAGCCCACCGGCTACGCCCTCCAGCTTCGTGAAAAGCAAAAGGTCAAGCGCATTTACGGCGTTCTGGAAAAACAGTTCCGCCTTTACTTTGAAAAGGCCGAAAAAAAGCGCGGCGTCACAGGTCACAACCTATTGGCTATGCTTGAGTGCCGCCTGGACAACGTGGTATATCGCCTGGGTTTTGCGGCCAGCCGCCGCACGGCGCGCCAAATGGTTTTACACGGTCATATTCTCGTTGATGGTAAGCGGGTGGACATACCCTCATACCAGACGAAGGCGGGGCAGTGGGTTGAACTTGGCGCAAAAGCCCGCGAAATAGAATCCGTAAAAAATTCCGTCGAAACCGCCGCCGGGCGCGGGATACCCAAATGGCTCACCTTCGACGCCGGCGCGTTCAAGGGGCAAGTCATCGCGGCGCCCGCAAGAGAAGACGTAACGCTTGACATCAACGAGCAGCTTATCGTTGAACTCTACAGCAAGTAAGGGGTAATGGATGCTGAATATTAGCGATTTCCAGCGTCCGCGTTTCGCGGAGCTGACAGCGGCAACAAAGACAAGCTCCTTTGGGGAGTTTGTCGCCTATCCGTTTGAGCGCGGCTTTGCCACAACGGTCGGACATTCATTGAGGCGCGTCCTGCTCAGCAGCATCAACGGCGCCGCCGTGACAAACGTCCGCATCAAAGGCGTACAGCATGAATTTACCACATTGCCGGGCGTTTTGGAGGATATAACGCACATTCTACTGAACCTCAAGGAAGTCCCCTTCAGATTGCACGTCAACTCGCCCCAGATAGTCACGCTTGCCTTCAAGGGCGAAGGCGTCGCCACGTCTAAAGACATTCGGTGTAACCAGAACGTCGAAGTGATCGCCCCCGATATACACATAGCCACGCTCGGCGAAGACGGCGATCTGGAAATGGAAATCCAGGTCAGCCCGGGGCGCGGCTTTGTGACCGCCGACCACAACATGGACGAAAAGCTTGCCGCGGGCTTTATTCCGCTGGATTCAAACCACAGCCCCATTACGAGAGTTAATTACACCGTTGAGTCCGCCAGGGTGGGCCAGAGCACGGAGTTTGAAAAGCTCGTCCTGCAGGTTTGGACAAACGGCGCGGTTGACCCCCAGGACGCCGTCAGCGACGCCTCCCTGATACTCAGGGAACATTTCCTGATCTTCGCCCGCCAGGACGAAGACCTGCTGGACATGGACGGCGGCTTGATGGGCTTCTCCAACGAAAGCGTCAATGCGCTGCTCGGCAAGTCTGTAGAGGAGTTGGAACTGTCCGTGAGGGCTAATAATTGCCTGCGAAACGCCGGCATTACCTCTATCGGCGAATTGATCCAAAAGACGGAAGCCGAATTGATGAAGACAAAGAACTTCGGCAAGAAGTCGCTCCAGGAAATCAAGGACGAATTAACTCGCCTTGGGTTGTCTCTTGGAATGCGCCTGGATCAGGAATTTTAATCGTTAGTTTGGTTTTTGAATGGAGTAATTATGCGTCACAATGTTTCCGGTAAACGCTTTGGCCGTACCACAAACCAGCGCAAGGCGCTGATGAAAAACCTGGCTACAGCGCTGTTACAGGCTGAGCGGGTTCAAACCACGCTGGTCAAAGCCAAAGAGCTTCGCAAGTTTGTAGAGCCTTTTATCACATTGGCCAAGTCCGACACGGTCGCCAACAGGCGGCTGGTGATGGCCAGATTGGGCAACAAAGCCGTGGTAGCTAAAATCTTTGCCCCGGAATTTCGCGCACGCTTCAGCGAGCGCCCGGGCGGCTACACCCGCATACTAAAGGCGGGCCACAGGCTCGGCGACGCGGCGGATCTAGCCCTGATAGAGTTGGTTGACTACACCTTGCCGGCGCCGAAAGAGAATATTTCTGAGGCGGCCGAGTAGGCTGGGTTGTAGCCCGTCCATTGAAATGCTGTCGCACGGGGTTTCAAAGAGTTAAGTCAAACTGCGTCCCGGCAGCAACAGGCCCTCACCTCGGTTTGGGCCTGTGCTGACATATTCAATGGGCGTCTCAACCGCTTCTTCGATGGCCTTCAGGTATCTCTGGGCTTGCGCGGGGAGGGCGTTCCAGCTTTTGACGCCTTTCGTGGGCTCTGGCCACCCGTCAAAGTATTCAATAATCTGCTCTGTGTTTTCCAAGTCATGTATGGAAGAGGGCATGGCGGTCAGCGTATTTCCATCCGCGCCCCGATAGCCCTTAACTAGGCCGATGCTGTCCAGCCCGTCCAGTACGTCCAGCTTCATCAATCCAACGCCGTCGGCGCCGTTCAAGCGGCAGGAGTGTCGTACCACAGCGGCGTCGAACCAGCCGCAGCGCCTTGGACGGCCCGTGGTCGTCCCAAACTCATGTCCCGCCTGACGGATGTGTTCGGCGACAGGGCCGCTCAACTCGCTGGGGAACGGGCCTGCGCCAACTCGCGTGGTATATGCCTTGGCGACGCCCAGCACTTTGTTCAGAGCCTTGGGAGGGAGGCCAGTGCCGGTGAACAGGCCGCCAATGCTGCAATTTGAGCTGGTTACAAAGGGGTAGGTTCCGTGGTCAATGTCGAGCATCGTCGCCTGGGCGCCTTCAAAGAGAAGGGATTCCCCACGCTTCCAGGCGTCATACAAGTACTCCTGGGCGTTGCCGATACACTTTAGCAGCGGCTTGATTTGCTCCTGTAAATCTTTGAGAACCGCCTCAGGCGCGGGCAGAGGCGCCGCGTCGCCTATTTTCAGTCTGGTTTCCGTGTAAATGTTTGAAATACGCTCCAGCAGACCATCGGGCCGTTTTAGGTCTCCCAGGCGTAATCCGAGGCGCGCGGCCTTTGTCTCGTATGTCGGCCCTATGCCCCTTCCGGTAGTCCCTATGCGGTTTGAACCGCTCTCGCGCCAGTTATCAATGGCTATGTAATAAGGTAAAATTACGTGGGCCTTGTCCGAAAGCAATAGGCGATCCAGGACTTCCACGCCCCGGTCGCGGAGGCGCTCTAACTCCTGATGAAAGACCTCAAGGTTTAAAACTACGCCCGATCCGACGACAAGAAAGCACTCAGGATGAAGCGCGCCGCTGGGTACCTGGTGCAGCGCGATGCTCTCCCCGTTGACCACGACCGTATGTCCGGCGTTATTGCCGCCCTGAAACCTTACGGCGTTGCGAAAATTCGCGCTCAACAGGTCAACAAGCTTGCCCTTGCCCTCGTCGCCCCACTGCAACCCGAGAATGGCAAGGTTTTCTATAGGCTTGCTCATAGTGTAGCCCCTTCTGGTTTTTACAGTTTACAGTTGTTGTCGCGCCCCTGCCTGCGATATACCGTCGATCAGTCACTCTGCCGTGTCCTGGGACGCGGATGTGGTATTTTGGAGCACAAACACTCCATATTTGCATCATATCTCACTTCACGCGTGAATTGCATCTGCGTATTGAAAAAACATTAAAAAAA
>JAISSN010000074.1 GCA_031273105.1 Holophagales bacterium | reverse complement strand
GGGAGACACTAAAAAGTAAGCTGATTAGCAATAATCTCGTGTAAGGCCCAAATCAACGTAAATACATGATAACAATATACTTGTAGATGATTTTCTATAACTCAAGTGTCAAAGTCGGGGTATAGCCCTCTATTCCCAGGGCACCCAGACGGCAAGCGCGACAGTCACCGTGGTTGACTCATCGGGCAATCCCATCGCCGGAGCAAGGGTCAGGCTGACCTCGCCCAGCATGATGGCAGAGCGCAGCGGCGCGACAAACAGTCAGGGCGTGTTTATCGCCAGATTGCTGCCGCCGGGCAACTACACCATAGAAATTACAGCGGGCGGCTTTCAGACAGCCCGCACCACCCGCAACATCGGTATGGACCAGCACTTCCAGCCGCGCATAGTGTTGCAGACAGTCGCAGGGGCCACCGTCGAGGTGATAGCTTCAGCGTCGTCAGCCGTTGACCCGACTTCGGTGCAGACTTCGAGCAACTACAGCGCGGACCGCATATCCAGCCTGCCAACGGGGCGCGGCGTCGTCGCCATGGCCCAGTTGTCGCCCGGCGTCACTTCCGGCGTGAACGACATACAGATTCGCGGTTCAAACGGAACGGGCAACCTGTACCTGCTCGACGGCCAGAATCTGCATGACAATGTCTATAACAGTCTGGCGTTTCCGATAATCAACGACTCCATCGAGGAAACCCAGGTCATCACCGGCGCTATCTCAGCCGAGTACGGCAACGTTGAAGGCGGCGTCATCAATACCCTCACCAAGTCCGGCGGCAATGAGTTCAGCGGTCTTTACAGGGTAGATTTGTCAAACTCCGCCTGGAACGCCCTCAGACGGGGCCAGCCCCATCCGGCAAATTTACTTAATGAATTTAAAACCTACGTCATTGGCGGATATCTCCTGAAGGATCGCCTCTGGTTCCATTTCTCTTATTACGACACCGAGCAATCCACCGACGCCGTAATAGCCGCCGACTCCAAGCCGGGGCCGGGCGCCCGCAACACGGCATACACCCAAACTATCGGTCGGCAGACCAGGACGTTCAAGCTCACTTACAGAATCAATAATGACCATTCGCTCATCGGCACATACAGCAACGGCAGCACTGACGTTACGAATATTGATTATCTTTCCGGCGAGCTTGACACTTTGATTCCGCAAATAGAAAGATATGAAATGTACAACGTTTCATGGCGCGCCATCTGGTCTCCCACCTTTAATACCGAGGTGCGCTTTGGCGCCAAGACCATGCTGATTGCCGGCGGCGCTACGGGCAGCCTCAAAGAGGCCATTTACGATCTTGACACCGATTACTTCTTTAACGCCGGCCTGTTCAACGGCGACGACGGCGGCGACAACCGGGACAACCAGACGGCTAACCTGAAAGGCTCGCTGTTCCTGAATGCGCACGGACTCCACGAGATTGATTTCGGCATTGACTACTACAAGGGAAAACGCCAGGCCAAAAACATGCAAAGCCCCACAAACAGGATTTTCTATGTTGAAGAGTGGGACGTAGCCGCAAAAACGGGCTACCCCATAGGCGTTGAAACATACGAGAGCACGGACGCTTCCGCCAATCAGACAACCTACGGGCTTTATGTCAACGACAAGTGGAAGGTGAATAACAACATAGCCGTGCAGATAGGCGTGAGGTGGGATCAATATAAAGCCGACGCCGACGACTTTAACGGCACTATCGCCAGCGCGTCGGGCTTTTCGCCCCGCCTGGGCGTCACGTACGACCTGTTTGGCGATCAGAAGTGGATATTCAAGGCCTCTTATTGCCGCTACAACGGGGCTGTTCTCGAAGCCATCACCGGCGCCGTGTCCGGGGCGGGCAATCCCAAAATGATTATCTACTATGCTGATTTTGACAATTATCCATGGGGCGACCCGCAGCCGTTGTCTGTTATTACAGATTTAAGAAACTATCCCGACATCGGCGAATACAGCAACCCGACGCTCAACATCGCTATCAACTCCAGCCTCAAGGCGCCGGCCGTTGATGAAATGCAACTCAGCGCCCAGTATTCTTTTGTCACCGAAAAGTATGGCCGGGGCTACGTTAGCTTGACAGGCGTCAAGAAAGACTGGAAAAACCTCATTGACTACAGCGCCGGTAATCATGGCACGGCCTACGATTCGTTCATAGACGAAGATTTCTACATCAGGTATTGGGACAATATTTCTGAGGCCGAGCGCAAGTATCAGGCTCTGGAGCTTGTGGCCGACTATGTCTGGGGCGATCTGCACGTCAACGGCAACGTCACTTGGTCTGAGCTGAAAGGCAACTACGACAGCGAGGTGGACTACGTACCCGGGGCCGCCCAAGGCATCAACTTCTTTAACGTCGTTGACGGCGTGAAGATGTACGATACAAAAGACCGCACTCCCTATGGCTACCTGACAGGCCACAGGCCCATAATTATTAACGGCGCCGCTGATTATACCCACAAAAACAGCTTTGGGCGCACCACCTACGGCTTTATCTATAGATTTTCGTCAGGGGCGCACTACAGCAACACCCGCCTTAACCGCCCCCAGGCGCTTAACCGCGATCTGCCCGGTGATTTTGGCGACACATGGACACAATTCATGAACGGCAGGAGAGGCGACGGCGTATTTAACGCCTCCGCCTATCACGACTTTGCCATTACCCATGACTTCAATCTGTTTAAGGTCATGGACTACCAGGTGACGGCCTTTGTGAAACTTGATATTCGCAATATTTTTAATCACATGCAGCTCGTGACGTGGAACATCAACTGGCAGGCTGTTCCCAATAACTCAGCCGCGTCCCTTGACTCCCCGTGGGAGCCTGCGCGCGCATACGGCACAACCGGCGTGTCTAATTGGGGCCAGGCGCGCACTTATACCATTTCCGCCGGCATACGCTTCTAGGTAATCCGTGTAATCCACAATTTGCTTTACAGTTGTTTGACTTGTGGGGGATAACTATCTTCCACAAGTCATTTGAACACAAAATATTCCTTGACTTTTTGAAGGCGAGGGACTATGATAAGGGTGTGGCGTACGGCGGCGCGGTGATATTATGTCAGCCGTAGCACAGGTATTTGTTGCTGGAGCGCTTTGCGGGGCTTTATGCAGGCCCCTCCCGCACGTTGTTCTAAGGCTGCTGCTTCACATTGGAAACAGAATTTAAGTGTAAAATGCTAATCTCGCTCTGCCCGGAAAGGAGACCTATATGACCTGCCGATTCTCTTTAAACATAGCCGCGTCCCTGGCGTTGCTGTCCCTTGCGTCAGGCGCCCTTGGCGCTCTTGACGCACAGGAGCAGCGCCTGAAACTGGCGCCGTTGAACCCCGCTTTTGTGAAATGGCAGGAAAAAGAGAAGGAAAGAGAATGGAAAAGGCGCGCCGCGCAGGCGCCGGGTCTTGGCGCTGAACCTGCGGATAACCGCTTTGGCTATATCCCCCCGCCGTTTGCACACTCAAAACTCTATGGCCCTGCCACTCAAATTGAGGCGATGGTAAAGGCGGGGCTGGGCGCGTACCCCGCTTCCCACGACCTCCGAACCGGGGGCGTTCTCTCGCCGATTCGCAACCAAAACCCCTTTGGTACCTGCTGGACCTTTGCCGCGCTTGCTTCTTTAGAGTACGACATCAGGAAGACAAACGGGACGTCTCTTGATTTTTCGGAATGGCACCTGGCCTGGTTTGCTTACAACCCGGTGGGCGGCATGCCCGCTTTTACAAAGGGGAGTGTCGCAAGCGGCGGAGACCCCGTTTTTGACCTTGGGGGAAATTCAATGAAGGCATTGGCGATAATGTCGAGGGGTACAGGCCCTGTGCCTGAAGGCCAGGCGCCGTATCAGAATTCAAAGAATTATCCCCAGAGTTCGCTGCCCAATGGGACCGAATCGACGGCAGCGACTGTCAAAAACGTTTTTTTCTTTGAGACAGATGATCCGGACGCGATAAAGGGCCTGGTTCAGACCCGCGGCCCCGTGGCGATAGCGATGATGTGGCCGGAAAATGAAAGCGCGTACTATAATCCGACGACCATGGCTTTCAGGTACAGGCAGACGGGCAGCGACATAGACGTTAATCATGGCGTAAATATCGTTGGGTGGAATGATAGTTTTTCAAGAACAAATTTTCCCGCCGATAATCGGCCGGACAGCGACGGCGCCTGGATAGTCCGCAATAGCTGGGGATCGTCCTGGGGCGAAAACGGCTATTTTTACATGTCGTACGATACAAATTTTCTTTCCCCGGCCTCCTTCGCGGGCAGTCCGCAACTCGACGGCAAAATTTACCAGTACGACCACCTCGGAATGCTGGGATTGCTGGGCTATGGAAACAATACGGCTTGGATATCCAACGTTTTCACGGCGACGAGGAACGACGCCATAACCGACGTCGCCTTTTATACAAATTCTGAAAATACTGCGTACCAGATAACCGTCAGAACTGGCGTAACGGGAGATCCCTCTACCGGTACGCAGGTTTCCGGCCCTCAGTCCGGAACTTTAGAATTGCCCGGATATCACCGAATCAAGCTGACGACTCCGGTTAACGTAAGTAACGGCAGCAAATTTGCGGTTATAGTCAGACTGGTTCAGCCGCCGTCAAGCGCCAGCTATCCGATCGCCGTTATATGGCCCTACGAGGGCTACGCCGACAGCCACCGGGCTGCGGAGGGTTCCGGTTTCGCTTCGTCAAACGGTGCGAACTGGAGCGACATTATCTCAGCCGCCAATTTGAACAACGTGAGCATATGCCTTAAAGCCTTTGCCGCCGCTGTTCCCGCCTCTGTTTCTATCGTTGATCCCCTCCAGGTTGTTTTTACGGGCGCTACGGTGAAATTCCAGGCCGTGGTCAACGGCGCCGACAGCCAATCAGTCGTTTGGTCCGCCTCCGCCGGAAACATAGACTCCCAGGGGAGATACCAGCCGCCCGCCATGCCTCAAAACGTGACCATAACCGCCGCGAGCGCTGGCGACTCGTCCATCAGGAACAGCGTATCAGTCGCGGTCAAAGGGTGTTTTGACGATAATACGCCCAAAACCCCCCAGCTACTGGACATGGCTAAGGCCTTTGGCTCCGCCGCCCAGGCGGACTTAAACAAGTACGACCTGAACGGCGACAGGACTATTGACGAGCGCGACATAGACATCCTGTTCAAGGGGATGGGGTGGTGAGTTGAAGCCGGACGCGCCCGGCGCGTCCAAAGCGGCGCGCCTCCGTGTGGCTGCGTTTGCCATCGTGGCCGGGGCGGGCATTTTGGCCATGAAGTACTACGCGTCTGTGGTATCAGGCTCGGCGGCCCTCAGAGCCGACGCCATAGAAAGCGTTGTAAACGTCATAACCGCGATATTTACGCTGGGCGCGGTGGTATTTGCCGAAAAACCAGCGGACAGGGAACACCCTTACGGCCACGGAAAAATTGAATACTTCAGCGAGGCCTTCGAGGGCGGGCTGATAGCCCTGGCTGCGGCGCTCATAGCCTGGGAGGCGCTGAGCACGCTCCATGAACAATTTATTTCTGGCGTCATTAAACTTAAAAACCTGAGTAGCGGCCTTGTCTGGAACGCGGTCGCCGGAGTATTAAACGGGGGTCTCGGCCTGTTTCTGATACTCATGGGCAGGCGCCACCGCTCAAAGGCCATTGAGGCCGACGGCCAGCACGTACTGTCTGACTTCTGGACTACGCTGGGCATATTGTCGGGCCTGGTTTTAGTAAAACTGACGGACATTCAGTGGCTGGACCCGCTCATGGCCCTGCTGGTGGCCGCCCTCCTTGCCAGGACGGGCTTTAAGTTAGTCCAGCGTTCCAGCCAGGCCCTCCTGGACGTGGAAGACCCTGAACTGCTTGAAAAAATAATAGAAACCATAAACCTGGTTCGCCCGAGGGACGTCATAGCCCTGCACGCTTTGAGGACTATGCGATCCGGCAGGTACACCCACGTTGACCTGCACGTCGTGGTGCCCGGTAGCTACACCGTTGAAAAAGGCGGCTGTCTGGCGGATTCATTGGCCGAAGACGTGATTTCCAAACTGGGCCTCGAAGGTGAGCTGCATACCCATATAGACCCGTGCCGAAAGGATATGTGCGGCGCCTGCGCCGTTGACGACTGCCCCTCAAGAACGACCCCCATGATAGCCCCCCTGGTGTTGACTGTGGAGAACTCTGTAGCTTCTCAAGGTTGAATGGCGATATAAAGCTAAACCTGTCGCGGACATTTGCGCTTGACACAATTCGATAGGCGAATTACGGAGAGTGTTGACTAATTTATATATACATGATAATTTTCAGTATGGTATTCAGAGGAGATTGTCGTGCCGATGTGCAAAAAGTGTGGTTCAGGGCGAGTAGTCGAGAGCGGTGTGGTTGCAGGGAAACAGCGTTATTGCTGCAAGGATTGCAGGTGCAACTTTCGGGAAGGCGACAACAGAACAAACAATACAATAGCCATGAAAAAGGCGCTCTGCGTCAT
>JAISSN010000071.1 GCA_031273105.1 Holophagales bacterium | reverse complement strand
GGGAGACACTAAAAAGTAAGCTGATTAGCAATAATCTCGTGTAAGGCCCAAATCAACGTAAATACATGATAACAATATACTTGTAGATGATTTTCTATAACTCAAGTGTCAAAGTCGGGTTATAGGGGCCGTAGCTATCATTGCTACGATGGAGGAAGATACTAGTTTTTTCATGGTTACTCCCTTGGTTTTATCAACTTTACATCATGAGGGTATTCATTTGGGATTATAACCACAAATCACATTTGAATACCCTCCATCTAAAACACCTAACACATAAAGCTGATCGTAATCCCGATTACACCACCGGGCGGAAACCAAGGTCAACATGTCCAGTAGTAATCCCTTTAGTTCGTAGCTTGGTATCAGACATACGGAGAGCCGGAGATGAACATATTCCTATAGCCAAAGCGCCTGAAAACAAAACGTATTTTGTTTTCAGACGCTTTGAACAAAAAACTCATTGCCCGATTGCGGGTTCCAGTTCCCTCGGTGCGGCTTGCAGGGTGCGTCTCTGGCCCTGCTTCTTGTGGACTTGTGTTTCGAGTTTATCAATGGCCTGGGAGAGGCTTTGGTACATGTCGTCCGTTACGGCGCTGGCGACAAAAACGCCTGTCCTGGATTTAAGCGCGACATTGGCTTTATGCCTGTGCTTTTCCACGCTCATCGTAGTATGAATATCAATAATGTCGTCAACGTAGGTTGACATCTTGTTCAACCTTTCTTCGGCGTAACGCTTGAGGCTTTCTGAAACCTCTACGTGTCTTCCGGTGAAGATTATCTTCATAGCAGACTCCTAAAAAAGGGGGGCGCGATGGCCCGTTCAGGTAACTGACCCATAGTGCCGTTCACGGGGAACAGGTTTCACCTGGGCCGCACTCCAATATCCACTTATATTTCATCGGCGCCTGCGCTGGGAAGCTGAAGGGATGCGCAATTCTTCCCTATATTTATTGACAGTGCGCCGGGCTACCTTGACGCCGTCCCTGTCGAGCAGTTTCGCTATCGCTTCATCTGAAAGCGGCCTTGCGGGGTCTTCGGCCTGGATTACCACCTTTATGCGGTGTTTGACTACCGTTGCGGATACATCGTCGCCACTGGAACTCCCGAGGCTTGCGCTAAAGAAATAATTCAGGTCAAAAAGCCCCTGGGGCGTGTGTATAGTTTTGGACTTGACCACACGAGAGATGGTTGACTCATGAAAGCCCGTTGCTTCCGCAACGTCTCTCAATACCATCGGGCGCAGTTTTTGTACGCCGTGTTCCATAAAATCCTGCTGCAGGTCAACGATACACGCCGCGACTCGCAGGACTGTGCGGTTACGGTCTTCCACGCCGCGAATGAAGTCTCGGGCAGACCTGTATCGCTCACGTATAAAATCTTTTTCGTTCTTTTCACGGCTTGCGCTCAGGAAGGATTGATATTTAGGGTTTACGCGCAGGGGCGGGATTCCGTCATCGTTTAAATAGACTTTCCACACCCCGTCATCGCCGCGAAGCACTACTACGTCGGGCTTTATTATGCGCTCGCCATCGGGGTCAAAGGCGCGGCCTGGCGATGGGTTGAGGTGTTTGAGTACACTCATGGCTTCGTCAAGCTCTGTCTCAGAGCAGTTCAACGCCTTTCGCAGTTTGGCGCTGTCCCGCTGGCTCAACAGATCGCTGTGGTCTTTGATTATGCGCACAGCAAGATCGTCAGGCTCCGCGCCAGCGTGCCGCAGTTGGACGAGCAGGCTCTCCTGCACCGTAAAACATCCGACCCCCGATGGGTCAAAGTCTTGCAGGATTTCAATAAGCTCCGGCAGCATGGCCGCATCTACGCCCAATTCGCCAGCCAGTTGTCCAGGGGTTGTTTCAAGGGATCTATCCGGATCAAGGCGTAAAAAGCCTTTCGGGTCAACGTGGTCAATCAGGGCTTCCAGGAAAACGCCCCTTGGATCGTCCTCGGCAATAGCTTGGTATAGCTGTGAGAGCAAGTGTTCGTGCAGCGTTACGGAATTTGTCAGGCGGTCTTCCCAGCTCGTGCGGTCTTCGTCGGGCAGGTTGCTGGTGCGGGGAAGGTCTAAATCCCAGACGTTTTCAGCCCCCATGTCTGTTTCCTGAACCTGGGCCACGCCTTCGCTGGTGAATTTTTCCAGATTGTCCTCTGGGTTCATCTCCTGGGCTGCTTCAAGGAGCGGCCCTAATTCAACAGAAGCAACGTCTTCCGGCAGCTCGACCCCTTCGAGGGCGGGAGCGTCGTCAATGGTCTCTGAATCCCTGCCTTCCATCAGAGCCTCTGTCGTTGGCGTCTCCGTCAGGTCGTCGGGCGCTTCGAGCAGCGGATTGACCTCCAGTTCTTCTTCGATGGTTTGGGCTAACTCCTGGAGGTTCATCTGCCATAGCTTGAGCTTTAATTGCATAGCGGGCGTCAACGCCAAAGTCTGGCTCTGCGCCACTCTCTGTGAGAGATTGTGTCCGAGAGTCGCCATTAGTCCAGCCTGAATCTTTCTCCCAGATACATGCGTCTGACGTCTGGGTCTTCTGCTATTTCGGCTGGGCGTCCGTGTTTCATAATCATTCCATCTGCCAGAATATACGCGCGATTCGCAATTTGCAACGTTTCCCGTACGTTGTGATCTGTGATCAGCACGCCGATACCCCTTGAGTTGAGTTCCGCAATTAAAGATTGTATTTCCAGCACAGATTTTGGATCAACCCCGGCAAAGGGTTCATCAAAGAGCATTATACTAGGGGAAGTCACCAGTGCGCGCGCAATTTCGCACCTTCGCCGTTCACCGCCGCTCAGGCTCATACCTAACGTGTTTTTTACGTTTTGCAGATGAAATTCTGTCAATAGCTTTTCGCTGCGCTCTTTTTGTTCAGCGTGGGATATGGGTTGCAGTTGCGCCAGGGCCATCAGGTTTTCCCAAACCGTAAGGCCGCGAAACACACTGGACTCCTGGGGAAGATAGCCAATCCCCTTACGGGCGCGGCGGTGCATCGGCATGCGGGTTATATCCGCGCCGCGCCAGAGAATATTTCCACTATCCGGCGCTTCAACGCCAATGACCATGTAAAAAGTGGTTGTTTTGCCCGCGCCGTTTGGCCCCAGCAGGCCAACTACCTCGCCTGGGCTTATTTCCAGCGAAACGCCGCGCACAACGGTTCTTTCGCCATAACTTTTGTGCAGGTCGAGGGCCGTCAAAACAGCGTCTTTACCTGCCCTCCGGCTGGCTGGCAAATTGTTTAAGGAGGCTGAATTATCGCCAGGGGACTTATTTATCAAAGGGCGCCTCGAATTTTCCACGGACTTGTCCAGACCAGTTTATGTGCGGCTGTTTTTTTCCTTTCTCAAACGTGAGTTCCAGGTATTCTCCAACGCCGCTCCCCAGGCTGCCTTGCAGCGACGTTTTTCCCTTTGCTATGATTTTGCTTGGCTGATTGTTGTCAAACGTAATAATTGCCTCTTGCGCTGAGAACCTGTAGTTTTCAGTCAGACATTCAACCCTGCCCGC
Organism: Holophagales bacterium; assembly: GCA_031273105.1. GTDB lineage: Bacteria > Acidobacteriota > Holophagae > Holophagales > Holophagaceae > WRHW01. Next base: position 3,618 of record JAISSN010000071.1, on the reverse strand, counting down.
CAGGCGAGCTTCTTTGATAGAAATACCAGACACGCTGGAACCCATATTATCACCTCCAATAATATCCGCCCTGTCGGCTCTCAGGGTAAGGGTTTCACCCTGCATATTTAAACTGCCCTGTATGCCTTGGGGAAATTGCAATTGATTGTTTTTGCGTATAATCTTTTCGCCAGAAAGCCTGCGCTCAAGCCCAATTAAAACCGCGGGCTTACCAGTAAAGGTATAAACAGGCTCAGGCGATTCATCCCAAACCAATCGGTCGCCACGCAGCGAACCCCAATTTTTGTAATCCGCACGTATTGGTCCATTAAATATCCATTGAGAGGCAGAGCCAGATGCCGATTTTGTTGAAAAGCTGCCTCCCGGTACAGTCCCATGCACTGGCGACTCTAAATGCCAACTGTGTTCATCAACAAGATAGGTCATGGCCGATGAATTTAAGGTGTTATCGTTCCAGGTGAGAACAGGGTTTCCCTCAGAGCGGATAGAGTCGGCGGGCATATCTTTTGGCAGCTCATTACCCGGGCCGCTCCTGTAAAAGGCCCTTGGCGCCCTCAACAGGTAACTTGTCGTCCGCCCGCCTTTTTCGTTCAGGTCTAAATTCCACTGGACATTGCCTTCCATCTGCAAACCGGCGCTTGTCCACTTGGCGCCATTTGCCTTGATCTCGCGGATATTTAACGCAGAAACGTTTCCCTTACTATTTACGGCGTCTAAAATGCCGTGGGCCTGAAAATCCTTTAATTCCAATGCGCCGCGTGAATTGAGCGAACCAGATAGATCAGGCGAATCTGGCCGCAGAGCCAGACCTTCTGCGGCGGTACCCTTCCAGCCCCGTTGATGCTCGAATTTTAGGGGGGCCAGAAAGCGCAGCGTCGCTCCGGCCACCTCTACGCGCTCGGCCCAAATTTGTCCGCCACCCATTGTGCCTTCGCCGGTCAGGGTCGCCTGAGCGTTGTTTAAAATCCCTGCCGTGAGACTTGTTGCGTTGAGGCTCTCAGACGTAATGCTGCGAATAATGTCTGACCCCGCAGAATTCCATATAACTGGCCCTTGGGCTACCAAAAACCTGTCGTCGGCCTCTTTTCGCCACCCGGCCGGCAGGAGATATTCTCCTTTGCCCGATTCTTCTAACTGCGTCCAGCGCAGGGGCGCGAGGCCAATCCAGACGTCGTTTTCGCGGCGCAGGGCAGGGCCGACGCGATCTGTTTTTCCTGATCCCAATAAGGCGCCGTTGGAATCTTTTACCTCTATAAACAAGGGGCCGTCCAGGGTATCCGCTCCCCCATTGGCCTCATGAATCGCCGTTGGCGCTGTGGCGCGCCAGATGAGCGTACGCTGGGTCGGGTCATGGGTTGGGGGATTCTCGCGGCTCTCAACGTATTTTGCTACCACGCCTATGAGTTTAAGGGCATTTTCATCGCCCTCCGAGGATTCGCATGTCAGCGTATATTCGCCGCGATTGAGCCTTTCGACCCATTGGCCGCTTTCACCCCGGGCGCCTTGGAACAGGTTGCGCGTCATTTTCGCTTCGCTTGGCGCGGAATGTTTTAAAGACACAAAAACGGTTATATAGGCGCACACGGCGAGCAATGACCAACCGGCCCAAAAATGGGCGGAGTGCTGCGTACTCCAAAGCGCCCTCACGTGGCCGTCCCCGAATCCAGCAGCGCGTCAACCCGCCACGACCTGCCCCAGCGTATGTGATCCTGGGGAGAAATGGCCAAAGTTAATAACTGCCCGTAGGCAGACTTATTGTCGGATAATCTTTCGTGGGCAAAGAACCACGTCAGTGGTTGGGGCATTCCCTTTAGCTTTATCTTACAATGCCCATCGCCAAAAGATTCAGGAACGCCGTTTAAGAGTCCACGGATGACGCAGGACGTCTCTGGCCAAGCCTGGCCGTATGGTTCCAGACGTTCCAGCGCCTCTCTGCCAGGAACCCAGTCAACGCCCTCTCCATCAACTTCGACCGCCGAGACATAGTTGCCTGGAGCCTGAGACTTTGCAGCCTTCGTGAATATTTCTTTTACAAAGGCAAGATGGGACATGTCAAAGGTAATGCCCGCAGCCGCCCTGTGTCCGCCGCCGGACTTCAAAAACGGGCGGGCCTTTGTAAGTATCTCAGACAAGTCGTATGGTTCAGGGGCGCGCAAACTGCAATGCGCAACGCCGTCAATGACTGTGCAAACGCCCGACGGACGCCCGCCATCCCTCATCCTCTGGCTTGCGACTATACCTATCACGCCCTTGTGGGCGGCTGGTTCAATGACCAGGTCAAAGGCTTCGTCCCCGGGTGGTGGTAAAATTTTGGCCAGTTCCCGCTGGCAAGTCTGCCGCTCTTTATTTAAATATTCCACGCGATCCATCAGTTGGCGCGCTACTTGAGGGTCTCTGGCCAATAACAGCCTGACGGCGTCTTCCGCCCCCCCCATGCGCCCCACGGCGTTTATGCGCGGCCCCACGCCAAAGGCTATTGATGAAGCCGTGACGTGGCCTTCGCAGTGGGCGGCTTTGAGCAGGGCGGCCAAACCAGGCGAATTGACGCCGCCCATGGCGTTGAGGCCGCGACGAACAAGGAGAGCGTTTTCCCCCACTAGTGGAACCAAATCGGCTATAGTTCCAATGGCTACCAGCTTCAGGAGGCCATCCAAAAAAGCCGCGTCGCTGCCCTTTGGCACAGGTACGGCGTCCAGCAGCGCCTGAGCCAGCTTAAAAGCGACGCCCACTCCCGCAAGGTGTTTATTGGGCTGCGTCCCCATGGCGGGATGTAATATCGCTATGGCTTTTGGGATTTCCTGGCCTGGCGAGTGATGATCCGTGATTATCCAATCTGCGCCCAGTTCGAGGCTGGCCGCCACTTCTTCGACAGACCTGACGCCGCAGTCAACGCTTATCAATAGTTTTGGCGAGTGGGTCTGGGCCAGTTCACGAATGCAGTCTATGTGCAGGCCGTAGCCGTCGTTAAAGCGGTCGGGTATAAAAAAGTCTACATCCGCCCCCATGCGCTCTAATACTCTTATCAACAGGGCAGTGGCCGTAACACCGTCAACGTCGTAATCCCCATAGACAACGATTTTTTCCTTTTTGGCTATGGCGGCCTTTATGCGCGTTACAGCTATGCCCATGCCGTCAAAGCCGTATGGCTCAAAGGTTGATTCCCAATTTGGCGACAGTCGCCATGATAATTCAGCCGGATCGTCAACGCCCCGCATCCAGGCAAGGCGGGCGGCGCCTTCTTCCAGTTCCCAGGCGTCCTGAATGCGCTTCCAGGGCGCGCCAGTCCCCAACAGGGCGCGTCGCATTCTCCAGGGCTGCGGCTTCACAGAAACCGCCGGAAATTAGTGCCTGCCACAAAAATACTGACCATGAACACTATAGTCAACTAAGTTAGAAAACGGGGCAAGCCCTGATTTTAGAGCGGTTCAACTTTTTCAAAGTTGAACGCTCGCTCGTCTTTGGCCTTTTACTAGATTTTTTTTATAGCATACATTTCGTATTGATTTTTAGTGTTTTATGTTCTAGTCTAAGGACTAGAACGAAAGGAGGGCAATATGGGATGCCCAACAAAAGTGCAGGTAATTAAGCGGAAGCACAACGAGCAGTGGTATGTGAACT